>NZ_JBBBVQ010000014.1:0-166513 GCF_037199735.1 Oryzifoliimicrobium ureilyticum | reverse complement strand
TCATGGGTGCGGCTGACGCCTTCCTGTCAATGGACGTGACCGTAGAAGTCAAAGCAGTCGACCCTGCACAAGCAGCGCGGCTTTAACGCTCGGCGAATCGGGCACTCAATGCTCGCGTTTCCAAGTTCCGCTTGCTCTTTAAGAAGTTCGAACCGCCGACACGACGTTCGGACGGCCGGCTATCGCCAAGAAGTCGTTCGACGACCAGAACGGTCGGAGCTTAAAGCGCAATCAAATCAGCAGGCCGACAGCGAACGAGCGCTTCCAGGATGCCGGTCTGATGCCTTCGGGGCATTTCTGCGCGTTGAAGACATCAGATGCCGTAGTTACCAATCAGAAGGAGAGAGTGGCAGCACCTTCCTTGATTGCCGCATGCATGAGGCTGGCGCCGGTGATTATCACCCCATCCAGCAGGTCTGACTGCTCATAGCCGCGAGAAGTAACGCAAGGCGTGCAGGCCCAAACGGCGCCGCCTCCCTGCATGAAATCGTCAATCAATTTAGCGAGGGGATCGAGCGGCGCCACCTGCGTCATCGTCTGTCCGCGTTTCCGCAGAAGGTCGATACCAGTGCTCGTAAGGAATAGGCTGACATCGAGGCCAGCGGTGATTGCCCCATTTGCGATCGTGAACGCCACCGACGACAATTCGGATTCGATGCCTTTCGTGATCAGGATGACAAGTTTCTTGTTGGTTTCGGCCATGGAAAATTTCCTTTCAGGTTGTTGCGCGCACCCTAAAAGGCGGTGGTCTCTACGTCTTTGTCTGGAATGCCGCTTGAATTGATCGAATTTCCGCGTTGATATTATGCTTCGGTGAACTACGCTGCCTGGACGTCTAACGACTCCTAAGAATGCTCGTGGCGTTGCTGTGCAACAAGATCAGGTCGCGTAACCGTTCGGCCATCTGCAGCCGTGGCCGATGCAAGAATCGGAGCGGAACCGTTCAAGTCTTTGAGCTAACGCTTCCACAGGAGTTTCGAAGATTGGAGCAGGCAAACCCCCAGACGCTAATAAGCGAGGCGCTGCGTCGGATCCGTATCACGGAAGCTCTTCAATATTGCTATATGCCATCGGGCGATTGGGAGACCGATGCTTCCCCGGCGTCTTACCGACCAAAGGACGCCATCGGCTTTCACATTCTTTGCGGCGGATCATGCTGGATTGAATTTAATGGTCGACGCACCACCCTACGCGAAGGCGACATAACGGCGTTCCCGTTCAGCAGCGCGCATTTTATCGGCGCGGGCGAAGGAGGGCAGATCTTCGATCCAGGTGGGGCATTACCGCCATCGCCCTGGTCTGAGACGCCGATCTTGCGTTTCGGCGACTCTGACCGCGTGGTCCGCTTTCTCTGCGGCTATGTCCGTTGTGAGGCAATGCACTTTCTGCCCTTTCGCGAGGCGCTGCCGGAATTCATTCACGTCTCCACCGCCAACGAGAACGACTGGCTCAACGGGGTCGTCTCGCAAATCGTCCGGGAGGTGGACTGCCCGCACAGCGGTGGAATGGCGATCCTGGAGCGCCTTACCGAGATCGTTTTGCTTGAGGTCCTACGCCGACAGCTTTCTGCCGAGCCGCACCGCACGACCGGCTGGCTGGCTGCCATTCGGGATCCGATCGTCGGGAGGTGCCTACAACTCATTCATCGCGATCCGCTGAGTGCATGGACGCTAAATAACTTGATGAATGAAGTGGGTGCCTCCCGAAGCGTTCTTTCCGAGCGTTTTCAGAACATCCTTGGGACCGGACCGATCTCTTATATGCGCGATTGGCGGCTTTTCCTTGCGAGAGAGCAACTGCTCCAGGGAGACCAGGCGATTAGCAGCATAGCGTTCGAAGCAGGATATTCCTCCGAAGCGGCATTCAACCGCGCCTTTGTCCGCGCGAATGGAATGCCGCCGGCCGCGTTTCGAGCCCACCAGCGCAAGTCGGCCTGAGCGCTTCCGGGTGGCGCATAGGATCTTTGCGACCTGAGAACTGACGCCATCCAGCAGTCGGCATTGGGATGACGGATTCCACTTGAAAGTCTAATATATCAGCGATGGTCGCCAGCGCGAAGCCTCAACAAATCACGTCCGCCGAGCAGGAATCAGTTGGATTACCATTGAAAGCCGGCTTGTTGATCTGGTGAGTTACTCTGACACTTGATGGAACTGGAGCCATTTGGAATGACTTTTAATTCCTTATGCCACCGGAGTATCTCAGGCGCGTGGTGCGCGCACTAATCTTGACGGCCTACTGGCAACCTTGTTCAATCCGGCAATGTTCAAAGCCACAAACGCCGTTCAGATTAAAGTTTCCATCGATGAAATCGAGCCCGTCATCTGGCGCCGTCTGGTTCTGCCTGTTTACTGGAACCTGGAACATCTGCATCTCGGCATTCAGGCAGCCTTCAACTGGTGGAACTATCATCTCTATGAGTTCCGGATCGGCGGTCTTCGCTATGGGGATGTTGAGATCCTGGAGGAGGACGCGACCGACGACGATCCTCGGGTCTTCGATCATAGGGAGGTTCGTTTGCTTGACTTTGAGCAGGGCGCTGTCTTCGGCTACCACTATGATTTCGGGGACGGTTGGCGGCATACCGTCGTGGTCGAGGACTTTTTGACACTCGGCACCGCGCCCAAGCACGGAAGCTGCGTCGCCGGCGAACGGGCGCGACCGCCTGAAGACGTCGGTGGCGTATCAGGGTACGAGCGGTTTCTGGAGATCATTGCCGATCCAGACGATCCCGAGTTTGCCGAAACCATTCGGTGGTGCGGTGGTTACTTCGATCCCGAATGGTTCGACCTTTCGACCGCGCACAAAGATCTCAGCAATGCTTTGCGTCCGAATGTCAAACGGCGTCTATATCAACCAAAGCCGAAAGTTATCTCGAGAAAATAGGTATGGACGGGCTAGCGGTTGATTTTGCTCTTGAAGGGACACGAACCGCGGACCTCGTTGATGCAGCCTTCGCTCATCGAGAGCGAGTGCGTTCGGAAACAGATACTTGCCAGGGATTGTCTTGATTGCCGGCCGTCACCTCGCGCAACTTGGTCTTGCCGATGATGATGGCGCCGGCCGAGAGAGTGTCTGCCAGGCAGACGGCTTCTCGCTCTACAACTGTTCCATCGAACAATGGGCAGCCACCTGTCGTCGGCCAGACCCTAAGTATACGCTCGATTTCGGTCAGATCGCTCCTTGAAAGAAATCTTGATTCCGCATCAATGGCTTGGCCTGCAACCCACATAGATGGGTACATTTTTTATCCTTCCATTGTTGCTTTCTTAATAGGATTGCTCCATATCGTTGCTCAACAACACCCGCCACGCCTCGGACGGAACCNAAGAAATCTTGATTCCGCATCAATGGCTTGGCCTGCAACCCACATAGATGGGTACATTTTTTATCCTTCCATTGTTGCTTTCTTAATAGGATTGCTCCATATCGTTGCTCAACAACACCCGCCACGCCTCGGACGGAACCTCGGTTCCGAAACTGCGCACCCCGGCGGGTTTTTTGTTTTATAGCTATTCGAATCCGCCTATGAAATGGCATGAAGTTCGAAAAGCCCTCCGTCTCCATTCCCGACCAAATCGCCTTGCTGGAAGCAAGGGGAATGGCTGTCCCAGATCATGCCCACGCTGCCCATTGCCTCCAGCATATAAGCTATTATCGGCTGCGGGCCTACTGGTTGCCATTCGAGGACGTGTCACAGGCTAGTGGCAAGCATGGGTTTAAAGCTGGAACCTCCTTCGACCAAGTCTTGGAGCTATACATTTTTGATAGGCGGCTGCGCCTCCTCGTGATGGATGCGATCGAAAGGATTGAAGTATCCTTGCGAGGTAGCTGGGCACATTACCTTGCCATGAAATACGGGCCACACGGCTATCTCGATCCTGGTCTCTATCACCGGCCAGATCGATATGCTCAAGCCTTCGCCAAATTGATCGAGGATCTGGCAAGGTCGAAAGATACCTTCATACTTCACTACAGGAATAAATACGACGATCCAGAGCACCCACCCATCTGGATGACAGCCGAAGTGATATCGTTGGGGCAACTCTCGATGTGGTATAATAATCTCAAGAACCGGCCGGATCGGCAGGCGATCGCCAAGGTTTATGGGTTGGATGAATCGGTTTTGGTATCGCTCGCCCATCACCTGACATACATCCGCAACATCTGTGCCCATCACGGCCGACTTTGGAACAAACAGGTGACGGTAAAGATGATTGTGCCGACGTCTCCTGCGAGCTTAAAGCTGGCTATGAATGGAAATGCGCAGGGGCGAGTCTACAACACCATTGCAGTTCTCGGCTATCTTATGGATATCGTTGCACCGAACAACCAATGGCGCGAACAGATCGCAGGCCTGATGGATTCATGCCCACTGGCAGACCAGGCCGCGATGGGCTTCCCGGCCAACTGGAAGAATCTCTCTGCCTGGAATTGACTAGCTAGGAGTGTCGGATGGCCTTCTACCATTGGCCTGATCTCTGAGCATAGCTCTTGAGTGGGATCGAACTCGCGACCTATTTCTGAATTTCGATTAAAAACGCCTATATAGCGCGAATTGCCAATAAGGTTTTGCAGTAGACACTGCTCCGCTCATACCACGACGCGACGGACCTATACCCAGCCGCATCGCCGAAACAAGAAAATGGAATGCTCTGAAGCCCGCATAGCCGATGACCGTGGAGATCGAAGGTTCCATTATCGTTCAACTATTATGATGGCATAGGAACTTCTAATTACCTTTTTAGGCGAGGACTTTTTATCAATGGGCAACTGCTTGACGAGAAGGGGTTGTCAGAAAATGAATGTCCACGCTGGAGAAATGCCGAACCAACTTCTGCGGCTGCAAAAGATGCATAACGGCCAGAAGGTCGAGCCGACGTTTTCATCCGGGGAAATGAGCCGTCGTCAGAATGCGATGCGCCGTATCCTTGAAGAATTGAAGCTCGATGCCGCGGTGCTAACGTCTTATCATAACGTCTGTTATTTTTCAGATTTCATGTATTGCTACTTTGGCCGCAAATACGCCTTCGTGATTACGGACGAGAATGCGACCACGGTAAGCGCCGGGATCGATGCAGGGCAGCCCTACCGTCGTACGTTCGGAGATAATCTCACCTATACCGACTGGCAACGCGACAATTACTATTATGCGCTCCAGCAACTCCTTCCCGGCGTTAGACGTCTGGGAATAGAGTTCGATCATGTTACCATCGATCTCAGAGTTCAGTTGCAGGCCGCTCTCCCCAATGTTGAACTTGTCGATGTTGGCGCGCCAACCATGTGGCTTCGAACGATCAAGTCCGAGGAAGAGATAGCTCTGATCAAGGCTGGAGCCGCCACAGCCGATATCGGCGGTGCAGCCGTCGTTGCCGCAGTCAAGGAAGCCGTACCGGAGTATGAGGTTGCTCTTGCGGGCACACAGGCGATGGTGCGACATATCGCAAAAACCTTCCCGCATGCCGAACTGATGGATACTTGGGTCTGGTTCCAGTCCGGCGTCAACACGGATGGCGCGCACAACCCGGTCACATCCAGAAAAGTGGGAAAAGGTGACATTCTGTCTCTCAACTGCTTCCCGATGATCGCAGGTTATTACACAGCGCTGGAGCGCACATTGTTTTTCGACCACGCCTCGGAAGCGCATCTACGCATATGGGAAGTGAACTGCAAAGTTCACCGCCGAGGTCTGGAGCTTCTAAAGCCCGGGGCACGCTGTGGCGATGTCGCCACTGAACTCAACGAGATCTACAGGGAAGAAGGTCTGTTGGGCTATCGCTCTTTTGGTTACGGCCACTCATTCGGCGTGCTGTCTCACTATTATGGACGTGAAGCCGGTGTCGAACTCCGCGAAGACATCAATACGGTCCTGCAACCGGGCATGGTCGTATCAATGGAGCCTATGCTGACCTTGCCTGAAGGTTTGCCGGGTGCAGGCGGCTATCGAGAGCATGACATCCTTGTCATCGGAGAAACTGGCGCGGAAAACATCACCGGCTTCCCCTTCGGCCCTGAGCACAATATCATCAAGCCCTGATCTTGATCAGACATCTCGCAGAGCGGGCTTGTTCACAGGCCCGCTGTCGCATTTTCAGGTGATCGACCAATGAGAAATATCCCGACCGATCTTCTGCGCACGTTCCTAGCGGTCATCGACCTCAAGAGCCATACACGCGCCGCCGAGCAGCTTGGCCGCACGCAACCTGCAATCAGTCTTCAAATGAAGAAGCTGCAGGAACTGCTGGATGTCAGCCTGTTCGTGAAAGATGCACCGACCCAGCCCACGGAATCGGGTGAACTCGTCGCCACCTATGCGAGGCAGATGATTGCGCTGAACGACGAAATGGTGCTTCGTCTCTCGAAACGAGAGGGTAAGGGAAAGATCCGGCTTGGTATTCCCAATGATTATGCCGATCATTTCCTGCCAAGACTTATCCCCCGCTTGAAGGAGAGCGGTCACGACTTCACCTTCGAAGTGGTCTGCGACCTCTCGCACAACCTTCTGCAAGGGTTGCGAAATGGCGTTTTCGACATTGTTGTGGCGATGACACCAGACGGACCCGCTGAAGGCGCGTTCATGACATGGAAGGAGCCACTGAACTGGGTGGGTGACGTGAACGACGCCCTAGCCACGAAACATGGCGAACAGATGCGCATCGTCTGTTATCCAGAAGGCTGCCTTTATCGTCGCGCGATGCTGACCGCTCTGCAACGAGAGGGGCGAGGTTATGAGCTGGTGTACACCAGCCCAAGTCTTGCGGGTCTGGAAGCGGCGGTCGGCTCTGGATTTGGAAATACGGTCCTGGCTAGACGCATTGTTCCGACAAAACTGAAGTTGCTGGACGGCGACCTCAATCTCCCTCGGCTAGCGGACGTGGTCGTCGGCATCTATTTGAGCGCAGACAAAAAGCGCTCACCAGTAGCGGAAAGCTTCGCTGCCTATTTCGCCGATGCCTTTCTCGCCGAGTGACCATCTAGATCACTTTGATGTGCGCCGCCTGCTGGATATGCTGATCAGCAGGAAGAGACTTACCGAACAGATTGTCAGCAGGCTTGCAGCGGCCATTATGGTCGGATTGATCTGGTCCCGTATTCCTGAGAACATCTGAACCGGAAGAGTTCGCTGCTCCGCGCCCGTCATGAAAAGTGCAACAATCACCTCATCGAAAGACACCGCGAAGGCCAAGAGCGCGCCTGAGAGTACCCCTGGCAGGATCAGTGGGAGCGTTATATTGCGGAATACCGAAACTGGCCCAGCGCCGAGGCTTGCTCCAGCACGCGACAGATTGGTGTCGTAGGTGGAGAGAGACGACATCACGGTAATTACCACGAATGGCACGGCCATACCGACATGCGCCATGACCAGCCCCGTGCGTGTGTTCGTGAGCCCGAGAAAACCGAAAAACAGATAGGCTCCGACTGCGACGATGACCACCGGCATAATCATCGGTGAGACAATCAGGGCCATGACCAATTTTCGCATGGGAAAGTTCGGGCGCGATAGGCCAAGAGCCGCGGCAGTTCCAAGCAGGGTGGCAATGGTGGTGCTTGCAGTCGCCGTGACGAGACTGTTCCAGAGACTTTGCGTCCACCTGCTATTCTGGAAGAAATCCGAGTACCAGCGAAGCGAAAACTCTTTGATGGGAAAGGTGAAGAACGGATCCTTCGAGACGGACAGCGGAAAGATGACGAGCAGCGGTCCGATAAGAAACAGAAGCACCGTACAGGCGAGGAGAAATACAAGAATTCTGGCCGCGCGTTCGGCAGGTGTTGCGTAGACAGGAAGCCACATGGTCTCACCCCAGCTTTATTCGTTCAGCGCCCACTAGACGCAGGAAAAGAAGATAGATCGATAGCGTCATGACCAGAAGCAGTAAGGCCAAAGCCGCCGCCATGCCCCAATTGAGGTCGCGGTTGATATAGGTCGCGATGAAGTTGGAAAGCATCTGGTCCCTCGGCCCGCCAACAAGCGCTGGCGTGATGTAATATCCCAGCGACAGGATGAAGGTCATAAGACACCCGGCAGCTACGCCTGGAAGTGTCTGCGGCACGTAGATACGCCAGAATGCGGAAAGCGCCGGGGCTCCCAGAGAGCGTGCAGCACGCATTTGCGCCTGCGGGATGGTTTTCATCACAGCGAGGATCGGCAGTATGGTGAAGGGAAGCTGGATATGCGTCATCGCAGTCACGGTTCCGAACCGCGTCAACATCAACTGGAGTTTGTCGGTCGTGATGTGCAGCCCGGTCAATATCTGATTGATGACACCATCCGTTTGCAGAAGAACGACCCATGCCGTCGTGCGGACCAGCAAAGACGTCCACAACGGCAGCAATATCAGAAGCGTCATGAAGGCAGCCAGCCGTGCGGGAGCGACAGATACGATGTAGGCTGTGGGAAAGCCAAGCATCAACGTCGCCGCAGTGACGAGTGCTGCAATCCATAGGGTACGACCGATGATGTCGAGAAAAACAGCCTGCTCTGCCGGTACAGCCGCAAGTGCATTTGCATCATCAAGCCGCATGTCAATCGCCGTAAGCAGATAATAGGGCGTCAGCGAATGGCCGTTGCGCTGGATAATCCGCCAGGTCTCAGGCTCGCCCCATGCCGCATCCAAAGCCACAACCTGTGGCGCAATAGGGCCGGGTTTGAGCTGGTCGACCTTCCGCACCAGAGACATAATCCGGCTTCGCATGCCCGCGTTTTCATAATTCAACCTCTTGCCCAGCGAGGCGGCGGTACTTTCCTTCTTTGCTTTGGTGAGGTCATCAATGAGGGCAGCGAAGGCGTTCTCTGCGGGCACTGAATGGCCGTCCCAATCCGAAAGGCTTGTGATCGTTTTGGACAGAGTTTCCACGACCTCCGGATTATTCAACGAGGAAAAGAGAAAAAGGCCGATCGGCAATGCAAAAGTAAGAGACAGAAACAGAATTGCGGGTAGCGCCAACGCGAAGGCACGCAATTTCATCGGCCTCTCTGATCGCATTAAAGAAACGCGGAGGAGGTTTGTGGAAACCGGGTTCAAAGCATTCTCGCTCATTGGGTCAAAATCCGGCAATCTGTTGCGTCACATCTCAACCGCACCAGCGTCCCAGGAGCGAGACCCAGACCAACGCTCTTGGCGGGCACCGAAGCTACAATCTGCTCGTCTCCGAACACTTTCACGCTCAACCGCGCTCGATCGCCTAGAAACGTGCTGTCGAGCACCGTGCCTTCGATGAGGTTGCTTACCTGTAAATCAGACGAATAGAAGCCGAGAGACTCCGGCCTGATCGACACAGTGACCGGCTGCCCAACTTTCACATCGTTGCCCGCGCCTTTCAGCACTGTTCCATCGGCCATCTGAAGCACAGACATGCCGTTCTCAATGGCCAGAACGGTGCAAGGCAGCGTGTTGTTGTCGCCGATAAAGTTTGCGACGAACCGGTTTTCCGGGGAATTGTATAGGGAAACAGGGTCGGATAGTTGCTGGATACGCCCTTCGTGGAAGATGGCGATGCGGTCCGACATGGTCAGAGCTTCCGACTGGTCATGAGTGACATAAACCATCGTGATACCGAGCCGTTTCTGGATTTGCTTGATCTCGATTTGCATATGCTCACGCAACTGCTTGTCCAGAGCCCCCAAAGGCTCATCCATGAGGATGAGCTTTGGATTGAAGACCATCGCCCGGGCCAGCGCGACGCGTTGTTGCTGTCCGCCAGACAGTTGTTGCGGCTTCCGCTCGGATAGACCGTCGAGCTTAACCATTTCGAGCGCAGCTTTTACACGGGCAGAAGCGTCCGCACCGCGAATACCCCTGTAACGCAGTGGAAAGGCGATGTTGTCGTGCACGGTCATATGCGGGAAAAGCGCGTAATTCTGGAATACGAAACCGATGTTTCGTTTCTCCGGCGGCAATCGTTCGACCGCCTGCCCACCCAACCTGATATGTCCACTCGTCGGCTGCTCGAAGCCGCCGAGCATCATCAATGTCGTGGTCTTTCCCGAACCCGATGGACCGAGCATCGTCAAAAACTCTCCCTGCCTGACGGTCAGGTTGAGATCCCTAACGACGAGCGTTTTTCCGTCATAGGTTTTCTGAACATTCTCGAACGTAACCATTGCGGGGCTTGCGTCCAGTCCGAGTAGCTCCTTTTCGAGCCACTCGTCATTTTTCCCAATCCTGTCCATGGATGACACCACCATGTCAGTTCGAAAGCCAGGTCGTGAAGCGCTTGCGAATTTCATCGCCATGGTCTGCCCAGAAAGCATTATCAAGAGTCAGAGAAGCACGAAGGTTTTCGGGACTGGTCGGCAAATCCTTGGCATTTGCTGGATCTACAAATTCCGACGCACTTTTCCGAACTGGTCCATAGGGAATGTATTTCGTGGTCTGCGCGAGGATTTTCGGCTCCACCGCGAAACGGATGAAATTGATCGAAGCCTCAATGTCTTTCGCACCCTTGGGGATTGCCCAGAAATCGGTGTCCAGTATCTGGTTGTCCCAGACGATACCGAACTTGCGGCCTTCCTTATTGGCGTTGAAAATACGACCGTTCCAGGCCGTCGTCATGGAGACTTCGCCGGACGCCAGCAATTGAGGTGCCTGCGCGCCAGCCTCCCACCAGACGATCTGGCTCTTGATCGTATCGAGCTTGGCAAAGGCCCGATCAACGCCTTCGGGTGTAGCAAGCGTTTCGTAAACATCACCCGGCGCAACGCCGTCCGCCAACAGGGCAAACTCCAGATTGGTGGCAGGGTTTTTCCAAAGACCACGCTTGCCGGGGAAGGTCTTGAGATCGAACAGATCAGCAAGCTTCGTTGGAGCGTCCTTCAGCTTTTCAGAGTCGTATGAGAGTACCGTCGCATAGACAACGGTCCCAACGCCACAGTCCGACGAGGTTCCATCGATCCAATCGCTGCGGTCGCCAATCTTGTCCCACGGCATGGGCTCAAAAATGCCCTCATCGCACCCCTGAAGCAGGGTCGGAGCATCAACATCGATGACATCGAGGGTCGTGTTGCCGGAATCGATCATCGCCTTGATCTTGGCAATCTCACCGCCGTATTCCTGTTCAGATATCGGCCTTCCGGTCTCTGCGGTGTAGCTCTGGAAAACCGCCTTCCGCTGAGCCTCCTGATAAGCACCGCCGAAGCTCATCACCGACAGTGGTTCCGCTCCGAATGCGAGCGTTGCTGATACCTGCGCGGCGAACACCGTCGCCGTAAAAAATGCCTTGTTCATCATGACCTCTCTGGAGATATTTTGCTGTTTGGCCCGTCTTTGCGCGGGTCTGAGATTGAAGGTATTGCGAGCTATGTTGCAGTGCAAATAAGTTGCAGTCATCACCGCATGAGGGCAGCTTATGAGGATGGACGCTTCGCAAATGCGCGGCCTATCGTGTTGAGCAATAACTGAGCAGCGAGAATAGCCGTCGAACCGGTATGGTCGTAGTCGGGCGCGACCTCGACCAGATCGATACCGACAATCGTTCCCCGGCTCGCCAGACCAGCTATGATTTCCAGCACCTCATAATAGATGAAACCACCGTGGCTCGGCGTGCCGGTACCGGGCGCGATAGATGGATCAAACCCGTCGATATCGATCGTGAGATAATATCGCTTCCCTTCAGGGATACGCTGGAGCACCGCTTCAACACCAAGCTTTCTGATTTGCCGAACCGAGAGAATGTCTGAGCCTACCGAACGCGCATGCTCGTAACCCTCTTTCGCTGTGGACGAGACGTTGCGAATACCGAGTTGTGTCATTCCACTGACCCAGGCCTTTTCCGAAGCTCTGCGCATCGGGCTCCCATGACCGAAGCGCACGCCATGCCGCTCATCGACAAAATCCAGATGAGCGTCGATTTGAACGACATGGATATCGTCCTGATCTGAAAAGGCATTGATGCAGGGAATATTGATCGAATGATCGCCGCCCAGCACTACCGGAAGAGCCCCGGCAGCTAAAATCTTACGCACTGCCAGTTCGATGTTTGCGTGGCTTCGCCCCGTGTCCGTATGCACAATATCGGCATCTCCTATATCGACGATGCGAACATCTTCGAGATAAGTACAATCATCCTCGTGATCATAAGCGCCGGAGTGACCGAAAGAAAAAAGTGTGGAAGCCTCTCTTATACCACGCGGCCCAAAACGGGCGCCAGCCCGCCATTGCGTGCCAAAGTCGAATGGCGCGCCCAATACCGCAACATCGGCGTCAATAGCATCCCAGTCAGCCACATAGGGGCTTTTCGCAAAAGTGGAAATGCCGACGAAAGGCAAATCCAGCCTTCCTTTCTCGTAACCGTGTTCGCTCATCTCAATCCTTTTTGGAAAATCTGTCCCCGCACTTTCGGAGCACGACGGTTTGCGAAACGATGAGAACATGGACAGAATTCCAGAAAAATAGGAGAGTGCTGCAGTTTACATCAGAAATGTTGATATGAGGAATGACGTGCAGATTAGCCAATCAGACTTGCGATCGCTCGCGGTATTTCGCTCTGTTGTGGAACACGGCAGTTTTACTGGCGCGCAAATATCACTCGGGCTCAGTCAATCTGCTGTCAGCTTTCACATCAAAGCTCTAGAGGATCGCTTCGGCTTCGCTCTATGCCGCCGAGGCCGTTCAGGCTTTGAGCTCACAGACCGCGGATCGGTTGTTTATGAAAGATCGAAAGGGCTTTATCTCGCTCTCAATTCGTTTGAGAGCGATATTGGCAAGTTAAAAAACAAGATTACCGGAACGCTTCGACTGGGCCTGATCGATAATACAGTTACCGATGACGAACTCCCGTTGCCCAACGTTATCGCAAAGATCAGTAACAAAGCTCCAGAGGCAAGGATCGAGATCACGGTCGGTCATCCGGAAGCATTGCTCACAGAAATCGCCGTTGGAGGTCTGGATTTAGCAATATTACCACATGCTCAACCATTTCGCGGCATCAAGACGACGCCTTTCAAGGAAGAAATGCATGTCCTTTATTGCGCAGAAGGTCATGCCCTGTTTCAGTTCGCTCCTGAGGATGTGACGCAAGACCTCGTTGAGACATTCGATTTTGTTGTCAGACCTTACGCAAATCGCCAAGAACTCGAATTTTTTCCAAACGCAAGAACGAAAGCTTTCGCCTCCAATATGGAAGCACAAGCCATGTTTATCATGTCAGGCTGTTTCCTTGGCTACCTCCCAGAACATTACGCGCGGCAATGGGTAGAGGCATCTAAACTCAAGCCGATTCTAGCATCAACTACAACATTGAAGTCACCATTTGTCATTGCAACGCGGCAGGACGAAAAGTCATCGAACATCATGGACCTGTTCATGCAGGAACTTGCAGGCCTCGCATCAGAAGCCCTTCACAGACGCACAGCCAGCCGCATCGTCTCACCCTGAGTTTCGTTGCGAATAGAAAGGCAAAAGCCTTCGCCACCAATCTAAAATTCTCATTGTACGATTAGGAGATGAAATTTGACGGATGAGTGGATGAAGGGGCTATAGATCGGTCTCCTAGAAACTGTGTGTTCAGGAACGTCGGATGCAGCAGATACAACCCAATTGCAAACCTCAATCTCGTGCGCGGCTTAAAGTCGGTTTCATTCTCGGTCGCGCCTTTACCCTCTCGGCCTTTTCGCTATTTGTCGATACGCTGCGTCTGGCAAGCGATGAGCTGGACCGTTCCGGCAGAGTGCTGGCGGATTGGGAAGTGCTTGGTGATACGCGGCATCTCATCCGCTCCAGTTGCGGGGTCAGCGTTGCGCCTACCAGCGATCTGGTGTCGCCGGAGCGCTTCGATGCTCTTGTCGTCGTCGGTGGTCTTCTTTCGGAGGATGTGGCGTGTAACCGGCAGAGGCTGGACTATCTGAAACGCGCCGCAGCCCTCGATATACCGTTGCTCGGAGTATGCACCGGTTCCTTCATTCTGGCCGAAGCGGGCCATATGAAGGAGCACGAGACCTGCGTGAGCTGGTTGCACTTCGAGGCGTTTCGGGAGCGTTTTCCCGATCTCCGTGTCAGGCCGGACCGGCTTTTCAATTTCGGTGGGAAACGCGGTTCCTGCGCAGGCGGCGCCAGCTCTGCTGATCTGGCAGCCTTTATCGTGCGCGCCAAGGTCAGTCGCGATGCGGAACGCAATGCACTCGACATTTTGCAAATCACCTCACCGCGCAAGGCCAGCGACAGCCAGTCACGCGTGCCCATGCAGCCGCGCAATAACAGCGACGAAATCGATCAGCGCGTCAACGCCGTGCTGCTTTTGATGGAGCAGCATATTGCCGAGCCGATGGAAATCGAACGTCTCGCGCAAGCCGTACAACTGTCGCGTCGTCAACTGGAGCGGCTGTTTCAGAACGTTCTGGGCTACTCTCCAGCAGAAGCTTACAAGCTGCTGCGGCTGCGCCGCGCAAGCCATCTGATCACTAGCACCAACAGACCATTGATCGACATAGCGGTTGACGTTGGCTTTAGCAGCGCGTCCAACATGGGCCGCTCTTTCCGACGCATCTATGGCAAATCACCTACAACCCTTCGCCGCTAAGCAAATTGAAAGCGTGATGTCTTTCTATTACAGAACAGCCGCGCTTCTTCGCGGCTGGTTCCTGAGCGTTGAGGCTTTCTTATTTCCCGCTCCTTGAAGGGATCTGAACCAGCAACCCTCGGTTTCGAACCGCTGGGAAATCATATGCTTACCGACGCACCATCCAAGTGATTGGAAGTCGCGACAACAAAAAGGCCGGGGCGAAATCGCACCGACCTTCCTCACCGTCGCCTCTTTATCAATGCCAGTACATCCTTGGTCAAAGCCAGATGGCGACGAAGCATTGCGAGCGGCGAATTCATTCAGTGCTCATCAGCAATGCCGATAGGACCTAGTACGCAACCAATGTGTTCACAAGAAGTCAGCCATCAAAGCCACTGAATTCACCTGAGGCGAACCGCACCGCGGTCATCTAAAGCCTCAACCGACCAGAGGCATGCGGAAGGTGAAGCGTGTCTCGATCTCATCCGAGTTCACAATGATAGTGCCGCCATGAGCCGCAGCGATCTCCGAGGCGATAAACAGACCAAGGCCGAGCCCCTGCATGCTCGGCCGCAGATCACCGCGTCGGAATGGCTGGAACAGTTTTGCGATCGTCTCTTCAGAAATCGGCTGCCCGCCGTTGGCGACGGACACTTCCAAGATCCGGTCATGCACGCCAGCGACGATCCTGACGGGCTCGGTCTCGACACCATGGGTGATGGCATTCGACACCAGGTTGGAAAACAGCTGGGCAAGCCGCAGTCTGTCGATGGCAAGTGCTGCCGGGAGATCGAGCGAAACGGCAATCTCCCGATCCGGATGAGACAACTGCAGCTCTTCGACAACATGGCGAAGGGTGAGGCCAAGATCGTCCTCTGCCAGATCGAGGGTAATGCCTCCGCCCATTCTCGCCCGGGCCAGATCCATTACATTGTCAACAAGCCCGATCATCCGAGATATGCTGGCCTTCATCAGTTTCAGGACGAGAGGGCTGCGCGCCGTCCAGCCTTCCTTCAGGAGCCGCGAGGTGCCGGCGTCGACAGCGGCAATCGGATTGCGCAGGTCATGGCCAAGCACGGCAATGAACTGCTCGCGCAGCTCCGACAGATCCTTCTCGCGTTCGAGCAGCTCTTCCGTCGCCTTGAGACGGTCATCCGCGTAGAGGTGATGGCCGATCAGCTCAGCAAACAGCTTGAATGTGCCGATGACTTGCGGATTGTTGACCTTTGCCGGATTGGGATCAATAGCGCAGAGCGTGCCAAAAAACTGGCCGTTGGCCAGAATGATCGGCACGGAGATATAGCTGCGCAGACCGTAGATCCGCGGCGTATGGTGGTCGCGGTAGAGCGGCTCTTCGGCAGCATCATCGAAGACGATCGGCTGGCGATGCCCGCGGATTTCATCGCAGAGCGTGCTTTGGACCGGCAGTTCGTCGCCGGGCTTGAGGCCAAAGCCGACATGATCGAGCGATTGGCACGTGATCCAGCGATCGTCAGTGACCCTGGCGACGGCAGCAAAGCCCATTCCCGTCATGCGCAGGACGACATCGAGGATTGTCGGGACAGCCGCGATACCGGCGACGCGTGCGATATCCTTGGAAAAGTCTTCGGCGCTTGCGACATCGTCCACGACTGGCGGCTTGTCGGCGTTGGCAACGGTTTGGACTGCCTGGGTCTTATCGATTGCAATTGCAGCCGCGCCCGCGAGCGTTTCCAGCACATCGACTTCCCACTCGGCTGGCGAATACGGCCTTGCCCAGTAGGCCCCGATAGCACCGATCGGGCTTTCGACACGGACTGGTGCCATCGCAACCGACTTTACGAAGGTGCCGGCATAGAGCTCGTGGGGGATCCGGTTGTCTTTGACGACATCGGGGACCAGCACGGTTTGCCGATGGATAATCGCCCAGCCGCTGATACAGGCTGAAGCAGGAAATTTGTGGCCCTTCCAAAGCGGCCCAATCGCATCTTCTTCGATGTAGTGGCAGAAATCGCCGTCGCGACGGATGATGGCGATGCCATCGCATCCGATCAGCGATCGCGCGGTCGCGCGCAGCGTTTCCACCACATCTTCGAAGCTCTCGGCGCGTCCCATAGCCGCGATCGCCTTGTTCAGCGTCGACAGGGGTGTCGCGATTTTCGAGGTTTCGATATCGACGGGAGTGATTTCGATGGAGATAGACACTGCTTCACTCCTGCTCGGGGCAAGAGCGGATCATCTCCCAGCCGACCGCGCCCTACCAGTCTGCGAACGATGAGAGCGATATTAGGGCCATAGGGCTTTAATGTCCATCTTCACATGTTCCCATACTCGACGGCGCGATAGACGTGAGCCGATCTGAGACGCCGTCCTGCCGATACTCCCGAATTAACTGTCCGGGTGATCAAGCCTTTCCAAACGTCGTCGGGCGCCCATATATCAGCCACCGCTCAACATCAGGATCACAGCCGGCTTTGACCATTCAGTTTCCACCCAGCGGCTGCGCGACGATCTTTGAGGGCTTCGATTGGGCAACGTCTCCGCTCGGTCCGCAGACAGCGTGGCCCCCTGAGCTCAAGACACTGACGAGCGTCATGCTCGGCTCGCTGCAACCCATGCTGATCGTCTGGGGGCCTGAGCAGACGACGCTTTACAATGACGGCTATGCCGCGATGTGCGGCAATCGCCATCCTGCTGCCTTCGGTGGGAGCTTCCAGTCGCTCTGGCATGACATTTGGGACCAGGTCGAGCCGATCATCTCGGCCGCCTATGCCGGCCAGGGTACGTCGATGGCTGACATCCAGTTCACGATGCACCGCAACGGGTATCCCGAAGAAACCCATTTCGCGTTCTCCTATACGCCGGTACGCGATCCATGGGGCTCGGTGCTCGGCATGTTCTGCGCCTGCACCGAGACGACATCGGAGGTGCGTGCCCGCCGCGCGCAGGACGACCTCAAGGAACGCTTCATGCAGGTCTTCGAACTCAGCCAAGGCGGCATTGCCATGCTGACGGGCAAGGATCACGTGTTCGAATATGCCAATGAAGAATATTATGCGATGATCGGCGTGGGGCGCGAGATTATTGGAAAAACGGTCGCGGAGGCCGTGCCCGAGGTCATTCGCCAAGGTTTCATCGGGATCCTGGACGGTGTCTTTGCAACCGGTGAGCCGTTCGTCGCAAAAAACCTGCCGGTCAAGCTCAACCGGGGACCAGAAGGCGAAGAGCAGAACCGGCTAATTGATCTCGTCTATCAGCCGACCCGCAGTCCGGAAGGCTGCATCACCGGCATTCTCGTTCAAGCCCGCGATGTCACGGCACTGAGGGCCGAAGAAAAGCATCGCGAGCTGCTCGCCTACGAGCTCGGCCACCGACTGAAAAACCAGCTTGCCATGGTCCAGGCGATCGCCTCGCAAACGCTGCGGCACGCAATCGATACGCAGACCGCACGCACGAACCTGAGCGACCGGATCTCGGTTCTCAGCCGATCGCACGATGCAATCATCGAAGGCGGCACAGGTCATTCGAGAGTTGGCGATCTGGTGGCCCAGATGACCGCCATCCACGATAGTCCCGACCATCCGCGCGTTCTCGTGGCTGGTCCGAATATGACGGTGGGGTCTCGACCCGCCCTTTCGCTATCGCTGATCCTGCATGAATTGGCGACCAACGCCGTAAAGTACGGTGCGCTTTCAAGTCCGGACGGCCGCATTACATTGACGTGGTGTGTCGGCGGCACCTACC
This sequence comes from Oryzifoliimicrobium ureilyticum, assembly GCF_037199735.1. Lineage (NCBI taxonomy): Bacteria > Pseudomonadati > Pseudomonadota > Alphaproteobacteria > Hyphomicrobiales > Rhizobiaceae > Oryzifoliimicrobium > Oryzifoliimicrobium ureilyticum. The sequence goes on along the minus strand of NZ_JBBBVQ010000014.1, from coordinate 148,294 downwards.
GCGATCGCTTCAAGCTCGAGTGGAAAGAAACGGGCGGGCCGCCGGTGTCCAGACCCGAAAAAGAAGGAACAGGCAGCCGTCTGATCAGAGCCGGCCTCAACGGCACGGCGGACTGTCAGTTGTCCATCGACTACGAGGCCGACGGCCTGAGGTTTTCGATTTCGGCCGATCTTGCCGGTTTCCAAAAGGAGCACTGATATGGCCTTATCAACAAAGGGACCACTTCTGGTCGTCGAAGATGATGGCCTGATACGGATGGATCTCGCCGATACCCTCCAAGATGCCGGCTACGCGGTGCTGGAAGCGGCCAATGCCGACGAGGCCTGGGCGATCCTGCTTGAAGCGGATGTCTCAGCGCTCATCACCGATATCGACATGCCGGGCTCGATGGATGGACTGGAACTGGCGCGCCGGGTTTGTGACCGCTGGCCTGATTGCCGGATCATCGTTATTTCCGGACGATACAATCCAGATCATGCGAAGCTACCCGCCAACGCCTCCTTTCTGACCAAGCCGGTGGGTGAGACCGAGCTGTTTAAAGCGTTGGAGGCTCACGGTCTTGCTGCCTGATCAAGAGCTGGTGGGAATCGCGTCGCGTCGAGTGCAGTCCTGCACAACTATGCAGATGTCAGCGGAAAGACGAGTAGTTAGCCTTCGGCACATGTTCTCAGGTCTTGAAAGGATTCGAACCGCTGGCTAAAATCGGAAGCAGTAAGGCATCCCACCGTCACTCAAATCGTTCGCCTATTGGCGGCATCGAACGGCCATGGCACAGAGGCCGGATGAGATGCGGCTATCATTTCAACTTGCGTCCACAATGAATATTCGCGCTTCTTGCGCAAGATCTCGCTCTGCCTTGATGGGTGCATACTCGGGCGATCGGTAAAATGCCAGCGCGTGATCTACCGTCTCAAACTCGAAAATGCCTGCCATAGGCAACGGCGCATCCCCCTCCAAAAGCTCAACGACGGGACCAAAATGCACGATGCGTCCGCCAGCGGTTTGCAGAGCCTGTTGAAACATAGGGGCGATCCTTGCTTGGCGCTTGCTGTCCTTGATGCGAAAATTAACGTGAACAAAAGCAGGCATACCATAGATCTCCAGCAATAATGCATATACAGTATTCTAGCCATTTGGATTTGTCGAGGGCTCGAATGACTGAGTTAGCCGATCTATACCGACGGGTGGAGGCGACCTGCCCCGCTTTTCAGGCGCGCTCGACCGCGCGAGCGCTCACACGTTTTTATAACAATGCCTTCCGGACGCTTTCGATCACCCCTGAACAGTTCAGCTTAATGGTTGGTATCGGAGGAAGTGATCAGCCGACAGTCGTCGAACTGGCAGCAAGGGCTGGCGTTGATCCTACGACGCTGAGCCGGAGCATCCAGACCCTTGTTCAGAGAGACCTCGTTGCTAACATCGGCAGCCGAGGTCGAGCCGGCAAGCGTCTCGTGCTGACCGAGCGCGGCGAACGATTGATGGGCGAAGCAATGGCTGCCTGGGAACAAGCGCAGGTCCAGTTGATAAATCTATTAGGGATCGAAGCCATACGGTCTTCGACCAATGCTATGTCTCTCCTTGCGGCGGCGGCACAGGAACTCGCCCTGTAGCGCCTCTACCCCCATCGACAGGGTTTGCTCCCGAACCTATCGTTCCAACGCGTTGCAGGTAGGAATTGGCTTGGACTAAGTCGGTGGATCAGGCGTTCGCAATTTTCCTGACTTCGGTCTGGCGCCAGTCCAGCGGATGCCCATGGCCGCCGCGCAGCTCTAGACGTCCTACCAATGAACCGGAGGACCGCTCTACAAGGACTGAGTGAAGTTCGCCAGGCGCATAAAGATAGTCTTCCCCCCATTGCCTAAGAGCAACTATAATGAGGAAAAGGCCGCGTCCCTTTTCCGTCAAAGAATATTCTCGATAAGCACTTCCGTCGGACGCGGGCCCAAGCTCAAAAATACCCTGCTCGGTTAGGCCTTTTAGGCGCGCCGCAAGCATACCCTTTGCGATACCAAGGCTATTTTGAAACTCGGTAAAGCGACGGATTCCATCGAACGCATCCCTGATAATGAGGAGTGACCACCAGTCCCCGATCACGTCAAGTGCCCGCGCCACAGGACAGCCCGTATCCCATACACTGGTCCGCTTCACCATGACTTCTTCCTCCAAATGTGGTCCTGATTTAGAACTAGAAATGGTGCGACACAAGTGGTTTCAATATAGGACCAGGCACAATTCGATGTTGCGATGTAAAGATGGATATGGGATCGAGACAAATGCTGGACGGCGACAAGAGCGAGGCTTGACCACGGGGACGGCGCTGGCCCTCGCCCTGACTGCCGGTCTAAGCGTTGCCAACGTGTATTTCGCGCAGCCCCTTTTAGACCAGATGGCGGCAGCCTTTAGCATTCCTCCGGCACACGCTGGATTGGTCGTTACACTGACGCAGATCGGCTATGGACTTGGCCTCATCTTTTTGGTGCCGCTTGGTGATCTCGTTGATCGCCGGAAGCTCGTTATCGCCCTGACAAGTCTGTCGGCCGCAGCTTTGCTTGTCGTGGCGAAGGCCAACGCCAAGACAGTGCTTATGGTGGCAATGGCAATCGTTGGATTGCTGGCAGTCAATGCGCAGGTCGCTGTCGCCTTCGCAGCAACGCAGGCCTCCTCTCACGAACGTGGGAAGGCCTTGGGGATCGTAACCAGCGGCGTCGTGATCGGCATCCTTGCCGCACGATCGATAGCGGGAGTTCTCACGGATCTGGGTAGTTGGCGAACGGTCTATCTGACATCAGCCGCCGTGATGGTCGTCATCACGGTTCTCCTCGGTTGCGTCATACCTAGCCTGACTCCAACTGCGCCTAACGAAGGCTACTTGTCGTCTCTACGTTCCATGCCAATCCTTTTTCTACGAGACCGAGTTCTGCTGCTGCGTGGCATTCTAGCACTTTTGATCTTTGCAACCTTCAGTGCGTTCTGGACCACGCTTGTGCTTCCGCTCAGCGCAGCGCCGTTCAGTTACTCGCATACAGAAATCGGATTGTTCGGGCTAGTCGGATTAGCGGGCGCAGTCGCTGCCACATTTGCAGGGAAGCTGGCAGATCGCGGACACGCGCAGAGCACAACAGGCTACTCGCTCGTGCTGCTTGTCCTGTCATGGGAGCTGATCGCGCTCCTGCCCCAATCAATTCCCACACTGCTCATCGGCATCCTTCTTCTCGACCTTTCGGTGCAGGCAGTTCATGTAACCAATCAAAGCATCATATTGACGCGGCATCCCGAGGCGAGCAGTCGGTTGGTTGGCGGCTATATGGTGTTTTACTCCGTAGGAAGTGCCGCCGGTGCAACGACATCGACGATCGCCTATTCCGAGGCAGGCTGGCTTGGTGTTTCGGCATTGGGTGCAGCCTATAGCGCTGCTGGACTTCTTGTGTGGATTCTAAGCTTGAAATTTTCCGTGCTGCACGACGGCGACATTGCCTTCCATGGCGAACCCGAGCGACGGCCATAGCGTTTCAGGCTCTAACTGGCATCGTCAACTTAACGAATCGTCGGTTTCATTGTGAGATGACGGACCATCACAGACCGAGATCCTACCATCGTTTTCCCACCGAAATCATCGCCCATGACGTGTGGCTGTATTTCCGGTTTCCGCTCAGCCTGCGGATGGTTGAAGACATGCTGGCGGCGGAACAGAATCTGCCGCATGGTATTAATTTGGCGAAGAGGGTTTAGTGTTACCACCCAAGTCGTAACCACCAAATTCCTCACTGAGTGCGGTTAGGCGATCGAGCGCCGCGTTGCGTCCTGCCTCACGCGCGATCTTGAACGCTTCGATATCGTTGGCTCGGAGCCGACGATGCGTTCCGACCTTTTCTGCACTTATCTCTCCCCGATCGATTAAACGAACGAGATATTGCCGAGAAACACCCAAAATCTCAGCAGCATCTTGGGTGGACAGGAGTTCTTCATCGGCAAGCACCGTGACATGTCGTCCCTCCGCCACCAACTGCGCGGCACGGAACATCACGTCGGCAAGCACACTTGGCAATTCCACGGACTCGCCGTTGACGAGCACGATTTGTACCGACTCTGCCTGCTTTGTTGTCCGCTGGACAAGCATACTTGCCAAGCGCGCAGCTGCCGTCCTTTCGATTGGGAGAACTGCGCTGGACGACTGTTTCGATCTTGATGAAGAAGGATTGCGATGTGATGTAGCCATGGGCGCAATATGGCCCATAAACGCTACAAACGCAACCTCCCTTTGTTCGTGTCAAACTAGGGAGCTGGGAGGCCAATACGCGTCCTCGACTTGATGCCGCCTGCGGGACAATTTAAGTCCTGTCCATTCAATAATAAATGACTCCGCGCTCTTAGATCAAAGGCGTCAAACCGAGCGACGACAGTGAAATGATAACCGTAGTCCTGGACGCAAATGTCCTTTTCCCAATGCTACTGCGGGACACCCTCCTGCGCTGTGCCGCCGCCGGGCTCTTTCAAATCCGTTGGTCCTCCAGAATTCTGGAAGAGATGACAAACAACCTAGTTAAAGACTACGGGATGCCTGCGACCGCGGCCAACACTCTGCGCGAGGTTATGGAAGAAGCATTTCCCGAGGCGATGGTTGAAGGGTGGGAAAAACTTGAACCGGCGATGCGCAACGATAGCAAAGACCGGCACGTAACGGCGGCTGCAGCGGTCTCCGGCGCGGTAGCAATTGTCACCGCGAATACTCGGGACTTTTATGATCTCCCAGCCGGCATCAGTGCGGTGCATCCTGATGAATTTCTATGCGCGTTGTTTGACGCAACTCCCTCCATGGTGAGGAACGTCCTCCATCGGCAAGCCAATGGCTATCGAAGGCCGGCGCTGGTCACGACCGAGTTGCTTGCGAGACTTGCCGTCACCGCGCCAAATTTTGCGCGGATTGTTCACGACTACATGAACGATTAGGGCGGAGAAGTCGGTGGTCGGGAACCGCTTATTGCCGCAAATCGAGCGCCGACGCTCCCAAGCGCCATTCGTGCGCTAAGGCATCGGCCTTCGTACAGCAAGGTCGGAAACAAACACTGCAAATTGCGCTCTTGATGAAATACGAACCTGCAACCCGTCATCGAAAGATCGGCGATGCTTATTTAAAGTGGATTAGTCTGGACCGGCGTGATCACCTCATCTCGTCAGCAATGATCAATCACCGTAAATCTCCGTGGAGACAACCTATCTTCATGCGCATCTCGAACTGAAGAAATCTGCACTCGCAAAGCTGAAGCAGTAAGAACGCGCCAAGGCCGAGCGATTTCGACCTAGCGACCGGCTTCTGGAATTCCTGAACGCCATCTAAGCATGAGAAGTATGCCGCGTGCCAAACAACCGCGACCCGCCGAACGGGCTGGGACCGCACGGTTCGCTGCAAACAATAGAAGAGACACTCGGCATAGTTCAACGATCGTCATAAACCTTAAAAATTAATGCCGTGATCCGCTGGCTTATTTGACCGCGACGCTTAGTGTCATCATCAACGGACACAAGCAGAACCGGATCGATGGGCTTTTGCCGTGGAATTATTCGGGACGAACAAACGGCTGAAGTCGCTTTCGGCCCGAAGGGGATCTCCGCAGAAGCCTGTGCAAAGGCAGGAGCGGCCCCAAGACCGCATCCAAAAATTCACGTCAGACCTGAGCCTGGCCGCCGTCGGCAAAAAGTTCGGCGCCGTTGACAAAGCTCGAGTCGTCCGAGGCGAGGAACAGGGCGGCCTTGGCAATATCATCCGGTTCACCAACCCGACCCAACGGGATTTGGGAGGCGATGTAGTCAAGAAGACCCTGCTGCTGATCTTTGTCGTCGCCTGCCATTGCAAGCAAGCCAGGGGTACGGGTGGGTCCGGGGGAAAGAACGTTCACGCGAATGCCTGTTTCCTTGAGGTCAAGCACCCAGGACCGGGCCAGATTGCGTACTGCAGCCTTGGAGGCGGAATATATAGAAAAGCCTTGACGGCCCTCAATGCTTGCAGTGGAACCGATCAGGATGATGGACGAGCCTCTGACCATCAGAGGAAGGGCCTTCTGCACGGTGAAGATCACCGCCTTGACGTTGCGACCGAAGGTCTCGTCCACCTGTTCTTCAGTAATCTGCCCCAGAGGAAGTGTCGTAAGGCCGCCGGCATTGGCAACGAGAACGTCGAGGCGGCCACGTTCCGACTTCACCTGCTCATACAGACGGTCCAGATCCGCGTTGCTGCTTGAGTCCGCCTTGATACCAGTGACGGTTCCACCGAATTCCCTAACAGCCTTGTCGAGAACGTCCTTGCGGCGTCCGGTGATGTAGACATGCGCGCCTTCCGCAGCAAACAGCTTAGCGGTGGCGAGACCGATACCGCTCGTTGCACCCGTAACAACAGCGATTTTTCCTTCAAGTCTGCCCATCTCGATCTCCTTGCAGATGTAATGCCACGTCGACATAGACTTTTGGTTTCTGTTATACCAGTATGCACTTTTTGGTAAGCATAAGGAATTTGCGCAGTGAGTACATCTGGTTTTACCTGCGGCCTTGATGCCGCAATGGCCGTTATCGGTGGGAAGTGGAAGCCGCTAATCCTGTTTCACCTCCTCGGTGACGGACGGCGCTATGGTGAACTCAGGCGCGCCGTCGGGCGCGTCAGCGACAAGATGCTGATACAGCAGCTCAAGGAGCTGGAGGTGGACGGAGTCGTCAAGCGCACCGACTTCAAGGAGGTTCCGCCAAAGGTCGAATACTCGCTCACTCCCTTCGGACATACGCTCGCTGAAGCGCTGAGGCCGCTTTACAGTTGGGGAACACAGTACATAGCAGAGGTCGAACGAATGGTGGCGCGTCGAGAAGATTCCGAGGCTAAAAATACGGCGATTCGCGGATGGGCCACACCAAGATCATTGCAATGACCTCTTCTGGCGCATGGTTGCCTTCAATGGCGTGGCGACCCTTTTCGGATGCTGGCCGGTTCCGGTGTCTCCCACAGTCTGGCTCCGGATAATTTGGATCGAATGCGATCATCGCTCCCTTACGCTTAGACGATTAAAGCGCATCGAGAAGCACCTTCTGGTAGTCAAAGGTAAGAATTGCCAGGATTATTGCGGAGAAATAGATGAGATCGCGATCCTCGAGTCTCGCCGCAAACAGGTCAAAGTACGAAGCCAACCGCCGGGCAGCGGATTGGCTGCGCCAGTAGTCGAAGTTGCGCTCATAGCCATTCAGGGTGATGGTAGAAATTCCAGGCTTTAAACCCGGGAGAGCCGGGCTTTGCACGATGCCGATCCTCGTGCCTACCAGTAATTCGATCTGACGCCGCGAAAAGGGATCGTTGCCGAAAACGGAAACAAAGTCCAGGACGCGATTCTCCGGCAAAAGACCACGCATCGTCCAGAGTGTGTTGAACGTATCCGCGGCGAAAGCCAATCGCCATTGGTCCTCGCCGAGACTCGACTGCTTGATGATGCACTCGCCGACGCAGGCTATGCTGAAGCCTTTTCTGGTCGTGGGTAGCCGTTTAAAACAGTGCTCAGGCGTCGAAGGCCAGTTGGACTTTCAAAGTCTTCTCGGGATTCTGTTCGATGAGATTGAAAGCAGCGCGAGCATCCTTAGCGCCGAAGGTCTGCGTGATCATATTCGACGGCTTCAGCTTGCCGGCCTCCAACCACTCGACGACTTCGGGAATGAAACGGCGGTTGAGGCGGGAGCCGACAAGCGTAAGCTCCTTGCGAACGATCTCCTGCTGGCTGACATTGCAGGGCGCGGCGGAAAAGCCGAGCAGACCGATGCGCCCTGCCGGCCCTGCGATACGGCAGGCCTCATCCAGAAGTGCGGGAATTCCGGCGCCATCGATAACAACCGATGGTCCGAGACCGTCCATTTCACCCGCGACGGCTTCGGCGACGGACTTCAGCTTGGAATTGATAACCGCATCGGCGCCAAACTCCATGGCGCGATCAAGCCGCTTCTCGTCGATATCAGCGATAAGGCAGCGCGCTCCGCGCATCTTTGCCACCTGCAGCACCGTGATGCCGACGGTCCCCGCGCCGTAGATCAGGACTGTGTCGTCGGCTGTGCAACCCGTACGCCAAAGCACATTGGCTGCCACCGCAAGCGGCTCGGCAAGAGCGGCGACGTCGAAGCCTAGCGAAGGCGAAATCCGGACGGCGTTTTCCTGGGGAACCACGGCAATCGACCGAAAGCCGCCATCGCGATGAACGCCGATAACCTGCAGATTGGCACACACATTGGAGCGGCCAATCCGGCAAGGGTGACAATGGCCGCAGGATATCACAGGATCCGCGACCACATGATCGCCGACTGCAAGCCCCGATACACCGCCGCCGAGCGCGGTTACCACCCCGGCAAATTCATGCCCGATGATGCGGGGATAATTCACGAAAGGGTTCGAACCATGGAGGATGTGCATGTCGGAGCCGCAAATTCCGGCTTTCATGACCTGTATTGCAATCTCTCCCTTTGATGGAGGGTGAACCTCGCGCTGATCGATCGCCAGCTTGTGCGGTTCGAGTACCGATATCGTAACCATGTCGTCTCCACAGTCCATATTTATGGCAGCAATGACCCAACGCGTATGCTGCGTTCGGGAAATCAGCCGGCCAACATCTGCTTTAGATGCGCGTCCACCTTCCCGCGCCAGACGTTATTTTCCGTCAGTTCAGGCGGAAAGAGGCCGGGTACGGCAAAAAGGTGAGTGGTCAGGCTAATCCATAGCTCGCGTGCGACAAAGTCCGCTCGATGCCCCGCAGTTCTGCGAGGCCCTTGAGCCGCCCGATCGCAGGATAGCCGGGCTGCGCGCCACGCGTGATGTCCTCCAGTATTTCCTGTCCGTGATCAGGCCGCATGAATATCTGGTGGTCACTGCGTCCTTCCGCCTTGCGGCGCTTCTCCTCGGCGACGATCGCGGCGATAACCGCCACCATGTCCGTATTGCCTTCGAGATGCTCGGCCTCGAAGAAGGAGCACGGCATCCGCTCCTCCTCGCGACGGACGTTGCGAAGATGGAAGAAGTGGATCTTTGGTGCCAGTCGACGGAGCATGGCGGGCAGATCATTGTCCGGCCGTACGCCGAGCGAGCCAGTGCAGAAAGTCACGCCGTTTGCCATGCTGTCGACCCCGCGCAGGACTTCCAGATAATCCGCTTCGGTCGACAATATGCGCGGCAGGCCGAGCAGTGGCCACGGCGGATCATCGCCATGGGCACACAGGCGCATGCCCAGTTCTTCGGCCACCGGCACGACTTCAGAGAGGAAGTGGATGAGATTCTTCCGCAATCTGCCGGCATCGATGGCCGCATAGCGGCCGAGCGCTTCCGTGAGTTCGCCGATGCTGTAACCATCCGAGGAACCGGGAAGACCGGCGCCGATATTGCGCGACAATGCCGCCTTCTTTTCATCCGACATGGCGCGGAAGCGCGCATCGGCCTGCTCGATGACAGCAGCGGAGAACTCAGCCCTCGCGTTGGGGCGCTGAAGCATATGAAGGTCGAACGCCACGAAGTCGATCAGATCGAAGCGCATCGCGCGCGCGCCGATCGGCGTTTCCCAGCGCAGATCGGTGCGTGTCCAATCCAGAACCGGCATAAAATTGTAGCAGACGGTGGAGATGCCGGCTTTGGCCAGCACACGAAGGCTCTGCTGCCACGCGGCAATATGCGCCTTCCAATCCCCGGACATGGTCTTGATGCTTTCCGAAACCGGAATACTCTCGACAAGCTCCCACTCGAGGCCGCCGGCGCGAACTTCCTGCTGCCGCTTTTCAACCTCTTCTGTCGTCCATGCCGTCCCAGTCGGCACGTGATGCAGTGAACTGACGATGCCCTGCGCTCCTGCCTGGGCAGCTTCGCGGACGCTAACCTTGTCAACCGGCCCAAACCAGCGCCATGTATGTCTCATACCTTACCTCTTGAAATTATGCCGGTTTGTAGTGAAATCCCTTGCTCGCTTCTGCCGGGTGCCCCGACAAGCGCAACCGCCCTTGCGGGGGAGCCGGAGCCTCCTTCGATCGGAAGGGGCAATGCGGTGAGGAAACAGTAGGGCGGCAGTTGACCGAGATTGGCAAAATTCTCGCCAACCAAAATATTGGCCCCGAGTAATGTGTTGTGCGCCGGAAAATCCCTACTTCCATAATGATCTATCGAAAGGCAGTCCGAGCCGACGATCCGAACACGTTTGGCAAGCAGGAGTTCGCTCGCTTCTTTCGAAAGCCCCGGCCAGTCGCTGAGAAAGCGCCCGTGTTGTGATACATCCTCCCAGAAGCGATCCCAGCCGAAATGGAAGAACACGGCATCACCGGCCTCGATTTGTCCATGATTTTCCTCGAAGGCCAGAATCCGGGCCGCATCGACACCTTCGCACGGCTTCGCGTCTAGAGCGCTGATGGTTGCCATGCGGCCAAAGAACCGTGGGAGGGCGATCTCCGCGATCGAGCTTCCACCTTTGACGAAATGCCGCGGGGCGTCGAAATGAGTGCCGGAATGTTCGCTGAGGCAGAGAGAATGATTGCAGGCGACATCGCCGTTGTCGTAGCTCTCGATGACCTCCTGACAGAAGCGCGGATGCGTCGGCCAGACTGGCATCTCCGCCTTCATCGGATGTGTCAGATCGACGAAGGTGAAGTGCTCTTCGCTGAACAGGGTTCTAAGACTGCTGATGTCCGCCATTTCAGGCCACCCTCGGCCGCGGTACAATGGCGACGATCAGGATGATCAGCGCCCCAGTGAGCACGAAGCGGACGCCTGCTTGCATCTGGAAGGTGTTGAGCATTGTCGCCATCAGATTGAAGAACAGTGCGGCACCCCAAATGCCTAAGGCGTTTGCCTGACCGCCGGCCACGCTCGTGCCGCCGAGAACCACGACCGCAATCGACTCCAACAGGTAGATGTCACCCATGTTGAGCGCCGCGCCGCCGGAAAATCCGGAGAGGAGAAAGCCAGCAAGGCCCGCGGCGGCGCCGCACAGGCAATAGGCAATCAGCCTGACGCGACCGGCCGAGATGCCGGCGAGCTTTGCCGCCGGTTCGCTCTGTCCGACGGCAAGCAGCCGCCTGCCCCAGACGCCACGCGAAAGGACTATCATCGTTGCAAGCGTCAGCAGGATCACGGCCAAGGGCATGAAGGGAACGCCGCCGATGCGCCAGAGGGTGAAAGCCGAAAGCATGGCCGGCGGCTTCAGCGTTGCCTCGCCGCCAAAATTGAAGGCTAAGGACTGGAAGACGAAGCTCCAGGCAAGAGTAGCAATGATCGGCGGCAGGCGGAGGAGTGTGATGGCGAGAAAATTCAGAAGGCCAGCGAGAGCACCAACGGCAACGGCCGCTGCAAGTCCAGCGAAAAGCATATGGTCCTGCGCTTTCATGACTGTCATCGAAACGTAGGCGGCGAGAGTCAGCACGGAGGAGACGGACAGGTCGATATTGCCTGGTCCGGATGCGATGACGAGCATCTGTCCGGTTCCAACCAAGACGCTGAAGGCGCCGAATGTCAGGGCGGCTGTCAAGGTCGCCTCGGCACTATCGAAGCCGGCATAGGCCGTGGTTGCAATCCACATCGCAAGCGCGACGATGAAGCCGTAGGTCCAGGGAGCAAGAGAGAGACGACGGTTCATGGCTTTTTCTCGGACAGGAGTACGCGACCGGCAAGTACCAGGAACAGGATGCCGCCCTGGGCACCAATCTGCCAGGTAGGAGGCACCTGCAGGAAGCTGAGCAGCGAGCCGGCAAGAGAAAGTGTCAGGGCACCGATGACCGTTCCGACCGGAGAGACGATCCCACCGTTGAAGGAGCCACCACCCAGTATGACAGCGCCGACACCCAGCAGCGTGTAGGCCGGAGCGACATTCGGATCACCCGAGGTGGTGAGCCCCGTGAGCGTGATGCCGGAAAGGCATGCGAGAAGACCGGCGGCCGCATAGACCATCATCCTGATGCGCGTGGTGGACCAGCCTGCCCGCTCGATGGCACGCGGATTTGAACCGGCACCGCGTAGGATGGCACCGTAGGAAGATCGTGTGATGACGAAGTGCCCGGCAACAGCGGCGATGACCGCTAGCAGGATCGGCAGTGGCACAAAGGGCGGCCGCCAGGTCATGAAGCCCGCAAGCCAGGCAGGTGCTGCGCCACCTGGCGAAGGCAGTATCATGATGGCCGTGCCGAGCCAGATGAACGACATGCCGAGAGTAACGATGATGGAAGGAAGCTGGCGAGCCTGGATGAGCAGGCCCATCCCGGCATAGACGGCTATGGCACCGAAATAGAGGACGATTGCCAGCAGCGGGTTCGTTGCGAGATGGAGCGCCGTGATGCAAGTGATGAGCCCGACAAAGGCGCCATTCGACAGATCGATGTCGCCGAGCATGATTATTAGCATTTGTGCCAGCGCGGCAAGCACCAACGGCGTCGCCAGTTTGAACAGCAGGGTAAAGCCGAAGTAGCTCATGGCTGTCGGCCGAATCCAGAAAATGACGGCGAGCATGAGGATAAGAGCAACGGCCGGCAACCCGACTTGCAGGCTTGCGGAAAGCCAAGGCGGCCTGGCGTTAGATGTTGGCCTGATCATAACATCAGCCATGTGCGCCTCCAAACGAAGCTTCCAAGATGCGCGCATGGCTGATGTCATCGCCCCGGATTTCCTCGACGGCCCTGCCCTCACGGAAGACATATAGGCGGTCGCAATTGTTGAGTTCTTCCATCTCGGTCGTGTACCAGACGAATGTCCGCCCCTGGTCGGCTTCGGCGCGTATTAGCTGGTAGACCTCCTGCTTGGTGCCCACATCGACGCCGCGCATGGGATCGTCGAGGAAGATGACCTCGGCATCCGAGGCGAGAGCCCGGGCGAAAAGCACCTTCTGCTGGTTGCCGCCGCTGAGCGACAGGATTGGCGTTTCTATCGAGGGCGCCTTGACCTTCAGCCTCGACGACCAGCTGGAGGCCAATGATCTCGCCGCATCGGCCGATACAAAGCCGGCGCGCTGCAACGCGTTCAGGCTGCGGATCGTCAAGTTATCGGCAATCGACCAAAGGCCGAACACACCCTCGAGCCCGCGGTCGCCGGCAACATAGGCGGCCGGCGTCTTTCCAGCCCTGTTTATGGAGGTGAAGATGGATCGCAGCCGTTCACGCTGGCCGTGGCCATCGAGGCCAGCAAAGCCGATGATCTCACCGGCTGAAGCCATGACCGGACGATCCGCTCTATCGACACCGGGATGAGCGATCTGAACGACGCCTGTCCTGCGGGTCTCGCCATACGCGATGCGGCTGTGGGTTGCCTCGATGCCCCCCATCATTTCGACAAGGTTGGATCGAGAAAGGCCACGGGTGCTCCGCTCGGCAATGATCCTGCCATCGACCATGACAACGGCACGATCGCAGACGGCAATGATCTCATTCAGCCTGTGTGTGATGAGAATACAGGCGACACCGCGCGCGGCAGCCGATCGAATGTAGGCCAGAAGCTGTTCAGTCGCCTGATGGCCGAGCGAGGAGGTCGGCTCGTCGAGGATAACGCAGCGAACGCGAATATCCGTCTCCGTAAAGGCGCGAGCAATCTCGACCATCTGGCGGGAGCCGATGGAGAGTTCCGAAATCTTCGCATTCGGATCGATGCCGTGACTAGGGAAGATGTCGTCCAGCGCCTGGGAGATCAATTGGCGCGCCCGACCGCGCCAGCCAGGACCCCGCAACTGCCTGTGGATCACCCGCGTGTTCTCGGCTGCGGACAGGTTTGCACAGAGCGACAGCTCCTGAAAGACACAGCGAAGCCCGTTTAACTGGGCCTTGGCGGCATTCCACGCGTCCATCTCAGCCCCGGCATAGCGGAAGCTGCCTGCCGTGCGCTGGACGGCGCCCGACAGGACATTCATCAGTGTGGACTTCCCGGCACCGTTATGACCGACCAGGCCAACCACTTCTCCGCCGGCAAGACGGAAGTCGACACCGCCAAGCGCATGGACAGAGCCATAGCTCTTGCTCACATCGCGTACATCGATCAGCGTTTCCGCCATGGCGGTATCCGGAAATGTGGTTGGCAGGTCAGTCATGATCAGTCTCACTTCGGGGCGGGAACGGCCGGAAGATCGGTCTTGTTGACGTTTGCATCGATAATCTTGGCTACGAGATCCTGCGGATATTGAGCGTTGACCACGCCGCCCTCGGGAACCGTCTTTAGCCAGGCATCGAGAGCCGGCTGATTGATCTGCAGCAGCGGAACTTCGACGAACTTGGGCACCTTCTTGCCGGCAAGAATCTGCTGGGCAACCCAGAAGGCGACCTGGGAAACGGAAGGTGTCGCGCCGAGCGAGAAGGTCTCGTAGCCGGATGCATCATGCTCCTGCTTCCACAGCGCCAGCTCGTCCTGACGATTGCCCATGATGATGATCGGCAGATCGCGCTTGGCAGCCTTGAAAGCCTGCGCAGCACCATAGCCATCGCCACCCTGCGTGAGAACCGCATCGACCTTGGGCAGCGATGGAAGGATGCCAGAAACTTCCTTCTGCGCCACGGTGGAAGTCCACTGACCGTAGACCTCGCCGACGCTCTTGTAGTTCGGATGCTCAGCCAGCGCCTTCACGACGCCGTCGTGAAGGCGCTTATCGAAGCCGTCACCCGCCATACCGCGAATTTCAAGAATGTTGGCCGGCTTGTCGCCCAGCTTCTGCTTGATGAAATCAAGCTCTGCCTTGGCGTAAGAATTGAGGTTGTAGTCGACGACGTAGGCGCATGGCTCGGTGACCCCACTGGCAAATGCGACGACGACGATACCCGCATCGCAGGCATCCTTAATCGCGCCATTGAGGGCCGTGTCGGAGCCGGCGAGCACGATGATGGCGTCATAGCCCTGCAGGATGAGGTTCTGGATTTGCGAAGCCTGCTCGGTCACCGAGTTGTTGGCGCTGACAACGGCTGTATCGGCAATCTTGCCATCACTCTTGGCTTTTGCCCCCATATCCTGGAAGCTCTTGATCATCACCTGGCGAAACGAGTTGCCGGCGTAGGAGTTGCTGAACGCGATCTTCTTTCCGCTGGTATCACCTTTGGCGACACCGTCCTCGGCGCGCGCCAATGAGGCGATGGCCGTGCCGGTAAGCAGCGCGAGCGCAACTGACACAGCCGTGTTTCTGTAATTGATCTTCATGGATGTTCTCTCCTCCAACTCCCTGTGAAAGGACCGGCTTCTGCCGGGCCTGGGGTCGGTGGCTTTGCTCCGACGATCGACTATGATCACACAGTTTGTTGTGCGCACCGCCGGAGGGCGGCTGAAAGTCGTTCTTCGAAGGTCCTCCCGTTTCTCCCTAGGCTACACATACATACTACCATGGTAGTATGTCAATGACAGTGATAGACTGCCTTTAAAACATGTGCGATTTGCGGATATCGGCGATTTCGATCGCCCAAAGGGGAAACGATGGCGGACAAACGTACGATGGAAGACACGATCAGCGATAAGGCTGCGTCGCCTCCAGCTGCTGGCCTTGAACCCATCAACCTGCGGATGCCAATTGCGCCACAGGTCTATGAACGCATCCGCCGCGCCATCATCACGCTTGCGATCCTTCCATCGGAAGCCCTCAGCGAAAAGGAACTGTCGCTGCAATTGGGCGTCAGTCGGACACCTGTGCGTGAAGCGCTTATTCGCCTAGCCGATGAGGGCCTGATCGACATCCTTCCTCAGCGTGGAAGCTTTGTAGCCCCCATCCGGATCAGAGATGTGGAGGAAGCGCAGTTCATCCGTGAGTCCCTCGAAGTCGCGGTGGTTGGGCGACTGGCCGGGCAATGTTCTTCCCAGTTCCTGATCGACATCAAAGCAAATCTGGCCCGGCAGGAGCTTGCGGTGACGCAGGAAGATGGCGATCTCTTCCTGGAGCTGGACGAGGCGTTTCACAGAAGCTTCTGTGAGGAGGCCGGCCTTTCCAAGAGCTGGCGTGTCATCCAGACCGTCAAGCTGCAGATGGACCGCGTCCGCTATCTTAGCCTTCCCGATGCGATCCACCTGCGGACGCTTCTCGCACAGCACTGGCAGATCGTCAGCGCAATCGAACAGAAAGAGCCGGAAGCTGCCCGCGCCGCCATGGCGGCACATCTTCAGGAAGTGCTCGGTACTGCCCACTGGCTCAGCGTTCAGCGCGCAGATCTGGTCGAGCGCTGAATTGCAGGAGACGAGAACGATGAGCCACAGGCTGCGAGGTCTATAGTCGGCGGTTATCCTAATCACCGAGTTAAGTTTCTGATGTTGAAAGGATATGAACCGTCGACGAGGTAAAAAATATCCAGCGGAATCAATGAGCTTAGGCCAATGCACCAATGTGCAAACTCTTGATCTCCAGGTATTCTTCCATCCCCGCCTGAGCTCCCTCTCGCCCCAAGCCAGATTGCTTAATCCCGCCGAACGGTGCGACCTCAGTCGAAATCGCACCGGTGTTGAGACCGACCATCCCAAACTCGAGCGCCTCTGCGACCCGCCAAGATCGGCTGAGGCCCTCGGTATAGAAATAGGCGGCCAGTCCATAGGGCGTTCCGTTGGCGATCGCGATCGCCTCTTCCTCCGTTTTAAAGCGGAATAGCGGCGCGACGGGACCGAACGTTTCCTCGCTCGCCAGGACCATGTCGACTGTCGCATCCGCAAGCACGATCGGGGTCGCATATTGCTCGCCCTTTGATACGACCTCGGCGCTTGCGATCACGCGCGCGCCTTTCTCGATTGCATCGGCGACATGTCGTTCGATCTTCGCGATGGCCGGCTGATTGATCATCGGGCCGATATCGACGCCAATATCGATCCCGCGACCGACGGTCATCGATCGGACGCGAGCGCTCAACTTTTCTGCGAAAGCGTCGTAGACACCGTCCTGCACCAGGATTCTGTTGGCGCAGACACAGGTCTGACCGCCATTGCGGAATTTCGATACGATCGCGCCCTCGACCGCCTTTTCGAGATCGGCATCGTCGAAAACGATGAATGGTGCGTTTCCGCCGAGTTCCAAGCTCAGGCGCTTGACGCTATCGGCAGCACCGCGCATTAAAAGTGAACCGACGCGCGTTGATCCGGTGAACGAAATCTTGCGGACGATGGTGTTTTGCATCAGTTCATCGCCGATACCGTCGGGCATGCCGGTGACGACATTGATCACGCCCTTCGGAATTCCGGCCTGCTCGGCGAGATAGGCAAGAGCCACGGCGGAGAACGGCGTTAGATCCGACGGCTTGATGACGACGGTACAGCCTGCGGCCAACGCCGGCGCCACCTTTCGCGTTATCATCGCAGTCGGAAAATTCCATGGGGTGATGATCGCACAGACGCCGACCGGTTCTTTGAGGACGACGATGCGCCGGTCGGCTGTTGGTGATGGTATGGTTGCTCCGTTTATCCGCCGAGCCTCTTCGGCGAACCATTTGACGAACGAAGCCCCGTAACGAATTTCGCCGGCAGCCTCGGCAAGTGGCTTGCCTTGCTCGCTGGTCAGGATCAGTGCCAGATCGTCGATGTTGGCGAGAAGAAGATCATGCCAGGTCTCGAGTAGCTGAGCACGCTCAGCGTGAGTCTTCCTTTTCCATGCGCCGAATGCCGAGTTGGCGGCCTATCGCACGACCTGTATCCTTTGCGGCCATGTCGGGCACCGTGCCCAGAACCTCGAGCGTGGCCGGGTCGCAGACGTCGATGGTTTTGCCGCTTTCGGCGCTGACCCACTGACCGTCGATGAGCGCCTGCTGCCTCAGCAACTGCTTGTTCTTGAGGATCATGATGACAAATCTTCCCTGTCGACAAGGCCAATCGGCGCCCGGCCGGCCTGTAGCAATTTCAGGTTTTCGATCGTGGTCATCGCTGCCGATGCAGGCTGTGTGATGGCCGCGATATGCGGTGTGATGATCATCTTCGGATGGCTCCACAGCGGGTGATCAGAAGGAAGCGGTTCGGGATCGACCACGTCGAGAAAGGCCCCGGAGAGATGGCCAGTGTCGAGGGCGGCAACAAGGGCATCACTGTCCAACTGACGGCCCCTGCCCGCGTGCACCAGGCTCGCGCCGCGTGGCAATGCCGAGAACAGCCGCTCGTTCAAGATGCCTATCGTCTCCGAGGTCAGCGGCAGCAGACAGACGAGAATATCGGTCGTGGCCAACATTTCGTAGAGGCCATGCTGACCACGAAAGCATTCAACGCCATCGATCGATCGAGCCGATCGGCTCCATGCGGAAAGCTTGAAACCAAAGTCCTGAAGCTTGGCGAGCGCGGCCTGCCCGAGGACGCCCATGCCGAGAACCGACACCCGGCGATCGGCTGATTGAGCCTGCGGGATCACTTCGCTCCACAGGCATCGACGTTGCTGATCGATGTAGACATGCAGATTGCGGTGAAGCGACAGAACCGCCATCACGACATACTCGATGACCATGCGAGTAATGCCCTCATCGACCATGCGGATCAGCTTGACGTCTTGTGGCAGTAAGGCATTCGCGAACTGATCGACACCGGCGCCTATGCAGAGCACCGCTTCGAGGTTCGGATAGCGCGCAAGATCTTTCGGCGGCTTCCAGGTCATGATGTAGCGAACATCTTTCGGATCTACGGCATCCACATCCATGGAAAAGCGGATGCCGGAAAGGTGCTCGGCAAAAGCTCTTGCAAACACCGCACCGCGCTCCGCATCGCAGAGGAACAGAAAGGTCATATCCGTTTCACCGCTGCTTCACACACCGCAGCGTCTTCTTGTCGTGCCGCTCATACATCGAGTAGACGATCGGAATGAACCAAGGGCGTCCGCTATAGAAAGGGACGGCTTTGGGCGCAGGGTCGAAGTCGAAAGCGCTGCGAGGCTGCTCCCTGTCGCCCAAGACCTTGAGGGCGGCCTTCTTTCCCAGCCAGCGGGCCCATACGACGCCCGAACCGCAATAGCCGGTGGCATAGATGGTGTTGCCTGTGGTGAAAATACGCGGGATCATGTCGCGGTGCATGGCGACGTAACCGAACCAGCTATGCGTCAGTCCGACGCCGGCGAGCTCGGGGAACAAGCGCGCGAGCTCCGTTTGCAGGTGCACCGTCGGCGCGCTCGGATCACCCTCGGTCGTTCCATCGCGGCCGCCGAAGAGGATGCGGGAGCCATCCGGCGACGAGCGGTAGTAGTAGCTCAGCTTGCGTTGGTCGCCATGGATCATACGCGCCGGCATCAGCCGATCCATGACATTCTTGCCAAGCGGCTCCGTTGCAATGATCCGGCTGCGGACCGGAACAAGGCGGCGGCGCAGCCATGGATCAAACCCATCCGTATAACCATCCGTGCACACGAGAAGGGTCTTCGCGAAAACCTCGCCGCGTTCCGTGCGCACCCTGACGCCGCCGGCTTCCTCGGTGGAGCCGAGCACGGCAGTGTTTTCGTGGATCTGCGCATCCGTGGAAGCGGCAATCCTGATCATTCCGGCCAGAAGTTTGGCCGGCTGCAGGCCGCCAATGTCCTTGCGGACAAGGCCGCCGACATACAGATCCGTGCCGATGTATTGACGGACATCATCCTTATCCACCGCAAACGCCTCGATATCGAGCTTGCGATGGAGCAGATCCGCGTAGCGGCGCAGATCGTCGGTTTCTTCCGACGTCATCGCACCATCGAAAAGGCCCGATAAAAAGAAATCGCAATCGACCTTCTCTTCTTCCATGAAGTGCCAGAGATCCTCACGTGCAGTCTTTCCCTCGATCAGGATGCCATTGGCGCGCTCTTGCCCGAACCGCTTGATCAGCTCTGTTGGGCTGGGTCGAATACTGCCGCTGGCCATGCCGCCGTTCCGGCTGGAGGCCGCCGCACCAAGGGCTTGCCGATCGAAGAGCTGGACGTGGCGCCCGGCCCGCGCAAGCTCGATCGCGGCGGAAAGCCCGGTATATCCGCCACCGACGATGACGACGTCGCAGGTTGGATTTAGTGGTCGAACCGGCAATGACGGGAAGTCGCAATCATCCCACCAATAAGGTGTCGATTGAACTGATGTCTGAGCGGATAGAGGCATGAGCATGTACCGTATCGATGTTGCGCGGAGGTGGTGCGGCGTGGATCAGCTGCGCTCGACCCAGATCTTGCGGGTAGTCTCGATGACCTTCCACACACCTTCGAAGCCGGGATGCATGACGAAGGAATCGCCGGCGCTAATACGGCGGGTTTCGCCGCCGTCTTCGGTCAGCTCGGATACGCCCGAGAGGATGTAGCAGAACTCGAATACCTTGCCCTTGATCGAACGATAGGCACCAGGGGTTGCCTCCCAGAGACCGCAGGACACCTGACCATCCTCAGTTTTCGCGATATCCCAGGAGAGAAAGCGTGGGTCGCCTTCGAGGAGCCGCTCCGGCAACGGCTGACCTTTACGGGGCTCGGGAAGATTGTTCTGGTCGATGAATGTAAGTTTGGACATGACAGACCTTTCTGAGGACGTTGTTATCGGTTGAACGACAGGCGCCGTTCGAGAATTTTCAACGATGTGAGCGTGACGATGTTGATGGCGAGATAGAAGGCGGCAGTGATGATGAAAATCTCCATGATGGCGAAGGTCTCGCTCATCAACCGCTTCGCATAGCCGGTGATCTCCAGAACTGTGATTGTCGAGGCGAGGCTCGATTCCTTGACGACGATCGCGACTTCGCTACTGTAGGAGGGGAGTGCCTGGCGCAGCGCCAACGGAAACTTGATGCGCGTAAACACGTGCCACGGAGACATCCCGCAGGCTTCCGCCGCCTCGATGAGGCCTTTCGGCAACGAGAGGAAGGCCGTCCGAAATATCTCGGCGGTGTAGGCGCCGGTGTTCAAGACCACAGCCAGGATTGCAGCGTTCAGTCCGCTACCAATCATCCACCAAATCACCGGATTGTGGCGAATGAAACTCACCTGCGCGAGACCGTAATAGATGATGAAGACCTGCACCAGCATTGGCGTGCCGCGGAAAATCGCGCAGTAGATATCGCAGGCTCGGTGGAGAATCTTGTTCTTCGAACCGCGTCCGAGGCCGACCAGAACGCCGAACGGCAAGCCCAGCCCAACGCCAAAGACCGCGATCAGCAGCGTCACTTTCGTGCCGACAAGCAGAAACGGCACCGCGTAATCGATGATGCTGAAATCCATGTCAGCGCCCTCCGAAGCCGCGATTGAGGGAGCGTTCGGCTGCCGAAAACACCGACTGGCTGACCGTCGTCATGGAAAAGAACAGCACGGCCGCGATGCAATAGAAGAGGAGCGGCGAGCGGGTGATCCCGGCTGCGATCGCAGCAGTCCGCATCAATTCTTGCAAGCCGACGACTGAGATCAGCGACGTATCCTTGATGGTCATTTGCCAGACATTGTTGATACCACCGAGCGCCAGCCTCAGGGCAAGCGGAAGTGTCACGCGGAAGAAGGTGATGTTCCAAGGCAGAGCCAACGAATGCGCCGCCTCGAGCAGCCCACGTGGCACCGCCTCAAGCGCGCCCCTGATCACCTCGATCGAATAGGCACAGGAAATCGCCGCGATCGCGAGAACCCCGATGATAAACGGATAAACGTTTTCAGTTGCCTGCTGGAAGCCGAAGACCGTGGTCACGGCCCTTATCCAATCGATCGATCCGAAGAAGAGCAGGTAGATGACCAGCAACCCCGGCACGCCGCGGATCGCGATGCTATAGCCATCGACAAACTGCGACACGACGGGGACCCGTCGCCAGCGCATGACGGCCAAAGGGGTTGCAACGATAACGCCAAGCGCCATACCGAGAAGCCCGATCGCGATCGTCACAGCGCTGCCCTGAAGCAGAGCCAGTGCCCAACCGCGCTCTACCATCAAAACCCAGAAATCATTCAGCATGAGTACCATCCCATTGACCTGCCCCGACAAGGGCCGAGGCAGGTCGCCTTGTCAAAGGGTCACTTCTTGCAGGGGATGGTATAATCGTCCTGGAACCAATGCATCGACGACTCTTTGACCTTTCCGTCATTGACCATCTTGCAAAGCGCTGCGTCGATCTTGGCCTTGAGTTCGGTGTTATCTTTACGCATGCCAACGCCCATGCCCTTTCCGAGCGTCGCAGGGTCGTCCATAGCCATGACCTTCACGTCGATTTTAGTGAAGTTTGCGCCATCGGGTGTGGCAAGAAAATCCTGCCAGGTTGGCGAGTCACCATAGGCGGCATCGATACGGCCGCTCGCGAGATCAGCAAGCTGCTGCGTCGTGGCGTCGTAGGTCTTCAGGTCTGCGGAGGGAATGTTCTTCTGGACGAACTTCGCATAAGTCGTGCCTGTGACGACGCCAACGCTTTTCCCGTCAAGCGCCTTTTCGACTTCGGCAAGCGTCTTCAACTTGGCGAGAGGCGAATCCTTGGCGACGATGAAATACTGTGGCGTCGTCGCGTATGGTATCGTGAAGCCGATCTTCTTGGCACGCTCCTCGGTGATGCTCAGGCCCGAGATGATCACGTCGAAGCGATCGCTGTCCATGGAGGGCACGAGCGAGCTGAAGGTCTGAACCACGAACTTGCACTTCACCTTGAGCTCATCGCAGATGCCGTTGGCGATATCGGCGTCGAAGCCCGTCACATTTCCGCTCGGATCGGCCATGCTGAATTTGGGCGCGTCACCTTCTGTCCCAACTCGAAGGACGCCCTCCTCCGCGGATGCCATGCTCGTTGCCGCGGCCAGAAGAAGGCTCGATGCGAGTGCGCCTTTGAAAAATTTGCTGCTGATCATTCCGTTACCCCTTTATGGTTTTTGTGGTGGCCTGCCATTAGGCACTGGCCGGCATGACACTGGAAAGAAACTGCCTCACCGCTTGCGAAGCGGGATTGCGAAACAGTTCTTCCGGCGTATCGTCCTGCTCAAGGCGCCCCTTTTGCAGGAATATCATCCGGTTCGATACATCGCGCGCGAACCGCATCTCGTGTGTGACGAGGAGAATGGTCGCCCCCTCCTCGGCCAACGTTCGTATGACCTTGAGCACTCCACCCACCAATTCCGGATCGAGCGCGGAGGTTGGCTCGTCAAAGAGCATCAGCTTCGGGCGCATCGCCAGAACGCGGGCGATCGCGACCCGCTGCTGCTGCCCGCCCGAAAGCTGGTGCGGATACCGATCCCTGAACTCCGCCATGCCCACTTTGGAGAGAGCCGAGAGCGCGACGTCGATGGCATCCGGCTTTGCAAGTTTCAGCACGTAGACCAGCGCTTCTGTAACATTGCCGAGGGCGGTGCGATGCGGCCACAGATTGAAATTCTGGAACACCATGCCGATCTGTCGGCGAAAGCGCATGATGTTCGCAGCATTGACGACCGCGCCGCTACCGTGCTCGTCGGCACTGACCGAAACGGCCTCGCCAAACACCTCGATCTGCCCCGAAGTCGGCGTCTCCAAGAAATTGACACAACGGAGCGCCGTACTCTTGCCGCAACCCGAGGAACCGATAAGGGACATGACCTCACCCTGTCGCATGTGGAAGCTGACGCCATCCAACACCCGCGTCGTACCGAACGACTTGACAAGATTATGGATCTTTAGGACGTCACTCATACGGACAGGCTCTCCAGTGGGGCGACCATCCATCAGCTCTTCACGGCACCCTGGCTGTCGAGCTCCTTAAGGACTTCGTCGACGGCGGCCTTGGCGATCGCGACCATCTCATCGATTTCCGCCTCGGTCATGATCAGCGGCGGTGCAAAGCCGAGGATATCCCCATGCGGCATGGCGCGCGCGATTAGATTGCGGTTGCGCGCAGCCTGAGATATCCGGGCACCAACCTTCAGCGCCGGGTCGAAGGCCATTTTGCTGCCGCGATCGGCAACGAATTCCACGGCTGCCAGCATGCCAACCCCGCGCACTTCGCCGACGATCGGGTTCTGCTCGAAAGCGGCCTTCAGCCGTTTCATGAGATAGGCGCCCTTCTTTGCCGACTGCCCGGCAAGGTCCTCGCGCTCTACGATATCGAGGACGGCATTTGCGGCTGCTGCCCCGATCGGATGGCCCGAATAGGTGTAGCCGTGGGAGAAAGAGCCAACACGCGGCGTGGCCTCCTCCATGACCTCATAAACCTTCTGGGACACGATCGAGGCAGACAGGGGCACGTAAGCGGAGGTCAGACCCTTGGCGACCGTGACCAAATCCGGCTTCATACCGTAGAGATCAGAGCCGAACATCGCGCCAGTCCGCCCGAAGCCACAGATGACCTCATCAGCGATGAGGAGGACGTCGTATTTCTCCAGAACAGCCTGAATCTTCGGCCAATATCCGGCAGGTGGCGGCGTGATCCCGCCGGTCCCAAGAACCGGCTCGGCGATGAACGCGCCGACCGTATCTGGACCTTCAGCGATAATCAGCGCCTCGAGCTCATCGGCGCGACGCTGCGAAAATGCCTCTTCGGTCTCACCTGGATGAGCGCCGCGATAATAATGCGGAACGCCGGTGCGCAGGATTCCTGTGACCGGCAGGTCCATATGATCGTGGTAGAAGCTCAGTCCGGTCATCGATCCCGAGACAATAGAGCAGCCGTGATAGCCGCGTTCTCGTGCGATGATCTTTTTCTTGTGCGTTTTGCCACGGAGGTTGTTGTAGTACCAGACGATCTTGGCCTGGGTCTCGTTGGCGTCAGAACCGGAGAGGCCGTAGAAGACCTTGGACATGTTGCCGGGAGCCATCCGCACCAGTCGGTCCGACAGACGGGCAAGCTCTTCGGTGGTGTGGGCGGCGTAGGAATGATAGTAGGCAAGCTTGTAAGCCTGCCGGGCTATTGCCTCGGCCACCTCGGTGCGGCCATAACCGATGTTGACGCAGTAGAGGCCAGCAAAACCATCGATATATTCTCGGCCGGTCGCATCCTGGATATGGACGCCCTTGCCGGTGTCCATGATAGTGGGATCGGTGTTGCCGTTGGCGTAGTCCTTCAGATAGGTGAAGGGATGGAGAACCGTCCTGCGGTCCATTTCGGCGATTTCAGCGATATCAGTCATCTTCATTTCCTTACGCGGCCAAGCCGCCAAAGCAGACGTATTTCAATTCCATGAATTCCTGCAGGCCATGTCGTGAGCCTTCACGGCCAAGCCCCGATTGCTTCCACCCGCCAAAGGGGATGGGGGCGCCGGTAAACGAGGCGGTGTTGACACCGACCATTCCGTATTCCAGGGCTTCGGACAGGCGCATCGCCCGTTTCAGATCCTGCGTGTAGACATAAGCGGCCAAGCCCATCTCACTGGCGTTCGCCGCCTGCCTTACCTCATCTTCGCTGCCGAACCTGAGCACCGGGGCAACCGGACCGAACGTCTCTTCGGTGACGATCAGCGTGTCGGGACGAACGTTGACCAGAAGTGTCGGGGCAACGAAATTGCCGGCAGCTGGATCAGGCACGGCGCCCGTCAGCAGCGTGGCACCTCTTTCAAGGGCGTCGACTATATGCGATCGGCATTTCTCGACCACGGATCGCTTTGTCATCGGGCCGATATCGACACCCGGTTCGAAACCTGGACCGATCTTGAGCCCGCCGACCCGCTTCAACAGACGCTCGACGAACGCGTCGTGGATGCCGTCCTGAACATAGATCCTGTTCGCGGCCAAGCAGTCTTGGCCTGACGTCGTAAACTTCGCCGCGAGGCAGCCGTCGACCGCTTCGTCGATATCGGCGTCATCAAAGACGATGAAGGGCGCGTGGCCCCCGAGCTCCATCGACACTTTCTTGACCGATCGCGCGGCTTTTCCAAGCAAAAGTCGTCCCACCTCGGTCGAGCCGGTGAAGCTGAAGGCGCGTACCCGCTCGTCGGCAAGCAATTCATCGGTGAGAAGAACCGCGTCACCGGTAACGACCTGAAACACGCCCGCTGGAAAACCGGCCCGGTGAGCAAGCTCGGCAAGCGCAAGCGCCGAAAGTGGTGTCTCGGCCGCCGGCTTTACGATGACTGGGCATCCGGCAGCGATAGCCGCCGCAGCCTTACGTGCAATCATTGCACTCGGGAAATTCCAGGGCGTCACGGCTACGCAGACGCCAACCGGCTGCATCGATACGAAGAGCCGGCTCGAAGACTTATGGGCAGGGATCGTTTCGCCATAGGCTCGCTCACCTTCAGCGGCAAACCATTCAATAAATCCGACGCCGTAGAGTATTTCCGCATCAGATTCGCTCACCGGCTTGCCCTGTTCTGCCGTCAGAATGATCGCGAGGTCACGAGCGTGTTCGCGAATGAGGCCCGCCCAGTTCAAGAGCAACTTTCCACGTTCACGTGCCAAACGATCGCGCCAGCCCACAAAGGCCCGCTCAGCGGCATCCACGGCCTGGCCGAGTAGCGTCTTGTCGCAGTCTGAAACCCGCGCGATCTCTTCTTGTGTCGCGGGGTCGAGCACATGCGTCGATGTCGCCGTCCCGACCCAAGCGCCGTCAACATACGACCGATCGCGGAGCAACGCGGCATCGCCCAACCGCTTCAACGCATGACTTGCTGTCGGTATCGCGTTCAACATTTTTGCCCCTCATCATGTTCTTGTCGAGAATCTTATGTGCAGTGCAGCGCTGTTATTCAGCAAGATGGGTTGTCTTTGCTTTGGATTCCTGCTTTCTTTGCCCAATATGCGAAGAAAACCTGCGAGAAATCGATGCGGCTTGATAGACTTGATGCCCGGCTCCTGAGCATTGTCCAATCTCATAACCGCTACAGTACCGAGGAACTTGGAGCCCTCGTCGGTTTGTCAGCCACAGCGGTACAACGCAGAATGAAGCGCCTTCGCGAGGAGGGCGTGATCGAGGCAGATATTTCGGTCGTGAAGCCGAAGACGATCGGACGTCCTATAGCGATGCTGGTTCTGGTTTCGCTGGAGCGCGAACGCGCCGACATCGTAGACCGCTTCAAGCAATCGATTCGCCAGACGCCGGAGGTGATGAACGGCTATTACGTGACAGGAGATTCCGACTTCGTGCTGATCGTGACCGCACGTAGCATGGAGGATTACGAGGGCTTCACACGCAAATTCTTCTATGAGAACCCCGACATCAAGGGGTTCAAGACGATGGTCGTTATGGACCGAGTCAAGGCTGGCTTTTCAGTCCCTATCGACTTCGACGACTTCTTGTGAGCATGCGATCATTTGAAAATCCGCCCTGCCCGAGCCAGGTATTTCGCCTTGAAGGGAATCGAACTTAATCCTGCCCTTACCTTAAACGCCCCTCTTAATCGCCCCAGAGACAAGATAGCGGTATCGCCGCAAGATTATCACCAAATGGCAGGATCTTGTCGCCGTCGTACAGCACCCAGCCTGCCTTAAAGGTGCGTCCCGTGGCCACGGCTATTTTGCGTAAGCCTTTGAAATCTGCTGCGGTCACCGTTGCCGCGGCCTTGACTTCAAGTCCAACCATATTGCCAGCTTCGTCTTCGAGAAGGATATCTACTTCGTCCTGATCCTTATCCCGATAGTGATGGCAGGTTGATTGGACTTCGCTCCAGGTCGCAAGCCGAAGGATTTCGCCGGCGACAAACGTTTCCAGCAATGAACCAAATAGTCCTCGGTCACTTGAAATTCGATCGATCGTCATTCCGACAAACGAAGCTAAGAGACCGCTATCGAGAAACAGGAGCTTCGGTGTCTTAACAAGACGCTTCAAAGGGTTTCGAAACCAGGGCTCGATGCGACGAACTAGGAACAGCTGTTCAAAGAGTCCGATATATCGCCGGGCGGTCTTGTCATCGATGCCGACCTGGCCGGCCAATTGGGTGAAATTGACCAACTTTCCCGAATGATGCGCAAGCGCCCGTAGAAGCTGTGGCATTTGGTCCAGGCGTTCGACGTCGGCAATTTCGCGCACATCTCGTTCAACGATGGCTCGTATGTATTCTCTAGCCCATGCGGATCGACGGCGGGGATCGCCACGACCGACCATCTCAGGATATCCGCCGATGAGCACCCGCTCCATCAGGTCATTTCCGACCGTTGGATTGCGAGGGGCTATGACCGTTCCGGCAAAAGCGGAATCGAGGAAGTTCGACTGGTTGCGTCGAATTTCGGACTGAGCTAGGGGCAACAAGGTGACTACTTCCATCCGCCCGGCCAAACTATCGGAAATCGTCGGGAGTGCGAGAATGTTTGCTGAGCCGGTTAACAAAAATCGTCCAGGCCGCCGATCATTGTCTACCGCCTGTTTTATGGCACGCAACAACTCCGGTGCTCGCTGCACCTCGTCTATGATGGCGGTATCAATCTGACGAACGAAGCCGACTGGATCGGTCTTTGCTGATAGTAAAGTCGTTTCGTCATCTAAGGTGAAATACGGACGATCTGTCTGGAGCAAGGTTCGAGCCAACGTCGTCTTGCCACACTGACGCGGTCCGTTCACAAGTACAACTGGCGTATCTTCGAGCGCGACCCTAATTCGCTCGGCTGCGCCCCTCGGATAAAGGAGATCAGAAGGACTTTCCCCTTTCAATCTATTTTTCCTCCTGATCACTACCAAATTCTAGGATTGACGATGCGTTCAGGTCGGATTTTACATGCGTCCAATTCGGATTGCAACTTCGTCCAATCCGGAATCTACAGCCGTCCGTTCCGGAAACTTGATAGGGAGTGGCCAGCTATCGGGAAGAGTGAGCGGAGGCGTGTTGTAGTGGAAGTTCATATCGTATTGCTCTTGAAAGGATCGGAACTGGCGACCCCGCTTTTCACCACACGATAGTAACCGATTTATCGACCTTGCGATCAGGTAATCTCGCCTTCGTCCAAAATCATTCGTTCAGGCGACCAGCCAAACGCTTCATGAGATCTATTCGTTCATGAAGGATCGCGACGATCAGGGCGGGCGCATCCTCCCGAAGCAGACAAAGGGATGTAGTGATGTTCGCATCGCGCCATTCGTAACGCCGGATAAAGCGCGCTCATATCCTTGAAAGGACCTTTGCCCTCGGCAAGGTGTGCGATAACTCGCTCCAAAGTTGAGACGTAGCGACGTGCCTGGGCGGCGCTCCATTGCGCACGCGTGTCGCGGATTACCGACCGCAGATCCGATTCTGCCTCTGCGGTAAGAATGTAGGCCGTCAAACACGACCCTCAGCAATCTCCTCGTCGAGGATCTCACCAACGGTTTTGGTCGATAATTTTCCGGCGAGCCCATCATTGATGCGCGTGTTCATCAACGTCTTCAACTCCTCCCAGGCCCGTTCTCCATCCGTGTCACCGGGAAAGAGGCGCTCGAGTGCATACTGCTTGATTGTCTTGCCCTGCAAAGCAGCCAGCGCCTTTAGGCTTTGATGTTGCTGGTCGGTTATGTCGATCGTCAATCGGCTCATCTAACGTGTTCCTGAACTATAAAAGCCCACATTAACACATGTGTGGGTATGTGGCCACCGCCATGATATCTGATGTCCTCGATATCGCTTGGAAGGTTTTATATCTCAAAGAAGATGCCTGTCCGCCAACCTACCTCTTGAAAGGATCTGAACCTTTGGCATACTAATGTTTGAACGTATTCCCACGATGCCATTGTAGAAACCTTGGATGCGGGCGCTCGTGAATACCAGCCGGACCGATCGCCTTTCCAGTCCTGTTTATAAGACCCTGGATACTGTCACGATCGTTTGCTTGGCGGGAGATCAGAACCTCCAGGTCGTCCGACAAACCTATAAGACCGCGGTCGAACATCCAGTGAGCTCTTCCCGACAAGGCGATGCCGTTCGATAAGATGTCCGGACCATTCGCTTCAACCGGGCGAATGTGAGCGGCATCGACCTCGGCCCGGCCGCCGCCGTTGATCAGCTTCAAGCCCGTTATTGCACATCGCTTATCGTACGCTTGCAAAATTAATCGACGAAACAGGCGATCGCGTACAATACGCGACGAAAGCTGCGTGACCCGCGCCCTCGCCTGTTCGAATATGAACGTAGCCTGGGCACTGGCCCAAAACCCACTCGCTTCCGACGTCACAGCAGCTTCCCCGGATCGCGGCAACTCCGGTCGATCTCAAGTCCGCTCGACAGAATGCGGCTGAAATCCGCTGCTGAGATTGGTCGCACTGCTGCCTGCGCGCGTCCCGAAATCCGCCCCTCTTCGTTCAGAACGCCGCGCTCAATCACGCCGTCTGGACCACTGAAGGGAACGGCGTTGCCGAAATCGAGATAGCTGCCGGGTTCGAGCAGAGCCAGATACATCCGGGATGCTTTGGGATCTTGAACCACCTGTGCGACTTTGGCCACCGCGAAATATCCACGCGTTGCCGCCACTTTTCGGGGTTCGTAATAAATGATCCAGTCTCCAACGCAGGCTTGGACACGGCCAAGATACTGGCTCGGGAACTGGTATCGCTCAGCCGGGCTGTCGCCATAGATCGAATCTGTACGGTGAATGAAAACCCTAAATCCCATGCTCGATCTCTACCATGGTGACTGCGATTCAAACCAGGTAGATCACTCATTATGCATGCCCCCAACCTAAATGTTTGGTACAGCGTTTTTTTTCACTGCGCCACCGGGCGCTCAGTTTGCACATGTGCAGAGGATCGGTGTCATCAGCCTGACATGTGCATCCGTGCGCTCGAGAACCTTTGCCGGAACGACATCGCGTTCCGGTAGCGACCACCAGCGATCATTTACGCGCTCAACCGTTTCGACCACCACCCTCAAAACCGCGGCTTCCGGCAATCGTGCGCGATTGGCGAAGGCTTTCCATCGCTGTGCATTCAATGCCTTGAAAGGACGCTCGCCGCCGAGCGACAGAGCCATAGCGTCCGACGGGATGTACGGGATCGTCGAGAGCACGTCATAGATAGGCGCGAGATCCGGTTTGTCGCCGACACCTCGATAGATCAATGACCAATTTTTCAGGTGCATGTCGCCATTGCCCGTCAAGGCAGCCAGAGCCAATCGGCGGACAAACTCTAGAGCGGCGGCGGACGACACGGCAACGTTCAAGGCTGCCGCGATATCATGATAGGCGGCGCCCTCGTATTTCCGCGAAGAATAGACGCCGAATACCTGCGCGAAATCCTCGACATGGATCCGCTCGCCGTTTGCGCCACGATCGAAACGTTTGACGAGCAGAACTTTTCCGTCTGACAGCGTCTCGAACTCTTTTGGAATTCCTTCGAACTCCGATTGCTCGACAAGTTCGCGTTCCGGCACCTCCATTCCGATCGCTTCTGCCAAAGCAAGATTGGCATACTCGTTCTCCGAGACGCCGGGAAATGTGGTGGAAGGAAACTTGGCGATATACGAACCCTGCTCATCACCAAGCGGCAGGGTCAGGCCGCCGCCTTTCCCCGTGTTCTTGATGACCGAGAGCTTCATCTGCACGCCGGCAAGCGAAAACCGTGCTTTCGGTTTGAAAACGGGTACATCTTCGAGGTGATCAACCGTCCGGTCGCTCGGCACGACGCGGATCGCACCTGGCAGGTCCCAACCGAGCGCGACGAGCAGGTCGAAATCATTACCGGCGCGAACACTTCCTGCGTGGTGCTTTTCCATCGCCTCGCGCAATTTGTCCTCTGGAAGAAGATTGGCGAAGAACGTCGGCAAGGCTCTGGCAACAGGCTTCGGGTCCTTGCGCAAGCCCCCACTGGCTGCACGAAAAGACAGGCTCACGATGGGAACTCCACCTGTCGCGCGATAGCTATCCTCGAAGCTGAACGCGTTGAAATCTCCGGGCGTCCTTACGATCGTGCCGACCTTCACGTCGTTCAGCAGCACGTCGAGCGATGAGACTGATCTCGGATTGGGAAAAGCCTCAGTCACTACGATCACCATCTGGATTTGCAACGAATGCCGGAAGATCATCAAGATCGTCTTGTGGTCGCAGCAAAGCATCGACGGCCGGCACCATCGCCTGTGGGATGAGCATCAGCTCGAGCCCAAGAGCACGAGCGATGTTGATCAGGGTCGTCGTTCGTGCGGAACTGCTTCCTGCCTCGATTTCTCGATAGCGGGGACGCGATATCCCCGCCATGTCGGCGACCTGCCCCTGGGTCAACCGCTTGACCTTGCGCGTAGCCTTCAGCAGTTGCCCGATATCCAACAGTGCATCTAACTGAGCGCGTGCCATCGTCACTCCCCGTCCGGTTTCCTTTGGGCTGGTGGCTCAGCTAACATAATCATCCCTTCCAGTCAAAACGAAAGACGCATTTACGGATCAATTTTTTCGTTATGATCCGTTTATATATCATTTATGACGTTTGAGGACGACGGCGCGAAGCACTCCACAAGAGATGCTTCGTTAAAGGCCGCCGCCTATTTCCGCTCGCCCTTGGCATTGGCGCTGAAGAGAAATGGAATGAGCATGCCCAAACACGATCTTCATCACGCCATTTTCAACGAAAAGTTTCGGAGTTCTGCGATGTGCGGATTGCGCCAACATCCTCAAAGAGGGTGCTGGGGCATGTCCGCCCATATCTGATCAGCCTAATCATTTTGGGTTAGAGCAAGATGGGGCGGTTGCCGTCCTCCCCTCACGGCATGGCAATAGGCCTATATGATGTGGTTTTAAGCCACAGGATGGAGAAGACGACAACCACCCCATCTAGTTCTCACCCCTTTAGCTAAGCTTCGGGCTTGCCGCTGCCGGATCCATGGCGATAGCACCCCAATCCCAGGCGCCGTCACGAAGCGAAAGCTGTCGGTGACAACCTGCAGGCAGGAAACATGTCATTCCCGTGGCGTCATGGCCACCATGGCGGAAACCGTCGTCGGTGCGGGATGCGTGACGCAAAGCGCTGCCGTTCAACGTCACCATGATCAGGTGGAAGTCCGGCGCGATCCTTCCTTCTACCGCTCCTGTTCGTTCCCGCCGCGCAGTTTCGAAGCGGCCGCTCGCTTGCGTGGGACAGTCGGCACGAAACGAGCGGGCGCGGATCCCGGATGCAGATCCACCGATCCGCCCTTGATCACCAACCTTATCCCCTCGCCGCTCAGCACGCACCATGCCCGATCGATCCTCAATGAAGGAGAACGAACCATCAGCCGCGCCAGCCACGACTCCATAAAGTAGTGAAACGCTCTAGCAGTTAGTGGAGGCTCAAAACGTGGCTACCTGGGGCTCAATGAGAGGAGCGCTTTGCCATCCAGTCGATAGAATAGCTTCTCAGGTTTACGTGTTGCACCAAGAAGATCGTAGAATCGCAGGAGACGCTGATCGTTTGCCTCGGCGGTCCAATCGATGTGGGCTAGATTTCTTTCTCTAGCGATGATGGCAAGCTCCCGTATTAAAGCCTTGCCAATTCCACCGCTGGGACAAGTCTGCTTCACATACAGCTCTTTCAGAAAGATTCCTGCCTGAAGACTGGGTCCCGGATAAATCGCGCTGAAGGCGGAAAATGCAGGCATCATCCTGTTCTACTGCCACCATGATTTCGGCGTTTGGCGGCCCTCTCCTCAATCCGGCTATAATTTCAGCTCTCGACGGGCACGACACATTATTGTGTCGCTGCATTTCCTCCATAAGCATTGCGACGGCTTCCAATGCGGGATCTTCTGCCCTCAGCAATCGAAAATCCACTGTCACTGTCTTCACTCCCTATCAAGCGCCATCCTTGGTATTGCTGCTCAAGCATCTCCAGTGCTCCAGATGGCTAGCATCGTGCCACCTTCACACCTGCCCACGAGATTGTCGGGATGGAGCATTTTAGCTTCCTGTCGATATCGCCGGGCTGAAGCGGATCAGGCTGAGGATCTCGAACAGCATTTGAGCTCCGGCATGCGCGGTGTTGGTGGTCGCATCATATTGCGGCGCGACCTCCACGACATCGCCGCCGATGAAGTTCAGGCCTTTCAGCCCATGAAGGATGTCCAATGCCTGTCGACTGGTCAGGCCGCCGATTTCCGGTGTGCCAGTGCCTGGCGCAAAGGCAGGATCGAGGCTGTCGATGTCAAAAGAAAGGTAGGTCGGCCCGTTGCCGACGACTTCGCGGGCCTTGGCGATTACCGCCTCGATGCCCATCTTGCCGATCTCCTCGGCATGAATCACTGTCATGCCGCTCTCGAAGGAGAACTCCCATAGATATTCGGCCGCACCGCGAATGCCGATCTGGATCACCCGCGTCGGGTCCAGCACCCCATCGAGGACAGCGTTGCGGAACGGGCCGCCATGGTGGAACTTGGTCAGGTCATAGGCGCCGCCGGTATCACAATGTGCATCGATATGGATCATGCCGACCGGCTGGTCACGCCCGACAGCCTTCAGGATCGGATGGGTGACCGAATGGTCGCCGCCAACGGAAAGCGGAATGACGCCGGCGTCGACCACCTGGTTCAGGCGCTTCTCGATGTCTTCGTGACACATTTCCAGCCGGTAACGGCTACGGAACGCTACGTCGCCGATATCCGCGACCTTCATCTCGAATGTCGGCGCGGTCTTCAGCACGTGGTTATAGGGGCCGACGCGCTCGATGGTCCGCACCGCCCGCGGTCCGAAGCGGGAGCCGGGACGGTTGGTGACGCCGAGATCCATTGGCACGCCAATCAGCGCTACCTGCAGGCCGCCAAAATCAGGATTTTCGGCATCGACTGCAACCAGTGGCGCGTCGAGGAATGTCGAGACGCCCGCATAGGGTGCTGCGCGCGTGCCGCTCGCCGAGAAGATACGATCAGCGATAGCACGAAATTCCGGATCGTGGATGGTGCCCCCATGGCCTTCGCCATATCGCGCCCGCAACTCTTCCAGCTTGTTCTTGTCGAAAGTCATGTCCGTCTCTCCCTCAATATCTTAAGGATGGGCACGCGCCGTTTCCAACGCTTCGAAATGGTCGGCGATCTCTTCGCCCATGGCGATCCACACATCAGATTTCGCCTGCACGTATCTCAGGAAGTCGCAAAGCAGGTGCCAGCGCATCGGTCGACCGGAAACCTGGGGATGCAGGACCAGCGTGGTGATGCCGCCCCAGGCATGGGTTGCCTCGAATTCGTCGATCCACATCTGCAACACCGTTTCCCGGCCGAAGATCGGCCGCGAACTTGTGCGACTGGTCATGCCGAAATTCCAGTCATCGAAGGCAAAGTTGACTGGGATCTCGATCAGCCCCCGCTCACCGCCGTGCTCAGCGTGGCGATAGGGCAGGATATCATCGCGGAAGCAGCTGGAATAGCGCATGCCGGATTTCGCAAGATAGGCAAGTAGCTCCGGGAAATTCTCGCCCGAGGGCGCGCGGTAGCCAACAGGTCTCACGCCGAGAGCCTGTCGCAGTGCCTCATAGCCGCGGTCGATCTCCTCAAATGCTTCGTCGAGCTTCTCGCGGTCGGGGCATTTGTGGATATAACCGTGATGGCCAATCTCATGGCCCGCCTTCAGGATCGCTTCGCATTGCGCCGAGTGCGCCAGCGCCGTCCAGCCGGGAATGAAGAAGGTTGCCGGCAGAGAAAGCTCGTCCATCAGTTCGACGATCTTCGCAATGCCGACGCGGGCATCGTAGCCGCCATGGGAGGTCGTCACCATGCGTTCGACATTGGAAGGGTTGTTGCCGATCCAGGCGGTCTCGGCATCGACGTCGAAGCCGATGAAGAGCGCACTTTTCGCGCCATTCGGCCAGATCATCGGCGGCGTCGCGGGGGCTGGATTGAGTGGGCGGGGAGAAACGTCATGGGCCATGAAAGACACCCCAGTGATGGTGTGGTTGGAGACGCGCCATACTATTCGGTGGCCCGTTTCCTAATGCGGTGACGGGTCTGGTCCGCCAACCTGCCCCGGCCGGTCCGGCATGGGGCATGCACCCGTCGTGCCGAATGGCTGGCTTACTTCACGGCTTCGGCGTTGACGTAGATGCCGTCGAGCGCTGCTGCCTCGAGGTTCCACTTTGCGAGGATCGTCTTGTATTCGCCGCTCGCCATGATCGCCTTCATTGCAGCGATATAGGCGTCACGCAGTTCGGTATCCTTCTTGGCGAAGCCGATGCCTTGGTAGACGGCGGTATAAGGCTTGCCGATCGCCACATAGGCGTCCCTTTCCAGGTTCATCAGGTAGGGAACCGTTTCCGATCCCTGCACAGCGGCATCGACGCGGCCCTGCTTCAGCTGGGTGCGGGCGTCGGCAGAACCTTGGGTGCCGACGACCTTAATGGCCGGCAGCCCCTTGGCTTCGCAGTTGGCGGCGCTCCACTTTGCCGTTTCATCGGGGAAGGACGTACGGCGGCTCATGCCGACGGACTTGCCGCAGAGATCGGTTTCGGTCTTCAGCTCGTCCTTGCGGGCGGCGACCGTGTAGAACTGGGCGCCAGACTTCATGTAGTCGACGAAATCGAGCGTCTCGCGACGTTTCTCAAGATCGCTCATGCCCGAATGGATGAGATCAACGCGGCCGGTGGTGACGGAGGGGACCATCTGCTCAAAACCGATGTCGGTCCAGTCGACCGTGGTGCCGAGCTGCTTGGCAAGCGCCAAGCCTATATCGATGTCGAAGCCCATCAGCGTGTTGGTCGCCGGATCCTTGTATTCCATTGGTGGGTAGTTCGGCGTGTTGGCGACGACGACCTTGCCGGCGGACCTGATGCGCTCCGGCAGGCCTTCGGCGCCTACGGCGGTCGCGGCCAGAATTGCCGCCAGGGCAATAAGAGCAGTCTTCATGAAAGTTCCCTCTTCTTAGTTTGGCTGGATTGCTGTCTGCTTTTGCTTTGCTTCCCGGCGTTTACGCCCGCCAGTCTAATCAAACGTGGACGGCCTTGATAAATTCGGCCGTGCGCGCGCTCTTCGGCGCGCTCAGCACTTCCGAGGCCAGCCCGGTCTCTACCACCTTGCCCGCCTCCATGAAGGTAACGGTATTGGCGACGTTGCGGGCAAAGCCGAGTTCGTGGGTAACGACGATCATGGTCATGCCCGAGGCCGCTAGATCCTTCATCACGTCGAGCACTTCCGACACCAGTTCCGGATCGAGTGCCGAAGTCGGCTCATCGAACAGGATGAGATCAGGCTGCATGCCCATGGCACGGGCGATCGCCACACGCTGCTGCTGGCCGCCGGAAAGCTCGGATGGGTAGTGGTTGGACTTGTCCCCGAGACCGACGCGAGCGAGAAGCGCCACCGCCTCCTCGCGCGCCTTGGCTGCCGGCTGGCCGAGAACCTGGATAGGGCCCTCCATCACGTTCTCGACCGCCGTCAGATGGGGGAAGAGGTTGAAGCGCTGGAACACCATGCCGATGTGGCGCCGCTGGCTGGATATTTCCTTGTCGCTCAGTTCATGCAGGTTATTGCCATCGCGACGATAGCCCATCAGCTCGTCATTGACCCAGATGGCACCTTCGTCCATCCGCTCCAGAAGGTTGATGCAGCGCAGGAACGTGCTCTTGCCTGAACCCGACGGGCCTATGATGCAGGCGACTTCGCCACGCTTCACTTCCATCGAAACCTTGTCTAGCGCCCTAAACGCGTCGAAGTTCTTACCAACACCGATCGCCTTGACCAGAATATCCTTTGTCATGTCCACCTCACATCGATGCTCTGATGGATTTCGATCCACGGCCATAATAGCGCTCGATGCGTTGCTGGAGGACGGACAGAACGGACACCACGACGAGATACCAGAAGCTTGCCACCAGCAGAAGTTCGAGAACGCGGGTGTTGGCATAGTAGATGACCTGCGCATTGTGCAGGATCTCTGAAAACTGGATGACGCTGGCAAGCGAGGTGAGCTTGACCATGCCGATCACCTCATTGCCGACTGGCGGCACCATGACGCGCATGGCCTGCGGCAGCACGATCCGGCGCAGCATCTTCATCTGCGTCATGCCGATCGTGCGGGCAGCTTCATACTGACCGGAATCGACCGACAGGAGGCCGCTTCGCACCACTTCGGACGTATAGGCGCCCTGCTGGATGCCGAGGCCGAGCATGGCGGCCACGAAGGGCGTCATAACGTCAACGGTGCGGAATTCAAACAGGCCCGGAACGCCGAGCGTCGGGAAGATCAGCGCCAGATTGAACCAGATCATCAGCTGCAGCAGAGCCGGCGCGCCGCGGAAGAGCCAGACATAGCCGATCGCGATCCATGACAGGACGGGGTTGCCCGAAATGCGCATGATGGCGGCGACCGTCATGACCAGCGTATTGACGAGGCCTTCAAGAATCACCGGCGCGAACAGGAAGTCCCTCACATAGGACCACTCGATCTGGCCGACGCTGAAGGCGCGAATGAGGGCGGCAAGCAGCAGGATGACGATGCCGGCCGCGACGGTGCGGCCGACATGCCGCTTCGGCACGAGTTTTAGGTGAGCGATCTCGTATTTCTGTTCGAACGTCGTGGGCGAAGTTTCGGCCATGCTCATCGGATACCTCTAGACGGTTCAGAAGAAGACGCGGCACTTGGCGGCAGCATCTCGAACGAAGCAAAACGCGCCTTGTCTTCAAGGGCGGCGTTGAAGCGTTCGATCTGCTCGCGCACGCGGGCTGGCGAGGTCGAGCCATAGCCGGTGCGACTTGCTAGCGCGCCTTCGAGGGTGATTGCATCGAGTACGCCGGGCCTCAGGCGGTCGTCGATCTTCCGCAGATCTTCGGCGCGGAGTCCGGCCAGATCGTGGCCATGCTCTTCGCAGTAGCGTACGACCGCGCCGGTGATTTCATGCGCCTGTGCGAAAGGCACGCCCTCGGATACCAACCAGTCGGCCACTTCTGTTGCAAGCGTGAAGCCCTTAGGCGCCTCTTCGCGCAACTTGGCGACATCGAATTCCAGCGTCTCGACCATGCCGGCGAATGCCGGCAGGATCAGTTCGAGCACGTCGATGCTCTCGAACAGCACCCGCTTGTCTTCGGCGAGATCGCGGTTGTAGGCAAGCGGCATCGCCTTCATCGTAGCCAGAAAGCCGGTGACATTGCCGATCAGCGTGCCGGTCATGCCGCGCGTCAGTTCGGCTATGTCCGGGTTCTTCTTCTGCGGCATGATGGAGGAGCCGGTCGAATAGCTGTCATGCAGCTTTACCCAGCTGAATTGTTTGGAAGCCCAGATGCAGATTTCCTCTGCAAGCCTCGACAGGCTGACCGTCGCAAGCGAGCAGATGAACAGGAATTCGGCGACATGGTCGCGGGCAGAAACAGCGTCGATCGAGTTTTCGCAGGCCGCCGAATAACCAAGTTCGACCGCGGAAAGATCAGGACGACATGCAATTCCGGAGCCTGCAAGTGCTGCGGCACCTAGCGGCGAGCGGGCGAAGCGGCGATCGAATTCCTCGAAGCGCTCCAGATCACGCAGCAGGCTCTGGGCATGCGCCATCAGGTGATGGCCGAGCACGATCGGTTGCGCTGGCTGGAGATGGGTGAAGCCCGGCATAACCGTCTCGACATGCTTGGCGGATTGCGCGACGAGCGCCTTCTCCACCTCGATGATGCCGCTGGAGAGTTCGCGGGCCATGCGGCGCAGGTAGAGGCGGGTATTGTTCGACGTCTGGTCGTTGCGCGATCGGCCGGCGCGCAGCTTGCCGCCCAGCGTGCCGAGACGCTGCATCAGCAGGCGTTCGACGAAAGTATGAATATCCTCGTCGGAGGCGATCGGGTGTTCTCGCTTTTCCGCGATATCGGCCTCAATCCGGTTAAGAGCTTCGCGGATCGTGGCGAATTCCGCCTCATCCAGCACGCCGGCACGCTTCAGTTCGGACGCATGAGCGCGGGAACCGGCCAGATCTTCACGGTACAGGCGGAAATAGGAAGGGTGCGCGCGGGAAAGATTGGCAAGCGCTTCGGATGGGCCGGACTTAAAACGTCCACCCCAGAGCTGTGTCGGCTCCGACATATGTGTTCCCTTATTGTTGTAAATTGAGGCAAGGATTTCACGTGGCCGCATTTGCAGCAAACGAAGAAAATGACTTGGGCTATGACAAAAACGACTAGGCATGGCACTGCCTCACCCTTAATCTGGATTGGACTAATGTTCCGCGTGGGTTTGAAGTGTCGGGTCGCAAACAATTTCCGTCGATGACGGCGCTACAGGTCCTGCTGGCTGTTGCCGAACGAGGATCCACAAGTGCTGCGGCCGAGCCGGTTTCATTGTCGCAGAGTGCCGTCAGCAAGCAGTTGCTGGGATTGGAGGATCTGATCGGCGGACCGGCCTTCCTGCGAACCCCGAACGGCATGGTGCCGACCGAACTCGGTGCAATCTACATCGAGCATGCGCGTACGGCGATCAAGGCGATGGAGGATGCGGCGCTGAAGGTAGCGCGGCTGAAACCGGGCCCGCGCGTGCTGCGCCTCCAAGTGCCCCCGATCTTTGGCGACCGGTGGCTTCTGCCGCGTTTCGCACGGTTCACCGAGGCCCATCCAGAGATCGAGGTCCAGTTCACCACCTTCGTATCGAAGACGCAAACTGAGGTGCCGGATGGGATGGCCCGTTTCGTCGTCGAACCGCCTAATGGTGAGGAAGGTGACTATCTCTTTGGCCGTGACATCCGCCTTGTCAGCGCACCATTCTACTGGCAAAAACACGGAGAGCCAGAGACAATTTCTGCTGCGGCGACAGGGGTTATGCTGGAGCACCCGCAAACACCGTTTCACTGGCGCTTCCTTGCTGCCTCCCATGGTGAACCTACCTTGAAGGCTCGCCATACGACCCTTTTCGGCTATTACACGATGGTGATACGCGCTGCACTCGCCGGGCAGGGCATGGCGCTCATTCCGCGAGGGCTTATCGTCGATGATCTTGCGGCGGGAAAACTCATCAACCCATCAGGTCTTGGTTATCGGAGCGACTACGGCTATTGGTTTACGCGGCCCAGCAACTTGCCGACGAGCCAAACCATAGCCCTGTTCCAGAAGTGGATTCGAAACGAGGCAATGGCCGTAAGCGACTGTTAGCACGTCATCTGCCTGAGGCTGAAAAACTCTTGTAACGCTTGGTGCTGCTCGGAAAAATCACTGGCATAATGGACCAATAAACTGCTCTTGATGAAGTTTGAACCTTCGGCGTTCGAATTGACCCTCTAACCACCTGAAACTGCCTACGCTTCTCGTTTACGGAGCGACAGCTACTTCCTCAACTTTGAGCATTTCATTTGGTTGGCGCGGTTCGACAAGCCGGTCATCAGCATGAATTGCCGTCGTGGGTGGCACGTCAAAAAATACGATCATAACCTCACGGTTCAAATAGCAGGTGATGTTGACCTTTCTAAGTTTTGGACTCGCTCCAGCGATTTTGTAGTGAGCGGCTATCGCCCCGTATAGCGGGCCCAGGGTCGGTCGGCTTGTCATTTAGCTTCTGTTCCAATGGATGACTGACAGCAGGAGATCGTCTTCATCGGCGCGGATCCCAAGAACAAGCGGCTATTCGGACAGAGCTGGATGCAAGCGCGTTGGAGAGCACCGAAAACGCGCGGAACGCTAGCAGGATATCTTGTCCGTTCCCGGCTTGGCAAACGCTAGCAGTATGACGGCGGCAAATGCGGATCGGACCATCCACGAGTCTTCTGCGCCGCCTGCTTCGCACCATAGTCTTCGCGATCGCTGCACATGCCCTGCCCATTATTGCCGCACCCTTAGCTTTAGTGCCGGCACTCGACAGCACTCTTAACGCTACGCAAACCATATCGGCAATATTAAAGGCAACATGAAGGAACTTATAAAGACCACCCTGTAGGCTTTGATGTAAGGCAGGCAAAGCAATGCAGATCGATTTACAAACCCTTTGGTATTTAACCGTCGGAACGCTCCTGGTGTCAGCGTCGCTTCTCCTTTGGGAAAGGCAGGCTCATCCAGGTCGCGCAGGCGTGCTCGGTGTTCTGGCCTCGGCACTATTCGCATTTATTCTCGGCTGCGTGCTTGCAATGAACCGCGCCTACTTTCCGGTCGCACTCGGCATGGGGGCGATCAACCTCCTAATGATGTTGGGCTACCTTCTGGTCCTTAATGCCATCGCCGGCCTCGACGGGAACCGGTATCTCTGGTCGTCCGTTGCAGCGCTGAGCTTCATAGCAATCGCCTGGGGAATTGCTGGCACGCACTTCCCGGCCGCCTTCTGGAACTACGTCTCGTCTATCCCCATCGCGGTGACCTGTAGCCTGACAGCATGGATACTTCTGCGCAGCCGCACGGTCCAGCGATTGCGCTCACGCCCGATCGCAGTATCGATCTCGGCCGTCCATGGTCTATTCTACTTTGGCCGTGCTTTCATTGCCCCTGTTCTCGTTGAGCGGTACGGACAAGATATTATCACCATCGTCGCGAAGGCGACGATGTACGAGGCCGTCTTGTACTCGGTAGCTATGCCGATGTCCTTCCTGATGATCATTCGCGAAGAGGAAAAGCTCCACCTGCTCCGCATGTCACAAACCGATCAGTTGACCGGACTTGCAAACCGTCACGCCTTTTTTGAGCAGGCGTTGCGGATGCTCCAAGAGCGGCATGGCGACCCAGTCTCACTTCTCGCCTTCGACCTCGACCACTTCAAGGCGATCAACGATCGTCATGGACATCCGACCGGAGATAAGGTTTTGCAGCTGTTCGCCGAAGCAGCCCGCGAGGAAGCGGGGCCGGGCGCACTTGTTGCCCGGCTTGGCGGTGAGGAATTCGCTGCGCTTCTGCCACGCTGCAACCATTCCCAAGCTCTCAGTCGTGGCTCTGCGATCGCAAGCCGGTTTGCCGAAGCAGCCGCTCGGGCAGAGGGCTTGGAAACCCATGCCACTGTCAGTATCGGCCTTGCGACACCAGACTGCCACGACCTGGCAGAGATGCTTGCAAGCGCCGATGGCGCGTTGTACCGCGCGAAAGCACTTGGGCGGAATCGCATTGAGACGGCACGGCCAAGCGAATTGCTGCAGTACCCCTCAGCCAATCCCTTGCATCATCAGTTGCGGGTAGTGGCGACAGGAGTGTCCTGATTCGATGTTGCGCTTTTAGACGAGAGCGCCTTGAAAAAATAAGAACGCGCGACCTGTGAATGGTCAAAGAACTCGTCGCGCTGATCATCCAATTTAGTGGAGAGCTTGCCTTCAGGCTGCAGGCATGGACGCAAGTCCTCCCATGTCTTTCGGGTGTCGGTCTTGCTGCCACTTGAAAATGTAGCCCCGATGCTGGCCCCCTTAATATTGCGATCCTGCAACCGGTGGATTGATCCGCGCGAACCCCTCCTGACGGTAATAGGGAAAATGAGGATATGGCGGGGTAACGGCGCTGGCCTCATCCAGCTTCGCGATCTGTTCCGGCGACAGCGTCCAGCCGATTGCACCAAGGTTCTGGCGAAGCTGTTCCTCGTTACGCGCGCCGATTATTACCGAGGAGACCGTCGGCCGCGATGTCAGCCAGTTAAGCGCCACTTGTGGGACCGTCTTGCCCATGTCGGCTGCAACAGCTTCTAACGCATCGACAACACGAAACAGATGTTCGTCTTCGACGGGCGGGCCGTAGCTCGCCGTATTGTGCAACCGACTGCCTTCAGGAAGGGGCGTGCCACGTCTGATCTTGCCGGTGAGACGGCCCCAGCCGAGCGGTGACCAGATCAGGGCACCAAGCCCCTGGTCGGCGCCAAGCGGCATGAGATCCCATTCATAATCTCGGCCGATCAGCGAATAATAGACCTGATTGGCGACATAGCGAGGCCAACCATACCAGTCAGCGATTGCCAACGCCTTCATGATCTGCCAGCCGGAGAAGTTTGATACGCCGACATAGCGGACCTTTCCATCTCGCAAGAGAGCATCAAGCGTGGAGAGAACCTCCTCCATCGGCGTATGGGCATCGAAGGCATGTAGTTGCAGAAGGTCGATATAATCCGTTCCCAGCCGTTTCAACGCTACCTCCACAGACCTGATCAGGCGGAATCGCGACGAGCCAGCCTCATTCGGACCATCCCCCGTAGGAAGGCTCGTCTTGGTGGAAATAAGTACGCTGTCGCGCCGCCCCTTGATGGCCGCGCCGAGCACTTCCTCAGATGCGCCGTTGGAGTAGACATCGGCAGTATCGAAAAGTGTGACGCCGGCCTCTAGACAGATGTCAATCAGCAGGCGCGCCTCTTGAATATCCGTGGTTCCCCATGCGCCAAAGAGAGGTCCGGTTCCGCCGAAGGTGCCGGCGCCAAAGCTTAACACGGGAACCTTGA
Source organism: Oryzifoliimicrobium ureilyticum (assembly GCF_037199735.1). NCBI lineage: Bacteria > Pseudomonadati > Pseudomonadota > Alphaproteobacteria > Hyphomicrobiales > Rhizobiaceae > Oryzifoliimicrobium > Oryzifoliimicrobium ureilyticum. The sequence continues at coordinate 104,350 of NZ_JBBBVQ010000014.1, read as the reverse complement.
GACCTGATCGACCGAGAAAACGATAGTCCATTGTATGATCCTTTCGATCAGAAGCTGAAGGGTTGCAAACGAGCAGAGCGCTGAGCGTTGCCCATCGCCGTATTGCCGGCATCACGGATGAATGTGCTGAGCAAGCAGAAGCCAATCAAATCGAGCACGCTATCGAATGCGGAGGCTTCCGTCGCCAGGAGACGGAGCGCCAACGCCACGATCCGTCTCGCAACATTGAAGTACGAAACAAGACATAAACCTGGCACCTTTGATGATATAGTCTCCCATGCGTCACATCATTTATGAACTGAAAGACAAATGGCTCGATCCGAAATCAATCGTAGCGGCGAAATGGAGGTATTCGTTTGTGTCGTTGAAAGGGGTGGGTTTTCGGCGGCTGCACGCGCTTGCCGCATGACGCCGTCCGCCGTGAGCAAGCTTGTCAGCCGCCTCGAAGCACGGCTCGGCGCACGGCTGATCAATCGCTCTACAAGAGCGTTCCAAATCACGCCGGAAGGATGTGCATTCTATGAACGTGCGACACGCATTCTGTCAGATATCGCAGAAGCAGAACAAAGCGCTGGGATTGGGGAGCAGCCGACCGGACGTATTCGGCTCAACACCAGCGCCTCTTACGCCTTTCACGTTCTGGCCCCGATCCTGCCGGAGTTTCTGGATCGCTATCCAAGCGTGACGCTCGATCTCGTGCAAACCGATACAGTCGTCGATTTGCTAGCGGAGCGGGCCGATGTGGCAGTGCGTGCCGGTCCGCTCAAAAGCTCCACTCTCGTCGCGCGTAAGCTGGGAGACACGGCGATGGTCGTCGTCGCCTCGCCTTCCTACCTTTCTCGCTTCGGCAAGCCCCGAACATTGGAGGATCTGGAAGGGCATAATCGACTGGGCCTCGGATATGTCCGCTCGGTGGATGGCTGGCCGATGAAGAAGGGAGCCGAAACGATCACTGTTCCCTCGGTGGGACGGGTCCAAGCCAGTGACGGCGAGGGGCTGCGCCGATTGGTACTGAACGGTATTGGCTTGGCGCGTCTCGCCGAATTTACGGTTCGCGAGGATATTGCCGCCGGGCGTCTTGTACCAGTGCTGGAACAGCTAAACGCCGGTGATCGCGAAACCTTCCACGCCATCCATCTCGGCCAAGGCGGACCGCTTCCCTCGCGCATACGGGCGCTGCTCGATTTTTTGGGGGAGCGCGGCCGGATTTCCTGAAAACCGGCGTTCGCTGCAGATAAGCCGGCACATCAGATGCCGGCGAAGGCCTCGCCGCAGATGTCACGTATGAAATATGAATCTTCATGACCCGCTTTCTAAGGCCGGGGTCAAGTCAATTTCCATAGGATCCGCATTCTCTGTCGACGCGATTACACCACCTGGAGGCCTTGCTTTTGCGACCGCCTTGCGGCCCGCAGCCACTTCGTAACCTTTTGCTTCAGTGCGTTGTACCGACTCAATTTACAGCAAGCTCCTGCCTCCGGTTTGCCCAGCCGCACACTCGCTGCTCGATGACGGCGAAGACCGAGTAAAGGGCAATACCAAGAAAGGCGAGAGCGAAGAGGCCGGCAAAGGCAAGCGGTACATCGAAGCTCGACGTCGCCATCATCATGACCGTGCCGATCCCCAAGTTCGACGCCACTGTTTCGGACAGAACCGTGCCAACAAATGCAAGCGTCACAGCCACTTTCAGCGAGGCAAAGAAGTAGGGCATGGCACGCGGAAGACTGACGTTCCAAAGAACCTGCATGCGGGTGGCGCCCAGCGCTTTCAAGACGTCCTCCATCTCAGGCTCGGTTGTTGCAAGACCGGTGGCCACGTTCACGACAATTGGGAAAACACAGGTTGTAAGGGCAGTAAGAATGGCTGGAACCGTCCCTGACCCAAACCACAAGACAAAAATCGGAACGACCGCAACCTTCGGGATCGACGAGAAGCCCACGAGAAGAGGATAGGCCGTTTTGTAAGCGGTCCGCGACACGCCGACCAATACGCCGAGTGCAACGCCGACAATCGTCCCGAGCAAAAATCCCACCATAGTGGTGGCAAGCGTCTGCAAGATGTTTGGCCAGAGAGCCGGCATCTGGACGATAAGCGTTGTGAACACGACGCTCGGACGCGGCAGCACAATGGGGCTGATCTTGAAGATCACGCATGAGAATTCCCAGGCGATGAAGACAAGCACGATGAGCGAGACGGATTTCAGGTTTTCCTTGACATGAGGCGACAGCATCAGGGCTTCCCCACTTCTTGGCGAGCCGCAAAAATTAGTCGCCGCAAATCGTTGGTCAGATCCGTGAATTCGTGCTCGAATGTGGTCTCAAGCGTCCGTGGTCGTGCAAAGTGGACCACGCGATCCTCGGTCACGCGTCCGGGGCGGGCGCTCATCACGAGAATGCGGCTTGCAAGGAACGCCGCCTCGCGCAGGTCATGGGTCACGAGAAAGACGGTCGGCTTGTGATCCATCCAAAGATCCTGAAGGATGGCCCACAATTCTTCCCGCGTAAACTGGTCGAGCGCGCCGAATGGCTCATCAAGCATCAACAGCTTCGGGGAGTGTATGAGCGCGCGGCAGAGGTTGGCCCGCTGCAGCATGCCGCCCGACAATTCCCAAGGACGGCGATCACCAAAGCCAGCGAGCCCTACCTTCGCCAGAAGGGCATCGGCCCGCTCCCGAAACACCGAATTCTTGTCACGGCTAAAGGTGTCAGAATAGGGTTTGACGATCTTCAACGGCAACATGATGTTCTGTCGGATCGTCAACCAGGGAAGCATGGTCGGATTCTGGAATGCCATACCGATCCCCACCTGCTCCGCTCCGACTTCCCGCCCGGCGACAAATACGACGCCTTCTGTAGGTCTAAGGAGGCCCGCTACGAGTTTCAGGATAGTCGATTTTCCGCAGCCAGATGGCCCCACCATGGCAACGAAGTCACCCGGCCGAACTGTTAAATTTGTCCGGTCGAGGGCCAGGAAGGTATCTTGCCCCTTGCCAAAGCGCACCTGAACATTCTCAAGCTGTGCAATCCTAGCCGTTGCCTGCTCAGGCGCCGTGACTGCTGTCGTCATGTCACCTGTCCCTGTCTGGTCTGCTGCTCGAACGCCGCCACCGCCGCCCTGGCGATATCAAGATCTTGTTCTCCCGTCCCAGACCCAACGCCGATCCCGCCGACGATCTGGCCATTGACCATGAGCGGCACGCCACCGAGCAGATTGGTCATTTTCCCAGAGGTAGCCTCGGCAAGCAGCATTGCCTTGTCGGCTGAGATGTTGCCTGTCGGGTGACCGGTCGTGGCAGCCGTCATGGCTTTACGAGTGGCACTCTCGATCGAGAGGACACGTGAGCCGTCCATACGAATGAAGGCCATGAGATTGCAGCCTTCGTCGACAACGGCGATGCATTGCGGCACGCCCATCGCTTCGGCAGCTTCAACGGCTGCTGCAAGAACAAAAGAGGCGCCCTTGTGTGTGAGCTTTACGGTTGATCTCGTCAACGTCATCGTCATCGTTCGTATTCCGTAACAGGTATTACCAAGGCTGGCTCAAACATGGCGCACATATCCTCCGTCAACCCGGTAAACGCTGCCGGTCACATAGGATGCTGGGCTGCCACAAAGGAAGGCAGCGACTGCCGCAATTTCTTCGGGCATTGCATATCGACCCACAGGAATCTGCGAGAAAGACCGTTGGCGGATGTCTTCCACCGGGACGTTCTCTCGCTCTGCCGTCGCCGCATCGGTCATAGCGACGCGCTCGGTCGCAACACGTCCGGGCATGAGAACATTAACTGTCACACCGTCCATAGCAACCTCGGGTGCAAGGGACTTCGACCAGGCGATCAGGCCAGCTCGTATTGTGTTGGATATGCCGAGAACAGGAATTGGCTGAACTGTACCGGTACTGACCACAGTCACGATGCGACCCCAGCCTTTTCTGCGCATGGCCGGAAGAAAGAGGTCGGTCAGGCGGATAACGGAGAGCGACATTGACCGAAAGCTCTCCTCCCAGTCGGCAGCCTCGCGGCCGATGACACCCCCGTAGGGCGGCCCACCGGTATTGTTGATCAGAATATCAACATCGCCCGCCTCAGCCGCAAAAGCATCAAGACCTCCGGTGTCCGAGAAATCAACCGGATAGGATCCTGCCGCTCCCACCTCTGCGGCGGCGGCCGCCAGCACCTGTCTGTCACGGGCAGCCAGCAGAACCAAGACACCTTCAGCGGCCAGCGCCTTGGCTATTGCAAGGCCCATACCACGGTTGCCGCCGAGCACCAGCGCGCGCTTGCCATTGATGTTCAAATCCATGCAGAAATCTCCCTTGCCTTCCAGGCAGATGATGTCTGCTGCGTCAGGAACTGCCCGCGTCCGGGGATAGCTCTGAGTTCATCGTTCTCCATGATCACCTCCCCGCGGCTGATCACGGTCTGGGGCCAGCCTTGCACCTCAAGCCCTTCAAATGGCGTGTAATCAACATTGTGATGAAGCATCGCGTTGGTGATTTTCACGCGCTTTTCAGGATCCCAGATCGCAAGGTCCGCATCGGTCCCTACCGCAATCGTTCCCTTTCGCGGATGAAGACCGTAAAGCTTGGCATTGTTAGTTGCGGTCAAGGCCACGAAGCGGGACAAATCGATACGGCCTTTAACCACACCCTCGCTGAAGAGGATGGGCATTCGTGTCTCCAGTCCCGGTATGCCATTGGCAATCGCGCGGAACGATGCGGCAGGGCCGGCCTTTAGTTTGCCTTCGCTATCGAAACGGTAAGGCGCATGATCCGAATTGAATATATCGATCGTGCCATCCTCGATCCCCCGCCAGAGAGCGGCCTGCGCCGCTGTGTCACGCGGCGGGGGACTGCACATCGCCTTCGCGCCCAGCAAATCCGGCATTTCCAGATCGGCCTCCGTTAGGAGCAGATATTGCGGGCAAGTTTCGGCGATCACAACATGGCCGCGTGCGCGGGCGCGCCGGATTTCTTCAAGTGGTTCACCGCCCGACACATGGACGATGACAAGAGGGACGCCTGCGATCTCGGCAAGCGTGACGGCACGGTGCGTCGCTTCTCGCTCGACGGACAGCGGCCGCGAGGCGGCATGCGAGGCGGGCTTCGTCCTGCCCTGCATTTCCAGACGATCCGCAAGCCACCCGATCATTTCGTGGTTCTCGGCGTGGATCAGCATGACTGCTCTTTCCTGTCGCGCCGTCTCGAAGACGTCGAGAAGCTGCCGGTCGCTCAGCTGCATCGCATCATAGGTCATGTAGACCTTGAGGCTGGTATGGCCATTGCGGATCAGCGCCGGCAGTTCCTGACCGAGCACTCCCGGGGTCGGATCACTGATGATCAAATGGAAGGCGTAATCCGTTACGGACTGGCCTTCTGCTCTTCGGTGATAATCTGCAACGGCGGCAGTCACGGATTCGCCGCGATGCTGGACACAGAAGGGTACGATTGTTGTCGTTCCCCCGAATGCTGCACTTATGCTGCCGGAACGGAACCCATCAGCCATCTTGGCACCCTTTGCCGCTAGACCAGGGGCCTGCGGCTGGTCAAGATGGCAATGTGCATCGATGCCGCCAGGCAGTACAAGCCGCCCGGCAGCATCGATAATCCGGTCGCCACCCGCAATCCGGTCCGCAATCGCGACAATGCGACCGTCTCGCACGCCAAGATCCGCTTTCGTCACATCCGAGGCCGTCACGATCGTACCGCCGCGGATTACCAATTCAAACGTCATGCCGGCAGCTTCCTGACCTTAGCAGGAGGTAAGAATGACGGATCGAACAGATCTTCCACCTTCGGCATGGAGGGCAGGCCAAAGCCGGCAGCCACAGCTTCCATTGACTTCGAAAGGCGTGCGGAATCGATCCCACCCATGCCATTCTTTTTCGTCTCTTCAGTGGTGAACTGGTTCTTGATCAGCCAGCGAAGCTTCTGCTCTTCCAGTTCGGCGTTGATCAGCGGCGAATGCGCCTTCAACGCTGCGATCGCTGCCTTCGGATCTGCAATTGCGGCCTGATAACCGCGCGCACTCACAGCGATAAATGACTTGGCGACGTCTGGACGTTCGGTACGGAACTTCTTCGATAAGACGATGGCGTTGCCGTAAAGATCAAGGCCAGCATCAGAATAGTACAGGATTTTGATGTCCGCAGGCGCGACCCCGGCCTTTTGAAGGCCAAAATAAACTGTCGAGTCGAAGCCGAGAATGGCATCGGCGCTGCCGTTGGCGAGGACGGCTTCGCGCAGCTGGAGACCAACCATATTCCACTTAATTTTCGACCCATCAATCGATGTCGTCTTAGCGTAGGTCGAGAACAAGCGGTAAGCACCATCCGCTGCCGCAGCCCCGATGGTGCGGCCCTCGAGGTCCGCTGGCTTGGAAATACCGGACTTCGTAAGGGTGACGACCGAAAGCGGGCTCTTGAAGTAGAGCATATAGGCGGCGCGAACCTCTGCGCTCGGATTCTTCGAGTTGAACTCCGCGAGGTTGTTGATGTCGACGGTGCCGCCGTCATAGACACCCGAGCCTGTGCGGGATGCTGCCTCGCCCGAACCACCGCTGGTATCAAACTGGCAGTCGAGGCCAGCTTCCTTGTACCAACCGTTCTGAGCAGCCAGAAGATACATCGCGATCGAGCCATCAAAAGGCACGGCAAAGGAGAACTTTACCGGCTCGGATGCAAAGCTACGCTCTGTTGTCAGAACGAAAGGAGCGGCGAGCGCTGCCCGCAGGATGGTCCGTCTGGAAGTTTGCAAGTCGAACATTTCAGTCCCTTCATGTTGCTGAAGCCTCGAAGAAGGTTTTGCAAGGGACATGCCAATCTGACAAACATTAGAAAAACAATGCTGCGCTCAAAATTGTGCGCAATTTTGTGTGCATCGTTTAAGCGTGGGAGCACAAAGATGAGCCAAAAAACACGTTTGGTGGGCGTGATGAACGAACGCAACCGGCCGCGCACGGACAACGCGGAGGCTGCCTATCAACATCTGTTCGACGCCATCGTCGATCAGCGGCTTATGCCGGGCACCAAGTTGACGGAATTGGCGCTTGTGGAGGCTTTCGGGATCGGACGCCGCATGGTAGCAACGGCCCTGCAACGGCTCCACTGGGAAAAGCTCGTCGTCTTCATTCCCAACCGCGGCGCCTTTGTTGCCGCTCCTGATGCTGACGAGGCACGGCAGGTGTTCGCCGCGCGTGTCGCCATCGAAGCCGGTACGACCGAGGCGGTGGCGCAGGCATCAGATCCGAGAGCGATCGCGAAACTGCGCGAAAACATTGAGCAGGAGCACAAACTTCGCGAGCAGGGATACATTCGCGAGGCTATCCATCTATCTGGTGGGTTCCACACGCTGATGGCAGATTTGTCCGGCAACCTGATCCTCGCCAGTCAGGTTAGACTTCTTGTCGCGCGTACCAGCCTGATCGTCAATCTGTTCGACAATCAATCGGGCATGGCCGGTTGGCATCACCATCATGACGAGCTAATTGAATATTGCAAAAATCGTAACGTTGAAAAGGCTGTGGCCCTTATGCGCAAGCATATCCTTGAAATTCGCGATGGCTTGGCTCTTGATCGGCGCCGCCCGGTGTCGTTCGACATGGTCAGAGTGTTCGCTAAAGCGTAGTTGTCGCCTCGACATCGCCTTCGCGCGCTTTTGCGTTGGCTAGGTCAAACAGCATATCGTCTCTCCGAAAATCAACAAATCAATCGCTCTCAACGAGACGAGAGCTCACGAGCCAAGGTTTAAGCCGAAGTCCCTGCTATCGCGACCCAGTCGGACCAACCGTATTGGCTGGTCATTCTTCGCCGAAACCCCCAGGGTCTTGTGCAAACACTCCCAGCTGAGCTCCAAACCTACTAGCCAGCCCAGGGAAAAGGCCAGCCCAGCGTTTAGCTGCCGCGATTGTGGAATGAGAAGGAAGGCGGCACAATCATGACATCCATTTGCGATGTTCGGTGAAGCGTTCTGCCAAAAGGTCGATGAACAGTCTGACCTTGGTCGGGAGATGGCTGCGGTTTGGATAAATGGCGCTGATGGTGAATTCAACTGCCTCATAATCCGGCATCATGCGTACGAGGCGCCCGGCCGCCACGTCCTCGAAGACGACGAAGCTAGGCGCTAGAAATATGCCTCGCCCGTTTTCAACCAGATATCGAAGCGTCTCGGCGCTATTGGTCATCACGTTGCCCGAGATCTTGATGCTTTCCTGCTTGCCGTTGACGTCCACAAAGCGCCATTCGTCGCCAAAAGGATAATAGGCATATTGCAGGCAGTTATGCGCGAGGAGATCCGCTGGCACCTTTGGTATTGGGTGGCTATCACGATAGTCCGGGGTGCAGACCAACATATGCCGCCAAGGCGTCAGCTTCCGCGAGATAAGAGCTGATTCTGGCGCCGGCACGGTGCGGATCATCAGATCATAGCCCTCCTCAACCATGTCGATCGAACGTTCGCCGACACTGAAGTCCAGTGAGATCGCGGGATAGAGCGTCATGAATTCACTGATTACGGGAAGAAGAAAACGAACGATGGCGCCAGCGGTGTAAATCCTCAGCGTGCCGCGCGGCGTCGTGCTGAGGGCGCCAGCGGTTCGGTCGGCCTCGTCGAGATCGGCGAGAATTTGTGCGGAGCGTTCATAGTAATACTTCCCTGTTTCCGTCAGACTGACCTTGCGGGTTGTCCTATTCAACAATCGCACCCCCAGGCGATCTTCCAGCGACTGCACGTGATTGCCGACCATAGTGACGGACATATTGAGCCGGCGTGCCGCGGCGGAAAATCCACCGCACTCCACGACCCGACCAAAGACTGTGAGACTGGTCAGCCGATCCATTCTGATTATCCACTGTGAGTTGATGATGCTTCCAGATTTACAGAGATTATCAGAAGCCCGTTTCCAGCGCATCTTCTCACCATCAAAAATACCCCAGGATTGGGGTGAAGACACCGAAGGAAATGGACGATGGTCGAACTTCCCCGCAAACAGGCGTTCAAGAATGCAAACCAAGCCGATGCTGCCCCTGTCGGCGAGGTAGCAAAATCCCCTGCGACCGAGGTTCCAAAGGGGCCTGTGGTGGACGCGCTGGCCCCTGCTGCGACGGGTAAGCCCAGACAAGGCCGCAAGCTTGTTAAGCGCGGCTTATTGATTGCCGCCCTTGTTGCCGGCGTCGCTCTCGGCGCCGATTTCGGCTATCATTACTGGACGGTCGGCCGTTTCATCGAATCGACCGACGATGCTTATGTAAAAGCCGACTACACCACCGTAGCTCCGAAGGTTGCCGGCTACATCAAGGATGTGCTTGTCAATGACAACGACAGCGTCAAGGCTGGACAGGTTGTAGCCCGCATTGATGACCGCGACTTTCAAGCTGCTCTTTCACAGGCCAAGGCCGACCTGAAAGCAGCAGACGCGGCGATCTCCAATATCGACGCCCAAATTCTCCTGCAGCAATCGCTGATCGGACAGGCCAGGGCAACGGTCGACGCTTCGCAGGCCTCCCTCGATTACGCGCAATCCGATGCCGCCCGTCAAGCCCGGCTAATCAGCAACGGGGCCGGCACGCAATCGCGGGCCGAGGAAACGCAATCGGCGAGCAAGCAAGCCGCAGCCGCCGTCGAACGGGACCAGGCAGCGCTCGTTGCTGCGCAGAACAAGGTTCCGGTTTTGCAGACACAGCGCGATCAGGCCGTTGCCCAACGCGACCGTGCGGCCGCTGCGGTTCAGCAGGCCGAGCTTAACCTCTCTTATACAAATATCGTCGCCCCCGTCGACGGCACGATTGGCGCCCGCTCAATCCGCATCGGGCAATATGTCACTTCAGGCACACAGCTGATGGCTGTCGTGCCGCTGAACTCGGTCTATGTTGTCGCCAACTTCAAGGAAACGCAGTTGACCTTTGTGCGCCCCGGACAGTCGGTTGATATCAAAGTGGACAGCTTTCCAAACGTGACAATCAAGGGTCATGTCGACAGCGTGTCACCGGCAAGCGGGCTCGAATTCGCGCTGCTGCCGCCCGACAATGCGACGGGCAATTTCACCAAGATCGTACAGCGCATTCCGGTGAAGATCGTAATCGACGACGAGCATCTTGCCGGTTTGCTGCGCTCGGGCATGTCCGTCGAACCAGAGATCGACACCAAGGCCTTCCAGACCTCAACCGCCAACGCAGGAGGATCGTCTGGCCACGCCGGTTGATCTTCACGTCATCGAACTTAGCACCGGCATGAGATTATTCCGGCTTTGCCGGAAGGAGAAGCATCGTGAACACCATTCAGCCCGCCGCTAACAGCAATCTCACACCCGCGGGAACTGCCCCACCGGCGGCGGCGCGCCCCACTATGAGTCCGCTGCGTATGTGGACGGCAGTGATCGGCTCCACGCTCGGCGCCTTTATGGCGGTTTTGAATATCCAGATCGTCAACGCCTCGCTTGCCGATATCCAGGGTGCAATCGGCGCCGGCACAGATGATGGCGGCTGGATATCCACCTCCTATCTGATCGCCGAAATCGTTGTCATTCCGCTTAGTGCATGGCTCGCCCGGGTCTTCTCGGTGCGCAACTATCTGCTGGCCAATGCCGTCCTTTTCCTCATCTTTTCGGTCGCCTGCGCCTTTGCGGCAAACCTGCAACAGATGATCGCGCTGCGAGCCATCCAAGGCTTTTCAGGCGGCGTGCTGATCCCGATGGCCTTCACGATCATCATCACGCTGCTACCGAAACCCAAGCAGCCGATGGGTCTTGCCCTCTTTGCCCTCTCGGCGACCTTCGCGCCCGCAATCGGCCCGACCATAGGCGGCTATCTCACCGAAAATTGGGGTTGGGAATATATCTTTTACGTCAATCTCGTACCAGGTGTGCTGATGATCGGTATGCTCTGGATCTCGCTGGACCGCGCACCAATGAACCTTTCCCTTCTTGCCAAGGGCGACTGGCCCGGCATCATCACCATGGCTATAGGCCTTGCCGCCCTGCAGACCGTGCTTGAAGAGGGCAACAAGGATGACTGGTTCGGTTCACCCTTCATCGTCCGCCTTTCCGTCATCGCAGCGGTCTCGCTGGCCCTGTTCCTGATCGTTGAGCTTCGAGCCGCTCATCCGCTTCTTAATCTGCGTCTTCTGGTTCGCCGCAACTTTGGGTTCGGAATCATCGCGAATTTTATGATGGGCGTTGCCCTCTACGGCTCCGTGTTCATTCTGCCCATCTATCTGACGCGGATTCAGGGCTATAATTCGGAACAGATTGGGCTAGTGCTTGCCTGGACGGGCATTCCACAGCTGATCCTGATCCCGCTTGTTCCGCGGGTGATGAAGCGTTTCGATGCCAGGCTGCTCGTCGTCGCCGGCTTTGCGCTTTTTGCCATCTCGAACTTCATGAATGTTCATATGACCGGTAACTATGCCAGCGATCAACTCTTCTGGCCGAATATCGTGCGCGCCGTCGGCCAGGCACTGGCCTTCACACCGCTGACCGCCATCGCAACGGCCGGCATCGAGCAAGAAAATGCAGGCTCTGCCTCGGCGCTCTTCAACATGATGCGAAACCTAGGCGGCGCGGTTGGCATTGCGATGCTTCAGACATTTCAAGCCAAGCGGGAGCAGTACCATTCGAACATCCTCACCAACTCGGTCTCCATGTTCGAAGAGGCAACGCGAGCCCGTGTCGCCGCACTCACCAATTACTTCATGAGCCATGGTGTAAGTGATCAGTCGGCGGCCACGCATAAGGCCATCGTCGCCGTGGCTGCAAGCCTGCGCAAGCAGGCGAACATCATGTCGTTCAGCGACACGTTCTATCTGCTTGGGGTGGCGCTTGTCATTGCCTTGCTGGCCAGCCTGTTCCTCAAAAAGGGTGGCCCCGTCTCAGCAGGCGGCGCCCACTAAACTAGCAAGAAGTGGACAGCGCAATGATGTCGTTTCACGACACACCTGAAAGTTCAAGCCGCAGCGTTCGCTCGCGACACATCCGAAACAACGCGCCGGCCGGCTTGGGCCTTATCGAGTGGCTGACGGGAGACGAGTGCCATGCTCTCGACGAGGCAAGCCTTGTTTCCGGTCTCGGACGCCGCTTGCAGGCGCTCGGCCTTCCCGTTGACAGACTGAGCTTGCATCTGACCACGCTACATCCCGAATTCGTTGGCCGCACCTTTGCCTGGGCGCCCGGAGAGCCGATCGAGATCCACGACCGGGAACATGCATCACGGCTTGCTTTTGCCAATACGCCCCTTCTCAAGGCTCAGGGCATGCGCGAACCGTTAATCGTCGGTCCAGGCGAAAGTCCGCATGGTCCGTGGCAGCATATCGACATTTTTGCCGAACGAAAGCTCGTGCAACTGCTGATCGCGCCGCTCTGCAATGCGGATGGGCCGATCAGCACGGCCGTATTTGCGACCCGTCGCCCGGGTGGTTTCTCCGTGCTCGAGCAGGACTTGATCGAGCGCATTGTGCCAGCGTTGCGCAACGCCTGCGAGTTGCGCGTGTTGCGTCAATGCGAGCTTAGCCTGCTGGACACCTACATCGGCCCCATGACGGCAAGCCGCATCCTCGCTGGCCACATCCGCCGCGGAGACATCGAGTCGATAAAGGCCGCACTTCTGCTGTGCGATCTGCGTGGCTTCACTGAATTATCTAATCAGCTGCCTGGTACCACCGTCATCGGCTTGCTGAACAGTTACTTCGAAAAGGCTGTGCCAGCGATTACCCGCGAAGGCGGTGAGGTCTTGAAATTCATGGGCGATGCCGTTCTCGCTTTCTTCCCGAATATCGATGCTGCACGGGCATGCGACGCCGCTTTGGTGGCTGCAAAGACGATCCTCGCTGAAATTGAAACCTTCGCCTATGAGGGCATTCGCATCAAGGTCGGCATCGCGCTTCACTACGGCGAGGTTCGATACGGTAATGTCGGATCTGGCAGTCGCATGGATTTCACGCTTATCGGGCCGGACGTCAACATTGTCAGCCGCATTCAAGGGATTTGTAGCGAGAGCGGAAAAGAGCTTTTGATGTCGGGCTCGTTCCGTGAAAACGCATGCCTCCACGATGCCATTTCGATCGGCCCGCAAAAGTTGAAGGGCCTTAAGGAGACGCTGGAACTCTATGCCATGGCAGGCTGACAAGGCGACATGTCAGAGAAAGGCCAGATCGTTTCCCCGGCTTTCGCGCATCAAGCTGCAACATCGCAAATATCGGCAGTCGTCCGACCGGATTGACAGTTGTCCGCTTCACAATTCTCGGATAAGCCTTCTTCGATTTGCAAAATATACATGAGTGCTTGAAGCAATGCGCGCAATTCCGGCTCAACCTTTAGCGCGGCTTGTTCATCTTGACCGTACCACGAAAGTCGCGTCAAAACCGCCGTCTTCACGTCTTGCAGCTCGTCTTCCGATGAAATCTTGCTGACGAGCGCTAACCACTCGGAAGTTTCAGTCTTCCGCAATGTAGGTGCAGCTTTGCGTTTTTCCCACAGGCTGGCGCTTGCAATAACTGCACCAGCGACGACCAACAGACCAGACCACAGCAGTGATAGCGTCAGAGCCACACCTGTGCATATGGCGACAAAAACTGCTCCGATGAACGGCTCCACGTAGGAAAATGCGCCGAGCGCCTGCATGTCGCCTTTTTTCAGGCCGTAGTCCCACAAGTAGATCGCCAAACCCATCGGAAAGACGCCTAGCCCGGCGATCGCGATCCATTCTAATGGGGTTGGAGCCACCCAGGTCTCAAGCGTCAGATGGGCAAAGAATGTGATCAGCCCAGAGACTGCGTAGAACATTCCAAGTGCTGTCGAGGGCACGTCCGGCAACAGTCTGGCAATGACAGAGTAAAGACCCCAAAAGCCCGCTGCTATGCCGATGAGCGCGAGGTAGAAGACCGACGAGTGGGTAACTGAGGTGCTTTCAGCTGTATCGACAAGCAGGAGCACACCGAGAAAACCGATCATGGCACCCACCACATGCCACCACCGAAGCCGTTCGCCCGGGAGGAATGCCGAAGCAAGGACGATGATCAAAGGGGTGGTTGATTGTAGCAGAGCGGCAGCGGTGGGCGGTGCCTGTTGCGTCGCATAGTAGATGCAGCCGTGATAGCCGACGAGCGAACCAACTGTCAGCACCCAGACCCGTGGGGGTTGCCGAAACGCCTCAAGCGGATGGGCACCGGTGATCAGCCATACGAAGGGAGACATGGCCGCGGCGAAAAAGAACGAAAGCGTGACTGTCTGTAGCGGCGGGATCGACGTCGTCAGTGTCACGAGCATCGTTTCTGTCGCCCACAATACCACCCCAACCGCACCGACGAGCGTTGCGATGGCACGATTGGAAGTGGCATGACGGGTCGACATCGCTAGTTTCCGAGCATCACGAGCTTATCGGTGTGGAAACCGTTGAATTTAGTCCGCATTGAAAGGCTGTAAGCGCCCATCATGCCGAATTCTATCCAATCGCCTTCCTGAACATCGCCTGGGAGGGAAATTGGTGCACCGAGTACATCGTTGGAATCGCAGGTGGGTCCATACACCTTGAACTCTGCAGTCACGCCGGCCGGCCTTGAGTGACTACGAACAAGCCTGACGGGACGGTTTTCCTTTGGATGGGTCAATTCCTGCAGCGTCCCGAAAACTCCGTCGTTGATATAGATCGACTTACCACGCCGGACCACGACCTGGGCAATTGTGGTGCCCGCCTCTGCAACGAGAGATCGACCAGGTTCGCAAAGCAGGAGGCAGCCGGCTGGCAGATTGATACCGCCCTTTGCGTGGAAAATGCTCGCGAAATAGCTTTCGATTCCCTGGACCCGATCCCCCGGATAAGGAGCGGGGAAACCGCCACCGACATTCAGAACGCTCAGCGTCACACCGGCAGTGTCCGCCACCTTACCGGCAAGAGCGATAGCGGCTGAGAATGCGACAGGAGACAAGCACTGTGAGCCAACATGAAATGAAATACCGGCCTTAACACCCCGCTGTTGGATCATTTTCAAGAGACGCACAGCCTCGTTTGGCTGAGCGCCAAATTTTGTCGACAACACATATCTTGCGTCCGCAGGTTTGGTCGCAAGACGCACCGCGATGATCAGGTCGCTTCCCGTGTCTGCTTCCTGTAGAATCTTCTCGATCTCGTCTTCACAGTCGGCCGTATAAAATCTGATGCCGTGAGTGGACGAAGCAATTCGAATGGCGGGCCGTGACTTGGCCGGATTGTTGAAGAACTGGCCGGCGGCAGACCCGAACAGACTGTCGATCAAACGCACTTCCTCAAGCGAAGCAACGTCAAAGTCGGCAATCCCAGCATTGAACAAGGTTTCAAGGACAAGCGGGTGTGGGTTGCATTTGACCGCATAAAGTGCGCGGCCCGGAAAGGCACTGAAGCGCCTGGCTGCTTCACGCAACTTCGATGGCTCAATGCAGAAGACAGGCTCTGCAGGTTGAAGCTCTGCAATCACTGCATCAACATTTTCGAAACTCGGCAGCGCCGGCCCCACCACACGCGACCGTTCAATAACCGGCCTTGCGGTCTCGACCCGCTCCAGGAATTCGTGGACGCCGTTAAAGGCATAGTCGCTCAGACGCATCTTATGAGCGTTCATTTTAGGTCCTTATTCGTTGTATTGTTTGTTTCTTAGGCTGCCGCTTCGGTGGGGAATTGGTTTTCGTCCCCGCTCCAGTTCGATATGAAGCTTTCGAGCTCGCTGGCACTGACAGGACGACTGAACAAGTAGCCCTGCAGCTGATGGCAACCTTCTTCTTTGAGAAAACTCGCCTGTTCGGCGGTTTCGACACCTTCGGCGGTCGTAATCATGTTGAGCGACTGACCAAGGCTGATCACCGACTTTACAATGGCGCCGGACTTATCTTTTTCGCTCATGTCGCCGATGAACGATTTGTCGATCTTGATCTTGTCGAATGGGAAGGAATTCAGATAGCCGAGCGAGGAATAGCCTGTTCCGAAATCGTCCATCGCAATCTTCACGCCAAGGTCTTTCAAGGCGTTCAGGATCGACAAGGCGGAGTCAACGTCATTGATCAGAACGCTCTCGGTTATCTCAAGCTCAAGCCTACCAGGCTCTAGACCCGTACGCGCCAGAACGTCCGTGACGAGGCCTATAAGATCACGACTCCTGAATTGCACGGGCGAGAGATTGACGGCCACTCGGATATCCGGCCACTGCAATGCTTGGCGGCAAGCTGTGTCGAGAACCCATTCGCCAATTGCAATGACGAGACCAGTCTCTTCTGCCATTGGGATGAAATCGGATGGCGGGACGAGACCTCTGCTCGGATGACGCCAGCGCACGAGTGCCTCGACGGCGACGACTTTCTTGGTCGTGACATCGATCAGCGGCTGATAATGCAGTTCAAGCTGGTTTTTCAGTACAGCTTGGCGCAGGTCATGTTCTAGCGCTTTACGCTCCTGCAGCTCTTGGTCCATCTGCGGTTCGAATACGCAGAATGTCGCACGGCCGGCCTGCTTTGCCCGATAAAGTGCAATATCCGCGTTTTTGAGAAGGCGTTCTGCATCACCGTCGGCTGTATCGCCAAACGCAATCCCAAGGCTCACACCGACATGTAACTCCTGTGCCTCGATCTCGAACGGCTGCTTGACGACTTCGATCAACTTGCGAGACAGCTGCTCGGACTCGAAGGCTTGGTCGACACCGACCTGGATGATGGCGAACTCATCTCCCCCGAGCCGCGCCACGGTATCGCTTGCACGAACGCACTCGAGCAATCTTTGCGAAAGTTGCCGGAGGAGAATGTCGCCAGCTCCATGGCCGAGCGTATCATTCACCTCCTTAAAATGATCGAGATCAAGACAAATAACCGAGACACTAGACTTGGCCTTCTTGGTTTCGTTCAGAGCACTATTCAGCCTCTCTCTGAAAAGAACGCGGTTGGGCAGACCGGTCAACGCGTCATGAAGTGCAAAATGGCTTGCGCGCGCCTGAGCCTCCACTTCCTTGGTAATGTCGGTTGCCGTGCCGCGAAAGCCGATGAAAGCTCCATCCGTATTTTTGATCGGTCTACCCGCCAGACGACATATGCGCGTCATGCCGCGAGCGTCCTTATAGAGGCATCGCAGATCACGAAAGGCATGCCCCTCGGCAATATCTTCCATCAGGCTCGTCCAGCCGCCGCTATCGCTTTCGCTCTGGAAGAACTTCTGCATGGTTTTGCCAAGCACATTGGCTGCAGCAATGCCTGTGACTTCGGAAAAACGTGTCGATAGAAACATGATTTGCAGCTGGGAGTCACATTCCCATATCCAGTCTGACGATGCCTCTGCGACGTCTTTGAAGCGGGCTTCGCTCTCTTGCAGGGTTTGC
The DNA here is from genome assembly GCF_037199735.1 of Oryzifoliimicrobium ureilyticum. Lineage (NCBI taxonomy): Bacteria > Pseudomonadati > Pseudomonadota > Alphaproteobacteria > Hyphomicrobiales > Rhizobiaceae > Oryzifoliimicrobium > Oryzifoliimicrobium ureilyticum. Next base: position 87,034 of record NZ_JBBBVQ010000014.1, on the reverse strand, counting down.
GCATAGGCTGCAACCGTCTTGGCGGAGGCTTCCAGCGCCAATGAGGAGCGGCGAATGTTGCGAACCACGACAACAGCAAAAGCCATCAGGATCACGGCGCAGATGGCAAGCGGCGGCGCAAGAAGAGGGAGCAATTGGTAACCGGGCTTGGCCGGCACCCAGCTGATTGCACCAAGATCCTCACCATCAATGGAGTTGAGGTCGAAATGAGCAGCGCTTGGATGGCTCCCCGGAGGATTGATAGCCAGATCATTCAGAAGATAGTCTTGGCCCATGCGGCTCAGAAACGACTCGTTGATCTTCTTGGAAAAGACCAAAATGGAGAGGGAATTGCGGTCAACGCTATTGCGGTCAATCGATGGCGGCAGGATAGGCGTTGCGGCGACAATGACCACATCACTTCCGTTTTTGAGCATCCCGGTAAGAGGCTCGTTTTCAGTACGCGCGCGTTGAAGCAGAGCAGGAAGACCTGAGGAGAGAACTGCAAAGGCGTCAGCTTCCTGTGGCTTTCCTTCAATGACGGAGTAAACGGTTTTGCCTGTATTGCTGATGACGAAGGCTGCCTCGTAACCGAGGCCTTCAAAGATGTTCTTACCGATGTTTCCATCGGTTCCAGCCCACTGCGTATCAACCTTCAGATAGAGATTGTTATAAACGTCTTCCCAGACGGCATAGTCCTTGAGGTTGCGTGCGACCTCTCTCGTCTTGACGGCCAGAGCTGTGTGAGCAAGCCGGGTCGAAGCGACAACCTCGAGTTTATTTTGCCGGTCAGCTGAAATGATTAGAAAAGCAAGGACGAGGGTAATGGCAATAATGAGTAATGCGGCCGTTGGTACGACAATATGCCGTGTAAACCGCTCGCCGCTAAATGACTTTTGGGAAACCTGCTCAGAAAACATCTAACGCTCCCGGATGAGATCGGGAGACACTCGTCGGAAATATACAATAATTTGTTACAACGCGTGAACAGAGCATGCGTCCTGGTTAACTCATTACTACGATATATTAATTATTGCTGATTCTTCCCCATGAAAAGGACTTCGGTCGGTCGAGCAAAGCTGGGCCGGGGCGAGCGTGGATTACACCGCGTCGTGAGGCAAGCGTAGGTTCGGTTTCGGCGCTGTGACCCACCTTTCCTAACTGCGCACCCTTAATAATGGCGTGACCTCGAGCTTGGCGTTATGTCCATGTCCCCGCGTTCAAAATGGTGTCTGCCATCGGCGGCCTCGTCCTGACAAGGCTTTTTTTCTAGCGCACCGGCGCCATCGATTATTTCAGAGTGATCAGGTAGGTCTTTTGCGTTCATTACGACGATGGATCCGGCCGTGTCAGCCCGCGTAATATGGACAGCCGTTCACGCATCAAGGCGCGCTCCCGATTGGGAAGCCAATGGGAGTAATCGTAATCAAAGCGGATGGGCCTCGCGAGCCCCTCATGATCGAGAGCCAGTGTCCTGCGCAACCAGATATCCGCCTCTGCAATCAGCCCTTGGCAATACAAGTTGGCGGCAATGAAGAAAGCCAGTCCAGCCAGAGGTTTGATGTCGAAGAGGTGTGCTGCAATCCGGACGGCCTCTTTATGGTCCTTACGACAAAAGGCGATATGCGCTGCCGCGCCAAAGCGCAGCTGCGCGGGTGGCAGAGGTTCTTCGGTGCCTGTCGTTAGAAACATCCTGAGCGGGCTTTCGCAGGCATCGGCTGCCAGAAGCGCAGGCCAATCGATGGATTGACCGCCTGAGTGAAACTGCCGGATCCACAGGAAGGGCGCGCCAATTTCGGTTGCCATGGCTGCATGCAGCCAATCGCCCATGTCGTAGGCGGGAAAGGTAAGGTGCAGCCTGTCGCCCAGTGCGGCAACATGGGGCGCAAGAAGGCGGTGGCTTAGGTGAAAGCGCTTGTCCCTGTTGTGATATTCGCTGCGATGAAATGGCAAACCGATCTCGATCTCCGGTCCCACGGCGACGACCCGATCGGCGCCCAGCAACGAACCGAAAAGGATGGCGGCAGAGGCGCCCATGCTCATACCGAGACAGCGGATCCGGGTCACGCCGATCTGCCTAGCGAATTGCCTGAGGGTCGCGGCGGTCTCATCCACGCTCGTGCCCAATCCGGGCACGCCATGCTGGTAAAAATCGTTGTTCGCCGTGTTCAGGAAGACGCAGTGGTGCCGGTTATCAGTGAGCAATCGTTCGATCGCAAATTGACCCGGCGCGACGAAGCATTGACTGAAAATCAGATCGAGTTGTCGAGTGTCCCCCGGGATATATTTGAAGAAGGAGACGGGTACCAACATGTTCATAGTGCGCCTCCGTGAATGCGTTGTGCCATCCGCTTTGCTCCACCGCGCAAATTGGGGCTGCCTTGCGAGCCGGCCCAGGAACGTTCGAACCAGTCTTCTGTTGGCGCCATCTTCGGCCTCTCGGCGGCGAAGATAGGAGCAAGATCGGGATGGTAAGCGGCGACACGCTGCAGATCACGGGGGCGGGTACGCTCGGAGCGCGGCCGGAATTCATAAAGCGCAAGAGCGCTCTTTGCGTGCTGCTCATCGATGAGGTGTAAGCTGATCGGCGCGCGGCGAGGATTGGGAATACTTGCTGCAATCAGATAGTGCATGAATTGCGCTGGCGTGAAGCGAACACCGAGGCCCGAAGCACAATAGTCCTCGATCAGGTCATATGCTCGTTCGAAATGGCGCATGGCTGCAGGCCTGCCGAAGAAAAGATGATCGTGATAGCCCGCAAGCGTTTCGTCGTTCACACGCAGAAAATCCGATGGTGGAGACCATCTATGCATAGGATCCTGCATCCAGTAGGCGAAGGAAACGGTTCCCTCGCCGACATCCGACAGGGATGCATTCAGCCGCATCAGCGGCACGACATCGGGTCTGAGCCGAACTATCAGGTCATAGCCTTCTTCCGGGACCAAACCGATAGCTTGGCTGATCCCCCAATACATAGGAATGCGTCCGATGAAGCCATATTGACGGAAGGCAGAAATGACCGCGCGCTCTTTTTGCGCAATGTCCCAGGGCTCTCTCAGAGAAACGGCCTTTGGGGCGTATAAGGCCAGATGATCCGTGTCATTTGGCCAGGCATGAATGAAATAATCGACCGCGTGGCCACGGAAGAACCGATCAAGATAGGGCTTGCAGTAGGCCGCCGTCCGACCCATTCCCGAAAGGCATGCAGCAATGCGCATGATAGACACCGATTCCCAATTCTAGGATCTCGACAAATCGAGATACGATTGAATTAGATGCATCTTATGTTCGGTGAGCTTGTTTGTAGCTTGCGGAAGAAACGAGAACAATCCAGGCCTGTGCCGCGACGAAACTGTTCTCGTTTCGATGCCGTCAAAGCCGATACGTCTTATCAGCGCTTCAGGTTAAATCATGCTCACACATCCGTCGGGTCTGCCGAAGACCGCTCAAACGTCGGCTTTTGGCGCGTCGATCGCCGTTGCCTCATAAGCGAGTGCGCGCATTGATGAAAGCATCGCTGGCGTTACCACCTCACCCTCAAACAGGAAAGGCAGCGAAAGCCGAACGTCGTCGAGGCTTATTCACTGGCCTACAAAGTTCTTTGTCGTCATCGCGCCACCGATCAACGGTGGCGCGATCTGGTATCAGGTCAGGCAAGAAGTCGCAGTTTCGGCTCACGATCCCAGTATCGCTTGGTGGCGGCCGCCATGAACGCGTCACCTAATTCCAAGACACCATCATCAGGCTCGACCCCCGCCTTCTGCAGCAATGGCATGGCCTCAGGAGAATGACCAACAGCCTTCAGATGGCCAAACGCATCCATGACCCACTGAATCGCGGCCGCTTCGCGCAACAACATGTCGTTGCCTTGCTTGGAAAGGAGGACTGCGACAGCGTCGAACATCTGAGAGGGCGACCCGGCAAGCTGGCCATCGGCTTTGATTGCCTTCCCGTCGGAAAGCTGTGCCTTGCCGACCTTCGGCGCGACGACGAACGGCGTTGCTCCAGCTTTGGTGAGAGCATCTTTCAGCTTTGTGAGCACACCCGCGTCCGTGCCGTCGGCGATAAGGATCCCGATCTTCCGACCTTCAAGCGTTTCGAGCATGTTCTTCTGGATCGACAGAGCCGGAGATGGATCAAGATCCATGGGCTCCTTTGCGGCTGGATTGGGTTTTGGAAGATCAATCCCGAGCCCATCGGCAACACGTTTCGCCAAGTCCATATCAACATTCATGAGATTGGCGATCACCCGTGGCGGCACGTGTTCGAACTCCACCTTCGAAAGCTCAAAGACGAAGGAAGATGCAATATGAGCCTGCTCCGATACGGTTTGAGATTTCCAGAACAACCGCGCCTGGCTGTAGTGATCGGCAAAGAGCTCTGCGCGTACCCGCAGCTTGTCGCCTTGTTCGTTTTGACCCGACGCAGGTTCGAACGATCGAAAGCCGGTCACGGGACACTCGCGTGGGCCGCCTTCCTCGCCGGCAGCAGAAAGGCTGTTCGGCTCGTAATTCGCTCGTCCCTTCGGAACCGTCATCTGCATCATGCCATCGCGCTGAAAATTGTGCATTGGACACTTCGGCGCATTGATTGGTAATTGATGGAAATTGGCCGTTCCAAGGCGGGACTTCTGCGTGTCGAGATACGAAAACAACCTTCCTTGCAAAAGCGGGTCGTTGGTGAAGTCGATCCCTGGCACAATGTTGGCTGGACAGTAGGCGACCTGCTCTGTCTCAGCAAAGAAATTGTCCGGGTTTCGATCAAGGACCAGTCGGCCGACGACCTTGAGCGGCAAGACTTCCTCCGGAATGATTTTAGTCGCATCGAGCACGTCATAGGGAAGCTTGTTGGCGAAGTCTTCGTCGAACAGTTGGACCCCGAGCTCCCATTCCGGAAAATTGCCCGTGGCGATCGCTTCCCACAGGTCACGACGATGGTAATCGTTGTCTGCCGCCTGCAGCTTCACCGCCTCATCCCAGATGGTTGACTGTACGCCAAGCTTGGGCTTCCAGTGAAACTTGACGAAGGTCGATTTGCCTTCCTTATTGACGAAGCGGAAGGTGTGAATACCAAAGCCCTGCATCATCCGCAGGGATCGTGGAATGGCACGATCCGACATCGCCCACATCAACATATGCGTGGTTTCAGGCATGAGTGATGCGAAGTCCCAGAATGTGCCATGGGCGCTTCCCGCCTGGGGATAGGCGCGGTCAGCTTCCATCTTCACAGAATGAATGAGATCCGGAAATTTGATCGCATCCTGAATGAAAAACACCGGGATGTTGTTGCCGACGAGGTCCCAGTTTCCTTCTTGCGTGTAGAACTTGACTGCGAAGCCTCGCACATCGCGTGGGGTATCTACTGATCCCGCACCACCTGCAACAGTGGAGAAACGGACGAAAACGGGCACCTTGTCACCGACGCGCTGAAATAGATCCGCCGATGTGACGTCGCTCAGCGATTCCGTCAGTTCGAAATATCCGTGTGCGGCTGAGCCACGTGCATGGACGATGCGCTCGGGAATACGTTCATGATCAAAGTGAAAGATTTTTTCACGCAGAACAAAATCTTCCAGCAAGGTCGGACCCCTGTGACCAGATTTTAGGCTGTTCTGGTTGTCGGAAATCGGAATGCCCTGATTAGTGGTCAGACGGCCTTGCACAGCATGCGAGCCTTCAGACGCTAGTTGCTGATGGGTCTCGCCCCCTTTTCCTCGGTTGGTCTCAAACCCGTTGGTGTCAGCCATGTCATCGTCCTCCTGGTTGCATCGATCGGTAACGACATATGTTGAAAAGGATGTTCGGCAATGGACGCGCGAATTAATGTTTTCTTTTCAACCTTTCGTAGAAACGAAAGTGAGAGAAGCTTAGACAGCGAAGACCGCCGCGCTAGGAAATGAGAGGAAGAAAGCCCCGTTTCACCGATGTCCGGCCGTTCAACGGCTGTCGCTGGCGACGTCAGCAACCTGCCATCACGATCACCGTTGTTTCTCATGTTTCCGTCCCAATACGGATATAGGCACAAGTGAACTGGAACGGCTTTTCTCTCAAGGCGGGCATCAGTTGAAGACGACGACCGTAGTTCATGGTGAGTGCGGATAGATCGATCGCCTTCTCGACCTCGAATACGTTGTCCTTGTGGGGCAACGTCCAACTGCGAACCTGCTGCAACGCCTTCTTCGTCGCGGATTTCGCGTCAGGTGCCACGAGGAGAACATTTTTGTGAAGTTCGCCAAACTCGCTGCGATCGTATCCGCCAAGATTCAGGAAGAACAGTTTTTCCTGGTTATCAGGCATAGATGTGTTCGAGCCGACAATGACATCGTAGCCATCGGCCTGCTCAACTTCGCCCCAGCAATCCAGATGCAGGCTTTTGGGGTCTCCCCACCATTGCCGACGCAGGTCGTCTCGGCAATCTTCCGCCGTCTGGCCGATTGAAAAGCGCACATCGTGCAATTCTATGTTCGAGTTGCCACAGTCACCTCCAACATAGAACATGTAAAGCTTCAACGTCTCTTCTTCCATCCGATCGGCTTCCATTCCTTGTTCAAACTGCTTCAGCGCGAAGCCCAGCTTAGCTTGCAGCAATCTCGTCGATAATCGCCGAGGCGACTGTATTACCGAGTTGTTCGGCGCTGGTGATCCCTTGGACAAAGGGCAGTTTATGAAGAAGAAAGGGAATGGAGACACAATAGAGATTGTGGCTTAAGGGCTTATCGAAGCGCGGACGGAATTGACTATCAAGATCGATCCCTCCTGTGGCCACCACGGCAGTATCCTGCTTGGCCGCTAGTACCGAGGAAGCCTCCTGCGTCAGCGCCTCGCGCACCACACCCTGGCGGATGAGCGTCGGGAAGGGGACGTCCCAGGCTGATACGGCGTGTTGGCCGGTGGCATCGATAAAGGCGTCGAACCGATATGCGGTCTCGCCGACGCGAACAACAGCGCCCCGGTCGACACCTTCCCTTTCAAGTTCGTAGTCCGATCCCAACTTGCGCACTGAGAGCCGTCCAGCGCGATGAAGCGCCAGCAACCGTTCGATCGATTGGTGCGGCACGGTCGCGTAGTCGTCGACGAACATTGTCTTAAAATACCTATGAAATCGCTTGAGATCATCTTTCTGAAGGCGTGGCACGGCGCGGAGCAGCACTTCGTGCATCCTCAGGATCGAGTAGCGCCAAGCAACCGTCGTTTTGCTTGCCTTGTTGGCCTTGGCCTCGCCAAGATTAAGCGACGCCCAAGTGAAAGGATCATAGCGTTCGCGATCGGAGAAATATGCGTCTGCGATGGTCTCGACAGTCAGCATTCCAAGGCCAATTCGTTCAGCATATTCCGGATCATCGGCGAAGAGCTGCGCTCGAAAGAGGTCGAACAATTTGTCGAGAAGGCGATCCCCCGCTGTCTCTATCAGATGGTCAACGGAAGCGTCTGTGAATATGGTCAGTGAAACGTATGGGATAGTGCAATAGAAGTCAGCTTCAGGCAGGAGGCCTTTCCGCGACATCATCGTGATGTGGAAATTTGGCTCTGCCCCTGTGAAGTATTGAAGTTGCTCCTCGTCATCGAGCATGAACGCGCCGTGCGATGTGGCAACAGATACAACCGCATCAATACCGCTGAGGGACGTTCCAAGCACACCAACCGAAACATCCCCGATCGTATCGAGATTTCGGGCCGGCCATGGGGAAATGAAGAATCCTGGCTTGGTTTCGGTTTTCTCGGGCCAATCGTGACCGGTTGCCATGACCACATGGTCGAAAGCCTGCTGGACTTCCTCATTCACCGCGGTTTTTACCTTCACCGTGATATCGTGCTCGCCGAGTTCAACATCGATGACGCGATGGTTTGGCTTGACGTGCACGACATGGCCACGCTCGGCAGCGCTCATGACAAGCGCCTGAAACTGGGCCTGAAAATACTCACCCAGAACAATTCGGGGGTAGAACTCACGTTCTCCGATCCCTTGAGACTGAATACCCAGCATCGTGAGCTCAGCCGGGGTCTTTCGACGCAGCCAGTCGGTAAGACTTTCCCGCACAGGTGGCAGTTCAATGCTGGCTATGTTGGCAAGCATGGCGGGATCGTTAGCGCGAGGATGATAAGGAGTGCCTTTGCCTGGATCTGCGTTGGCCTCGTAGATGGTAATGGATAGCGAAACATCACTCTCTAGCAGACGTTTTAGAGTGTAGATGCCGGTGGGTCCGGCTCCGATAACGGCAATTTTAGGCAACTGACCACTCACACTGTGAAAGCTAAGGCGGGCGAGAACTGCGCTTGGGGCGCTTGCTCGAAGATGTTGGCATGCACGATTGACTTTCGATAAAGCACCACAGCAAGACAAGTTCCGCTGCCATCAGTAATTAAGCGATAGGCAGTGCGAGCAGCAAATCTTTGGGAGCTGGGAAAAAGTTCAGCTCCCCTGCGGAAGCCTCCACGTCGTCGCGATTGCATTGACCCATCGGGCTCACCGAACCTACCGGAGCCGCTGGAGCAATTCTGGCGAATACGCCGCTTTTTTATGACCACTCCGATGTTCTTTCCGAGCGGAACTTTCGCTTCCATCCAGGCGTTTCAGATTTTTGATTGAAAGCGCCTCATGTCGATACCGCATCCCATCCGCTTTTCGCCTGATCTCGAGAGCATCCAAGAGGATGAACAGAAAACGATTTCCGGCCTGAACGACCAATTCGATATTATCATGCGAACAACATCCGAGGATTACGGTCGTGCTGTGCGATCTGTTCATGCCAAAGCGCACGGCATAATCGAAGGAGAATTGACGATCGCGGCGGACTTGCCCCAGGAACTGAAGCAAGGGCTGTTTTCGGTCCCTGCAACGCATAAGGTCTATATACGCCTGTCGACCAATGCTGGCGATGTCCTGCCTGACGCCATTTCCCTGCCACGCGGATTCGCCATGAAGGTATTGGATGTAACCGGCCCTCGCCTTCCCGGCGCGGACGGCTCTACCCAGGACTTCATCATGGTCAATGGCCCCGTATTCCAGGCTCCGAACGCCGCTAAATTTCTGTCTGGCCTGAAGCTCCTTGCCAAAACCACCGACAGGATGGAAGGCACCAAGACTGTGATGTCGAGTGTGCTCCAAACCGTCAACAAAGGGCTTGAAGCGGTTGGCGTTTCGAGCCCGACTATTCAGTCGCTTGGCGGCGCGCCAAACGTTGATCCGCTGGGTGAGACTTATTTCAGCGTCACACCGTTTCGCTATGGAAACTACATCGCCAAGTTTAAATTGAGGCCGATGTCACGTGACCTGACCAAGCGGACGGGAGCCACAATTAACCGCCGTCTTGGCGACGATGCCATCCGGGAGACAGTGCGGGCTGAGATGCAGGAAACGAAGGCTGTCTGGGAATTCCAGGTCCAACTCTGTCGCGATCTTGAAAAGCAGCCAATAGAAGACCCCACTGTTGAGTGGTCTGAGGAGGACGCGCCGTTTGTGACCGTCGCGACGGTTACCGCCATGCAACAGGATAGTTGGGATGAAGCAAACGTGCGGAAGGTAGATGAAGAGATGCGATTCAGCGTTTGGACCGGCTTGGACGCTCATCGCCCCCTAGGAAACATCAATCGAGCACGCAGGGAACCTTACCTGCACTCGGCTGAGTTCCGGCGACGGTTCAATGGCTGCCCCATGCACGAACCCACTCAGTGATCGGCCCTCCGCGTTTCTTCCACTGGCGTTCCTTCCGGGAGCGCCTTCCTTTTTGTACTTGATGGAAAGCCTCTATGACAGACACTGTGCAAAATCCGGAATCTGAAGGCCCCTCGGGCGGATGGGGATCGGTCAAATCCATCGCGCGCATCATCGGTGATGACCGGCCGTCGCCCATGATTCTCGAAGAACTGGCCCGGCAAAACAAGCCGAGTGGCGTCATGTGCGTTTCCTGCGCTTGGCCGAAACCCGTCAATTATCACCCCTTCGAATTTTGCGAGAACGGCGCGAAAGCCACGATCTCAGATCTGACAAGCGCGAGGTGCACGCCAGAGTTCTGGGCCGATCATACGGTCTCGGAACTCCGTAACTGGAAAGATTATGACCTTGAGCAGACCGGACGGCTAACACATCCCCTGAGATACGACAGCGCAACGGATCGCTATGTGGAAGTTTCCTGGGAAGATGCCTTCACGGATATCGGCCGCACCTTGAAATCGCTTCAGCGCGATAGCGTGGTGTTTTACGCATCTGGGCATGCCGGCTTGGAAGCCTCCTACCTCTATGCCTTGCTTGCGCGAGCCTATGGCAACAACAATCTGCCGCAAAGCTCCAACATGTGCCATGAGACGACCTCCGTTGGATTGCAGAAGGTCATCGGATCTCCGGTCGGAACGATCATCTGGGATGATCTTGAAAAGGCAGATGCCTTTTTCTTCTTCGGCCAAAATCCAGGCTCGAACAGCCCACGCTTCCTGCACCCGCTGCAGGAGGCAAAGAAGCGCGGCGCGAAAATCGTCACGTTCAACCCCGTTGTCGAGCAGGGTCTTGTCTCCTTCGTCAACCCGCAAAGCCCGGTCGACATGCTGACGGGACGTGAGACACAGATCAGCGACAAGTATCTTCAAGTCCGCGCGGGCGGCGATATTGCCGCGATCCTCGGTCTTTGTAAGGTCGTGATCGAAGCGGACGATGCCGCCTTGGCAACCGGCGCATCGCGCATTCTCGACGTTGCTTTTATCGCAGAGCATACGGTCGGTCTGGAAAGCTTCATCGATCTCGTTCGCAGCACCGACTGGCCAACCATCGAGATGGAAAGCGGCTTGACCGAAGACGCGATCAGACGCGCTGGTGACATCTATATCCGCTCAGAACGAGTTATCGGTGTCTATGGCATGGGGCTGACCCAGCATTCGATGGGTGCTCTGAACATAGCGATGGTCGTCAACCTCCTCCTTTTACGGGGTAACATCGGCCGTGAGGGAGCAGGATGCTGTCCGGTGCGCGGTCACTCCAATGTTCAGGGGCAGCGGACAGTTGGCATAGCAGAAAAGACCAAACTCATTCCGATGGATAGGCTCAAGGCCCTGTTCGATTTCGATCCGCCGATGGAAGACGGCGTAACGATTGTGGATGCCGTAAAAGGAATGATGTCCGGAAAGATAAAAGCGACCATCTCCTTAGGTGGCAATCTGGTTCGCGCCGTTCCTGATCAAAAGGCGATGGAGCTTGCGTGGGCCCAGCAGGACTTGGCCGTGGTCGTGTCGACGAAGTTGAACCGAAGCCATCTATTTCCGGCGAAAAAGGCATACATCCTTCCATGCCTTTCGCGGCTCGAGCGCGATGATCAATTGAGCGGTGCGCAGGCGATCACGACTGAGGATAGCTTCTCGCATATTTCGGGATCGCTCGGAAAGAGAACGCCAGCCTCAGCGTATTTGCGGAGCGAGTTGTCTATCGTCACCGGAATCGCAAAAGCGGTCTTAGACCCTCATCCCAAACTGAAATGGGACGAGTGGACGGGCGATTACAGTCTCGTCCGCGATCTCATTGAAGCGACCTATCCGGATCAATTCAAGAACTTTAACGAGCGTATGTTTCAACCAGGCGGTTTCTACCGCGGTAATTCTGCTCACGAGCGGGTCTGGAAGACTGAAGAGAAGAAGGCCGTGTTCACCACGCCCAGTCAACTCAACGCGCTGACGTTTGATGATGCCGATGGTCGCTACCGTCTTATTACCATGCGGTCGAACGACCAGTTCAATACGACCATCTACGGGTACTCAGATCGCTTTCGCGGCATCGAGGGTACACGTGACGTCGTCTTGATGTGTCCTGACGATATTCAAGACGCCGGGCTATCGGAAGGGCAGAAGGTCACACTGGTCAGCGATTTCAGGGATGGGGTAAGGCGCGAGCTTGCCGGCCTCACGGTCACCGAACACAACCTGCCGAGAGGAACGATCGGAGCCTATTATCCGGAGGCAAATGTTCTTGTCGCGATTGACCATCATGACGCGCTATCCAAAACGCCAGCGTCGAAAGCAGTACCTGTTCGTATTGAATTGTGAGGTTGCGCCTATGTCGCTCCAGCTTCCCTTTCGCTGCCCGAAAAACCAACTGCAGGTGTCTTCATGAACGCTTATCTGTTCTCAACAGATCACGCGGGGCCGCATGAGCCTTACCTTGTCGTGAAGGATCAAAATGCGCCAAGGCCTGGCCATCCAGATGGTAAATCGTGGGTCCCCTGGAAACCTGTGAATTTGGAGGAGGCACCGCTGGACATTGAGCCGGGCAAGATCGTGACATCGATCGAACGAGACGGTTATTACGTAAGCAAATAGGCCAAGCACTTTGCTCGCCGGATTCTATGACTCCTTCACCAAACTGCCGTAAAGCCTTCCCATAGGAGCGCTGTGGTCGGTCTTCTGTTCGGAAAGTTAAAGCCGTTGAGGGTTTCTGCCTCGTCGGTCTATAAGCGGTGGGGTATTGCCAGTCCATCCGTCAAGACACACTCGGCTTTGCGCGGGAGAGGAAATTGATTTCGAAAACGTTTCTTTGCAAGGCATTGCTGGTCTTGGTGACCCTTTGTGCGCCTGCATATGCACAAGATCTGACGCTTGACAAATATGTCGTCTTGATGCGCCACGGCGTGAGGCCGCAGACCGATAGCAAGGAAATCGAAGCCTTGTCGTCCAGGACTTGGCCGACATGGGAGGTTGCCGACGGTCAATTGACCCCACATGGTGCGAAGGCTGCCGCGCAACTTGCACGCTGGGAAGGCGGCATGCTTCGCAGCCGAGGCCTGCTGCCAAAGGAAGGATGTCCGGCTCCCGGTGACGTCTTTGGCTGGGCCAATGGCTCCGTTCAACGGACGATCGACACCGGTAATGTCATGCTTGCCACTATGTTTCCAGGCTGCGGTCTGAGGGTCGGCTTCAATAAGGTAGATGACGCTCATCCGGTCGATCCTCTCTATGCACCGAGTGATACCTCGCTCGGAGCAGTGGATCCGGCGAAAGCAAAGGCCGCCATATTGGAGGCTGCAGGCGGTAGCCTCGACAAACCGCGCGCAAAGGCAGCAGCGCTGATGCATGAGCTGGATGGGATCCTGAATTGTTGTGCTCCCGCGTTATGCGAAAACACGGAGCAAGCTGCTTGCTCCCTGAGCAACCGCCCTTGGAAAATCAAGGAAAAGAAAGCGAAAGGCGATAGGCCAGCCTCGGTCGAAGTCGTTGGACCTCTCAAAGAGGCCGCGACGGTGGTTCAGGTCTTCCTGCTGCAATATGCTAATGGTTTTCCACTGGATAAGGTTGCCTTCAGCACAGTGAAGAAGGCGCAGGACATCATCCGCCTCTCGGAACTAAGGCAGATCAAGTACGATCTCAGCGTGCGTGTCCCCTATCTCGCGGCCCGTGACGGTTCCAATATTCTAAACCAACTGCTTCTCGCGGTTGCTAGCGCCCCAGGCGCAACGACAGCAGATGGCCCGCCGAACGGGAAGTTTATTCTCTTTGCGGGCTCCGACACCCAGCAAGCGGAAATTGGCGCGATACTGGGTGTTCATTGGCACATCCCGCCATACCTCGATGACGAAACGCCGCCAACCGGTACACTCGTCTTCGAACGGCTTCACGATGCAGAAGGAAAATTTTACGTCCGTCTGAAGTTTATTGCGCCGTCGCTCGATCAAATTCGCGATGCCTCCGCTTTGACCCGAACGACGCCGCCGATAGAGGCTGACATTTCCCTGCCGGGCTGCGAAACGCTCGATCGAGATGGCGCGTGTCCGTTGGATAAGTTTCTGGAACTAACACGTGCTAAACTGGATATGACTGCAGTAGCAAAGCAGAGCTACGGTTCGAGATAAATCTTAAGACGGCGCTATCACCGATTTGCCTATGGCGATCTGAATAGGTGCCAAAGGATGATCTCTCAAGAAATAAAGGCGAGTAAAAAACCGCAGAGCGAAAGACCTCGATGCTGATCGACGGGGAGCTCGCTGACCACGTGTTTAATTTGCACCCGGCGCGCGCTCTTTTCGGACAGATGGACCTCTCAACATGAGCGCTACGCCAGACAATGCGACCCCCGCAGCAAATAGCTCCTGGACTGTGAGCTGCTCCGCCAACAGGGCGGCTGACAGGAGCAGCGCCCATAGATCCTCCTTCGTAGGGATGGCGGACATCGCCCACGGGTCGAGCGATGTCCGCGGCTCAAAGCTTCGATCTTCTTGTCATCAAACTTTTGGCGGCTGAAGCTTATCCTGCGTTTTATGATCGAAATCGGCAGAATCATGCCGTTCGTGGAGTTGGTCTGACAGATCGCCGCTCAACCGATTGACCTTCCTGCCGCGCTTGACAGCTGGCCGATCCAAGACGGCATCAGCCCAGCGCTGAACATTTTTGTAGTCCTGCACAGACAGGAACTCTCCCGCATTATATTGCAAACCCTTCGCAAGACCCCCATACCAAGGGAAAATGGCGATGTCGGCGATGGTATAATCGTTTCCAGAAACATATTCGGTTTCAGCCAGACGACGGTCCAGCACGTCCAACTGCCTCTTTACCTCCATTGCAAAGCGATTGATCGCATACTCGATCTTCACGGGCGCATAGGCATAGAAGTGACCAAAACCGCCGCCGAGATATGGTGCGCTCCCCATTTGCCAGAAAAGCCATGAGAGGCACTCGGCACGAGTCGCATGATCTTTCGGAAGAAAGGCATCAAACTTTTCTGCAAGATACAAAAGGATAGCGCCGGATTCAAAAACTCTGACAGGCTTTGGACCACTGCGATCCATGAGAGCCGGTATCTTGGAATTCGGATTGACGTCTACAAAACCACTGCCAAACTGATCGCCATCGCTGATCTTGATCAGCCAGGCGTCGTATTCGGCGCCAGAATGACCGAGAGCGAGAAGCTCTTCCAGCATGATCGTCACTTTCTGGCCGTTGGGCGTGCCGAGCGAATAAAGCTGCAATGGGTGCCGCCCGACCGGCAGTTCTTTTTCGTGGGTAGCACCGGCGATCGGCCGATTGATATTCGCAAAAGCACCACCGCTTGCCTGGTCCCAAGTCCAAACCTTTGGTGGCGTGTAGTTGGAAGTATCGCTCATCGTTATTCCTCATCGTGATCCCCCTGCAATGTTCGGTGCGCAGGGGCTCGGCCTGCAGTCTACTTAGTCCGGCTAAGCGATGTCACCTGCCTCGAAGGATTTTGTTATAAAAGTCAAAGCGACGGAAAGACATCAAATCGCGAAATCGCATCAACCTCCTCCGTTGATCATCAGCATCGGCAGCAGGACAATCGAAAAGGTTAGGTAACAGCGAGCCAAGCCACGAGAGCAAACGCCGCAAATCATCGGAGGCCCATCCTTGAAGTATCGAGGCACAGATTTCCTTTCGCGCCGTGTATGTCTCAGGATCCGTCCCTCCAAACCATGGAACAACGTCAAAGAAATTGCCGGAACAAGCTTGATACAGAGGGAGGTGCGAGAAGCCGGCCGCCTGCAATGCGATCGGAAAGCAGGAAATCCAAACAACTATGAGAGTTGGGGGCGCGTACCAATCTCTACGACTGGAAAATCGTCTCTACGTCGTTCCTGAGCATGTCACTTTTCGCTCATACGAACCACCGCACTGGCTGATCGACACCCGACTGAATTTCGCGGCAGATCTAAAACGACGGCAAGACACGCCATGGCCGACGAAGTCAAACACAGAAGAAAGCTATTGCAGCCGACACTCTACAAGACATTGGCGTCACAATTTTCAGCACATGGATTTGTTACGCTTTGGAAAGCAGCAACTCAGCCGGGTATCTGTCTGCTGCAATTTTAGAAAATCGTCTGACGAGATTGATATTTATATGAAATTCAAATTTCATATTAAGTGGCATGAAATCTGCTTCTCCTGTTCCGACTGAGCGAAAGCTTGGCTGTCGTGGATAACAGAGGGAAACAGCATGACCACACCATCATCGAACGCCCGACATGAGACCGGCATGATTGCGACCCTCAGGGCGATGATTGCGGCGGGCGTTGCGGCCATCTCGCTGACGGCGGTTGCCGCCGGGCCGTCATTTGCTGCCGGAACGCTACGCATTGGCATGACGGCCTCCGATATTCCGCTCACGACCGGTCAGACCGACCAAGGCGGCGAAGGCCAGCGCTTCATGGGTTACACCGTCTATAACTCGCTGATTGAGTGGGATCTGTCGAGCGCCGACAAGCCATCCGTGTTAATCCCGAGCCTTGCCACTTCCTGGCAGGTCGACGCGACCGACAAAACCAAGTGGATTTTCAAGTTGCGCGACGGGGTCAAGTTCCATGACGGGAGTGTTTTCAATGCCGATGCTGTCGTCTGGAACCTCGACAAGCTTTTGAAGACCGACGCGCCGCAATTCGACAAGCGCCAGTCGGCCCAGGGAAAGTCGCGTATACCAGGCGTCGCATCCTATAAGGCGATCGATCCGCTAACGGTGGAAATCACCACGAAAGGACCGGACGCCACGCTTCCCTACCAGCTGAGCTGGATCCTGATGTCCTCGCCGGCGAACTGGGAAAAGCAGGGCAAGAACTGGGACATCGTCGCTCAAAAGCCCTCCGGCACCGGCCCGTGGAAGCTCGAAAACGGCTTTACTCCGCGCGAACGGGCCGAACTCACGCCTAACAAAGACTATTGGGACAAAGCGCGCGTACCGAAACTCGACAAGCTCGTGCTTATCCCCCTCCCGGAGCCTAACACACGTGTTGCCGCGCTACGGTCCGGCCAAGTGGATTGGATCGAGGCGCCAGCACCGGATTCAGTGCAGTCGCTAAAGGATGCAGGTTTCAAAATCATCACCAATTCCTATCCGCATAACTGGACCTGGCATCTGTCTCGCATCGAGGGTTCTCCTTGGAACGACATTCGCGTCCGCAAGGCCGCTAATCTCGCGGTCGACCGAGCCGGCTTGAACGAATTGCTTGGCGGCCTCTCGGTCCCAGCCCAGGGCTACATGCCGCCCGGTCACCAATGGTTCGGCAAACCGACCTTCAAGCTTGACTACAATGTCGAGGAAGCCAAAAGGCTCATGAAAGAAGCGGGCTATACGCCGGAAAAACCGCTGACGACAAAGGTCATCATCTCCTCGTCGGGCTCAGGTCAAATGCTTCCGCTGCAGATGAACGAATACATCCAGCAGACGCTCGCGGAAGTTGGCATCAAGGTTGAATACGAGGTGATGGACTGGAACACGGTCATCAATGTATGGCGGGCAGGCGCCAAGGATCCGAGTGCCAAGGGTGCGACGGCAATCAACTACAGCTACTTTATTCAAGATCCGTTCACCGCAATGATCCGCCAGTCGCAATGCAACCTCGCTCCGCCGAATGGGACCAACTGGGGTTACTATTGCGACAAGGAGATGGATGCGCTGTTCGACAAGGTGCGCAATACTTTTGACGCCAAGGAACAGGATAAGGTGATGCAGCAAATTCACGAGAAATATGTGAACGATGCGCTGTTTTTGATGGTGACACACGATGTCAACCCGCGAGCCATGACGGCCAAAGTGAAGGGCTTCGTGCAGGCACAGAATTGGTTCCAGGATTTTTCACCGATCACGATGGAATGATGTCGAGCATGCAACGCGCTGCCAGCTGAACCACGGCAGCGCGTCGCTTCCGATGATGCTCGAATTGCCTTTCTCGGTGAGGACACCATGCTGCTCTATGCCCTGAAACGACTGCTCCACGTCGTCCCTGTCACGATTGGCGTGAGCATCGTCTGCTTCATGCTCATCCATATCGCGCCAGGCGATCCGCTCGCCGCCATCCTGCCAACGGACGCTTCTGCCGAAATGCAGGCTCAGATGCGAGCCTTTTATGGTCTTGATCAGCCCCTGCCCGTGCAATACGCACTATGGGTCTGGCATGCACTGCACGGCGATCTTGGAACCTCGATCGCCACAGGCCGTCCGGTCCTCCAGGAGATCTTGGGTGCTTCGGTTAATTCGATAATCCTGGCAGTTGCCGCAGCTTTCATCGGTTTTCTGGTGGGATCGACGCTCGGCTTCCTTGCCGGCGTCTTCCGGGGCGGCTGGATCGATCGGCTGGCCTCAGCGGTTTCAATGCTCGGCGTCAGCGTACCGCATTACTGGCTCGGCATGGTGCTTGTGATCGCATTCTCGGTGACGCTCGGATGGCTGCCGGCAATGGGCGGCGGACCGGAGGGATCTTCGGGGCGCAGCCTCAGCTGGTCCTATCTCCAGTTCCTCATCCTTCCGGCAATCACCATGTCGGTGATCCCCATGGGCATCATCGCACGTACCATCCGCTCGCTGGTGGCCGACATCCTTTCCCAGGACTTCACTCAGGTGCTCGCCGCCAAGGGCCTGATGAAACGGCAAATCCTGCAGCATGTGGTACGCAATGCCGCGCCGACGGCGCTTTCGGTCATGGGCCTGCAGCTTGGCTATCTCCTGGGCGGCTCAATTCTGATTGAGACCGTTTTCTCTTGGCCCGGTACCGGCTTTCTTTTGAACGGAGCGATCTTCACCCGTGACCTGCCCATCTTGCAGGGCACAATCCTGGTTTTGGCAATGTTCTTCGTTTTCCTCAACCTCCTGGTCGACGTGCTCCAGAGCGCGATCGATCCGCGGATCCAGAGGAGCTGAGCATGTCCGTCGTCACCGCAGACTTACCCCTTTCGACACCCCTCATCGCCAAATCCCCCGGCTTTTGGAGCGGCGTTCTGCGCCGTCTTAGTCGCGACCCTGTCGCGATTACCGCGCTCGCGATCCTCATCATCCTCGTCCTGATCGCGATCCTGGCCCCCTATATCGCGCCCTACGATCCTTCGAAAGGCAGCGTCATCCGCCGGCTGAAGCCAATCGGCACGCCTGGCTATATTCTCGGTACAGATGAACTGGGCCGTGACATGCTCTCCCGGCTGATCTATGGGGCACGACTGTCGCTAATCATGGGCGTGGTCCCCGTCCCGATTGCATTCGTGATCGGCTCGGCGATTGGCATCATCGCCGGTTATGCAGGCGGGATCGTCAACACGCTAATCATGCGCACGATCGACATATTCTATGCCTTCCCTTCGGTACTTCTGGCGGTCGCCCTCTCCGGCGCGCTCGGCTCCGGGCTTACAAATGCACTTGTCTCTTTGACCGTCGTGTTTATCCCGCAGATCGCCCGCGTTGCGGAAAGCGTCACGACCCAAGTCAGGAAGCTCGATTATGTCGATGCAGCGAGAGCCTCCGGCGCCCCGCCGGCGACAATCATCCGCGTCCACATTCTCGGCAACGTGCTCGGCCCGATCTTTGTCTTTACCACCAGCCTCATCTCGGTCTCGATGATCCTCGCGTCTGGCCTTTCCTTTCTCGGCCTTGGCGTGCGCCCGCCAGATGCCGAATGGGGCCTGATGCTCAACACGCTCAGGACGGCGATCTACAACAACCCCTATGTCGCCGCCCTTCCCGGCTTAATGATCTTCATCACGTCGATCTGCTTCAACCTTTTTTCAGACGGGCTGCGCTCGGCCATGGACGTGAAATCATGATCACTATCGTTAAAGAACCGGCCCTTAACCTGCCCGTCGGCGAACGCGGCGGCCCGGCCCAACCGCTAATCTCGGCCCGCGGTTTGCTGAAGCATTTTCCGGTGAAGGCGAGCGGCTTTCTGAAACCGAAGAAAGTGGTCCGCGCCGTCGATGGTGTCGATTTCGACATCCTCAAGGGTGAGACTCTCGGCGTCGTCGGGGAAAGCGGCTGTGGCAAATCCACCACCGCACGTCTCCTGATGCAACTCATCGTCCCGGATCAGGGCGAAATCCTGTTCGACGGCGAAAGGGTCGGCGGCGCACTAGCGCTAGGAGAGTATCGTCGGCAGGTACAAATGGTCTTCCAGGACAGTTACGCCTCGCTCAATCCGCGCCTGACGATCGAGGAATCCATCGCCTTTGCCCCGCGGGTGCATGGCGTGCCCGCGGCGAAAGCCATCGCGAGAGCCCACGACCTGCTCTTTCGGGTCGGACTGGAGCCCTCTCGGTTCGCCGGCCGTTATCCGCACGAGCTTTCCGGCGGCCAGCGCCAGCGCGTCAACATCGCCCGCGCCCTAGCGCTCGAACCGCGGCTCGTCATCCTTGACGAGGCAGTCTCGGCACTCGACAAGTCCGTGGAGGCACAGGTGCTGAACTTGCTGCTCGACCTGAAGCAAGATTTCGGCCTCACCTATCTGTTCATTTCCCACGACCTCAACGTCGTGCGCTTCATGTGCGACAGGGTGATGGTCATGTATCTCGGCAAAGTGGCTGAGCTCGGGAGCCGCGAGGCGATCTTCGACGATACAAAGCATCCTTATTCTTCGGCGCTGCTCGCCTCGATGCCAAAGGTGAATCCTTCTGAGCGGACAACCGCGCCGCCGCTTTTCGGTGACCCGCCCAACCCGATCGATCCGCCGTCCGGCTGCCGTTTCCACACACGCTGTTCTGTCGCCGAAAGCGTTTGCAGCGAGAAGATGCCCCCACTTGCAAGAATATCCGCCAACCAGGCCGCCGCCTGCTTGATGTCCATACCGGGATCCGGCCATAGCCGCGCGCCCGCTCCTATGGAGGCCTAAGATGTCGAGCGATGCGATGATCAATATCGACAATCTCTCCGTCACCTTCAATCGCGGCCGCAAGCCCTTAAGAGCCGTCAACGGCGTCAGCCTGTCGGTCCGGCCCGGAGAGGTAGTCGCGCTGCTCGGAGAATCCGGCTCCGGCAAAAGCGTCACCATGCGCTCGCTGCTGCGCCTGCATCCAAAGGACACCAAGGTCGACGGCTCCATGTTTGTTGACGGCCAGGACATTATGGGACTTTCCTCGCGTGAGCTGTCCGACTTGCGCGGCGCCGTCGTCTCAATGGTCTTCCAGGAGCCGCGGCTCGCGCTCGACCCGGTTTATACGCTCGGAAGACAGATCGAAGAGACCATCATCCGACACGAGAGTCTTTCGCGGTCGGAAGCGGCGGCGCGGGCGCTTGCGCTTTTCCAGAAGGTGAAGATCCCCTCCCCCGAGCGCCGACTACAGAACTACCCGCACGAAATGTCAGGCGGCATGCTGCAGCGAGCGATGATCGCCATGTCGCTCGCCTGCAATCCGAAGGTTCTGCTTGCCGACGAGCCGACGACGGCGCTCGATGCCACGGTACAGATCCAGATCTTGCTCTTGATCCGCGAACTGCAGAAGGAATATGGCTTGTCGGTCATTTTCGTGACCCATGATATCGGCGTCGCCGCCGAAGTCTCAGACCGGATCGCCGTGTTGTATGCCGGGCGGATCGTTGAGGAAGGCAAGGTCGCGGACATCATAAGAAACCCGCGTCACCCCTATACGAAAGGCCTCCTCGGCGCCCGCGTCGAACTCGCCGGCGGCCGCGACCGGCTGATCACAATCCCCGGCGCACCGCCCGATCTCGCCAATATGCCGGAAGGCTGCGCCTTCGCGCCGCGCTGTCCGCAGGCTTCCGATCTTTGCCGGGCCGAAGTTCCCCGACTCGTCACTGCCGAAACCTCCAAGGTCGCCTGCGTCCAGTATGCCTGAACAGGTTTGGGGAGGTCAAAAACGGCCAACGGACGCAATCGGGCATTGAGGTACTGACCAGACAATGAAGCATATCACGCTGATCAACCCGAACACGTCGCGCACCACAACCGCGATGATGATCGAGATTGCGCAAAAATATCTTCCCAATGACTTCACGATCGAAGGCGTTACCGCCCCCCGGGGCGTGCCAATGATTCTTGATGCGGACGCGCTTTCGGCAGCATCGCAGGGGGTCGTAGAGATGGGGCTCGCGGCGGCCGGTCGCTCGGATGGGCTGATCGTCAGCGCATTCGGGGATCCTGGAGTCGAACGGCTGAGAGAGGTTTCTGGTATTTCAACGGTCGGCATCTGCGAGGCGAGCATGCTAGAAGCTTCAGCTGGTGGACGACGGTTCGGCATCGCCACGGTAACGCCCGAACTTGTCCGGAGTTTTGCATTGAAGGCCCATACGCTGGGCATCTCCCAACTCTTCACCGGTACGCGGCTGACGAGCGGAGACCCGTTTGCGCTCGCCTCCGATCCCGAACGCCTCATTGCCTCACTCTCGGTCGCCGTGCGCGAATGTTTCGAAATGGATAGAGCCGAAGCCGTCATCATTGGCGGCGGGCCGCTCGGACAAGCGGCCGATGATCTGCAGCGACTGATGTCCGCGCCGGTGATCGCACCGATCCGCTCCGCGGTCGAACTCCTCCTGTCCCGTATTGCCGGCTCAAGCCGATGAGTGCCTCACGCCGCCGGTGGAATACATTTCCTGTTGCAAGTCCGAGAGCTCCACGCGAAACTCTCCCCCGCTGATGTCTTGGCGGAGTTGCCGGTGCCGAAGGATAGATCGTTCCTGTATCGCGTGAGGCAAGCTTTGCCTGATCTGCATCCCGCTGAAAAGCGGCTCGGCGAATTCGTTTGCGACTTTCCGGGGGAACTCGCCAGCTATTCGGCGCAGGAACTTGCGGCGCTTGCGCATGTCTCCAAGGCGACCGTTACGCGCTTTATCCAGCGCCTTGGCTATGAGACCTATGAAGAAGCGCGCCGTCACGCGCGCGCAGAAAAGCAGACGGGCTCGCGACTGTACCTGACGGAGGCGGCCGATACATCCACCGCCCGGTCGATGCAAGCGCATGTGGCGCAGGCCATATCCAACCTGGAATCTACGTTTCTGTCTATTTCTGAAAACCAGATCAGAGCCGTGGCGGACGCCATGATGGCGGCCCGCAAGGTCTGGGCGCTTGGCTTTCGCAGCAGCCGCCCCTTCGCTTCCTACCTGCAATGGCAGTTGACGCAAGTGATCGAGGATATTGTCGCGATCCCCGGGGCGGGACAGACATTGGGTGAACATCTCGTTAGCCTGAGGGAAGAAGATGTAGTGGTTTTCTTCGCGCTGCGTCGCCGAATTGCTCAAGTGGACGTCATTCTCGCGCAGATCCGCAAGTCGAAAGCCAAGCTTCTCTACATCACTGACGAGGGCGCGGCGTTCGAAACTGGCGCGACTTGGCACTTCCAGTGCCAGACACTCGCCCCCGGCCCGCTCTTCAATCATACCGCAGTCATGACGCTGTGCCATCTGCTGATCACCCGCTGCCTGGAGAAGGCCGATGTGGAAGGGCGCAAGCGGTTGCGCAACATCGAGGCGCTCAATGAAAGCTTAGAAGAACTCTGATAAGGTTCTGGATGAAGAAAACGTTCGCCCTTCGGCGTGCAGCAGCGCATTGGAAACGAATGCCAATCGCCTAAACGGCCATGCCTGCAGGTGATGTAAGGGCAATTCAATCGCATGAGTTCCAGACTCTCACGAGAGATGCGGCAGTCGCCAATTCATGAAAAGCCCAAGACTTGGGACAGAAAGGCCAGGAGTGCGATAGCGTGGTTTGCCCCCTAGCGTATTGTCATTCAGCCACGCGCGCATGGCCTGAAGGCAGCTTGCACGTTCGATTTCTTTGGGGGAAGCAGGAATTCTGAATGGTATCCTTCCTGCCTGCACACGTCGCTCACCCATACGTCTATCGCGAACCCATCGCCTGGTTGTAACGTCGCACGTCCGCGAGCAGCCGCGCCAGCGGACCGCTCTCTTCGCCGGGTCTCCAGATAAGAAATAGCGGCGCGGATAGGCCTTCCTCTTGTTTAAGCCGCCGATACGAAATGCCAGTCGTCCCTAAACGGGCCATCGAAACGGGCACAATAGAAATGCCGAGCCCAGCAGCGACAAGGCTGAGTGTCGAGATCATCTGTGTCGCCTCCTGACCGACACGCGGGCTAAACCCCGCCTTATCACAGGCAGCGATGATCGCATCATAAAGGCCGGCTCCGCTTGGACGATGATAAAGGATGAATGTAGCCTGCGTCAGCGCAGCCAGCGGTCGGCGCTGGTTTTCCGGCCATCCCTCCAGAAGCGGATGCGAGTCCGGAAAAGCGACCAGCATATCTTCGTCCAGCAGATGTCGCGCACTTACCCCCTCGGGTGCCTCTGGCAGTGCGCGCACGAAGGCCGCATCAAGCCGTCCCGCACGCAGCGCCTCAAACGCCACGCTGCTGTTCGCCTCCTCCAAAGTCAGCTTGAGCAGTGGCGCGCGATCCCTCAGCTCCCGTACAACGCCCGTGACGAGCGGGTGAAAGGCGGCCGATCCGGTAAAGCCGATGGCCAATCGACCCTCCTCGCCGCGGCTTGAGCGTCGCGCCGCCTCCACCGCGTTGTCGACATCAGTGAGAATAGCGCGCGCCCGCGCAACGAAGGCTTCTCCCGCCGCCGTCGGAATGACGCCGCGTGAGAGCCTGTGAAACAATGTGACGCCCAATTGGTCTTCCAGCGCCTTGATCTGCTGGCTGAGGGGCGGCTGTTGCAGGCCAAGGCGTTCGGCTGCGCGCGTAATGTGGCGTTCCTCGGCAACGGCTACGGCGTAACGCAAGTGTCGGAGTTCAATCATGATATATCTGTATCATATGCAAATCGTTGGATGAATATATTGGATATATGAATACCGAGCGTTTAGATTGATGAAAAATCAGCGTCCCGAGGTCGATAATGACATCTTCTCCTGCAGTCTCTTCAGATATTCGTCCTTTGTTGCAGCAACATGAGCCGCCGTCCATCGCCGAACTCTTTCGCGGTTTTCTCATGCTTGGCCTTACAGGTTTCGGCGGTGTGTTGCCGCTCGCTCGCCGCATGATGGTGGAGGATCGCCGCTGGCTGAGTGGGCAGGAATTCACAGATCTCCTCGGTCTCTGTCAGTTTCTCCCAGGCGGCAATATCATCAACATCTCTGTTGCAGTTGGCTTGAAATTCCGGGGCTGGGCGGGCGCCATTGCTTCCATCCTAGGTCTGATCGCAGCACCGACGGTCATCGTGGTTGCGCTCGGCATCGTTTATGACCGCTATCAGGACGATCCACTGTTGCATCATCTGTTTGCAGGGCTCGCGGCAGCGGCAGCCGGATTGCTGATCTCGACGGCGGTCAAGATCGCATGGCCACTCCGAAAAAGACCGCTGGCGCTCATCATTGCGGCAATGTGCACCATCGCCGTCGGCATTCTCAAGCTACCGCTTTTGCCGACAATGCTCGTTTTCGCACCCATCGGCATTCTCGCAACCTGGAAATTGAAGGCATGATATCCGTTCTCTTCTCGCTCGCACTCATTTTCACGGAGCTTTCCCTGCTCGCCTTCGGCGGTGGCAACACCATCCTGCCCGAGATGCAGCGGCGCGTGGTCGAGGTTCAGCACTGGATGACGCCGCAAGAGTTCAGCGCGCTGTTCGCACTGGCGCAAGCGGCACCTGGTCCGAACCTCATGGTCGTGCCACTGGTCGGCTGGCATGTCGCGGGGCTTGCGGGGCTGCTTGTCTCATCGGCCGCAAAGTTCGTCCCTTCTTCTCTCGTCACCATCTTTGTCATCAAGGCCTGGGAACGGTTTAAAGATCGACCTTGGCGGCGCATCGTGCAGGCTGGACTTGTTCCAGTGACCGCCGGACTGGTGCTCGCCAGCGCTATCGTGATTGGCGAGGCAACTGCACAAAGCTGGGCGTTGGCAGCCATCACGCTAGGCGTGGCGGTTGCCATGTTGACGACCCGGATGCATCCTCTCGTGGCTCTCGCCGCGGGCGCTGCACTCGGTATCGTCGGTTTTGGGATGTGACCCAATCCACGAGCGCTGGCCGACCATGGGTCGGAACAGACGCGGAAAGCTTGCAAGCCGGAACCGGGACCTGTCCTCTCGGCAGCTATTGCTTATACTGCGCTTTGCCGACGCTTCATCGCGAAGAGAGGAGATTCAGCTTCTGAGCGTGAAAGGAATGCGAGACCTGTATCTTCACCGCCCCTTCGCATGCGGCGTAGAAGCCACAGATATCTCACAAATGACGGTCCGGCTAAGTCACCCTCGAATAAATGCGCTCGCTTGTAGATTGAGGTGGTGGATCCGTTCCAGTTCATCCCGTCAGTTGCCTACATAGATCTGGCTTGCCGTGCCGCACGCGTGGAATGGTTCACGGCGCGTATCGCGTGAAAACGTAGTCATGATCTTTGACCTTGCTTTCATGGCAAGAAAGACAGGTTTTATGCTGCGCGCCATCGACCGGATTGCCATCGACGAAACGACCGAAGCCCCATCCATGGCTTGCGGGATACTTCTTTGAGTCCTTCACCATGACTTGAACCGTGGTCGGCCCTTCGGGAACCGTTGCTGGCGCGAACTCGGCCGATTGCTTTCGCTTGTAAGCAAGTTTCACCAAGATCGAGCCATCAGGGAAAGGGAGAGCTCCGTTTTTGTAGGCGTTGATTGCAATGTCGTTCCCCAGCACGGCTCGCAATTCGTCCAGTGGAGGCGCCTCCTCAGCCGGTGCGATAAATTTCCAGTCCCGATATCCTTCTGGGATAGTGACACCATAAATAGGCGAGGCATTTTCGTGTCCCTTTTCAGCCGCGCCAGGGTACGGAGCCGCGATACCAATCGCCGCAAAAGACAGTGCGATGGAGTATTGAAATGCGCTTGTCATAGGACAGCCTTCACGTTTTGGTTTCGATCGGGCCTTTGTGGCCAGTCCACGTATCCGGCCTATTTCAGCGGCTGCACGTTCATGTATCTCACTGTAGTCTCGGTCTTACGGACAGTGGTTGCCAATATTGGGTTTCCCGAACGCTTAAGTGACAAGCGCAGCCAAGCTATCCATCCTGGAGAACGCGGGTTTCGTTGTCATACACGCAATCCAATGCGGCTGATCGTTTGGTGAATTCAATACGATGGCTCGACCGCAACGGCCAAAAGGGCCCGCTACAGTCTAAATACAATTTGTGCCAATCAAGAAATATGCCGGATACCTCGGTCTCGTAAGTCCTCTCTCGCACCCAGATTTCGTCACCGACGACTTTAAAAGGAGAGGTTGAATGACTTCGCTGACCAGCTTATCTCGCCGCAATCTGCACTGTATGACCGCTGGCGCGGTGACCTTCCTAATGTTGTTACCGGTTTTGCAGCTAAGGCAAGCAAACGCCGCTGAAACGGTCGCAGTCGATGCCACCGAGCCGACGGCCGAAGAAAGTATCCGGCCTTTCCGGATCCATGTGGACCAGTGGCAGCTCGACGACCTTCGCCGCCGCATCGCCGAAACGCGTTGGCCAGATGAGGAAACTGTCGAAGACATCTCTCAAGGCATTCAGCTCAAACGGGTTCAGGACCTGGTTCGGTATTGGGGAACCGACTATGACTGGCGCAAGGCGGAGCAGGAACTGAACGCACTGCCGGAATTCATCACAACGATAGACGACGTAGACATTCAGTTCATCCACATTCGCTCGCGCCATCCGAATGCTTTACCCATCATTTTGACCCATGGGTGGCCTGGATCGCAGTTCGAGTTCATCAAAGCCATCGGTCCGCTTACCGATCCGACTGCCTATGGCGGCCGCGCGGAAGATGCCTTCGACGTGGTTATTCCTTCTATTCCCGGACATGGTTTTTCGGGCAAACCGACTAAACTCGGTTGGGGACCTGAACGCGTTGCCAGGGCATGGGATGTGTTGATGAAGCGGCTTGGCTACACACGCTACGTCTCGCAAGGTGGCGACCACGGTTCGGTCATCTCGGATGCGCTGGCCCGGCAAGCTCCACAAGGTCTGCTCGGTATTCACCTCAATATGCCTGCGACGGTTCCGGGCGACCTCATGAAGCGTATCAATGCCGGTGATGCAGCACCCGAAGGTCTAACGCAGGCCGAACGAGATGCTTATCAATCGCTCAGCACTTTCTTTGGCCGAAATGCCGCCTACGGCGCGATGATGGTTACTCGTCCTCAGACCATCGGTTACTCATTAGCCGATTCTCCGTCCGGTCTCGCGGCCTGGATCTACGAGAAGTTTGCGCAATGGAGCGACAGTGACGGCGTCCCTGAGCGAGTGCTTTCCCGAGACGAAATGCTCAACGATATCACGCTCTACTGGCTGACGAATGCTGGTGCTTCCTCCTCGCGCTTCTACTGGGAGAATAACAATAACAATTTTAGCTCGGAGACGCAGAAGACAAAGGAGATCAAAGTCCCCGTCGCCATCACCGCCTTTCCAAAGGAAATCTACAAAGCACCAGAAAGCTGGAGCAGGCAGGCCTATCCGTCTCTGGTCTATTACAGCCAGGCGGCAAAGGGCGGCCACTTCGCGGCGTGGGAGCAGCCGCAGGTTTTCGCCGAGGAACTGCGCGCCGCGTTCAGATCGATGCGCTGATCGAGTAGCTCGCTTCTGCGCAGCCAGACAGCATCGCGTGGTGATCCAAGGCCGGTGCCTACGGTAGGTTTCGGAAGAATAGCTCCCCCGCTCTGAAGGGGCGGACATCCATGTCCCAATGCAAAAGCAAAGACAACCGGATGCAAGCCGCCCCTTTGCGAACGCACCCCAATACAGCAGAGGGGATATTGTGGGCCCAAGGGGTATCGCTTTCCTGCTGATAATGCCGGTATTGGCGGCTGGATTTTTTCCAGCCGCTCTATCAACCGCCTATCAAACAACCGTAGCTGTCTTTGCACCATCCATCCCGATGTTCACACCGGTAACATAGCTTGCTTGCTTTGAGGCAAGGAATACCGTCACCTGGGCAACCTCTTCGGGGGTTGCCATTCGGCCCATCGGAATCTTCTTGATCGCTGCATCGCGGGCCTCTGCTTCGGTAAGATTATTTCGCTTCGCGTCTGTCTTCAGGCCCTCCGTAACACGGTCGGTTTCGGTGAAGCCAGGATTGATGCCAACCACTCGCACGCCGTGCTCGGCATAGGCTGTCGCGAGGCCGGCAGTTGCCAACATGAGTGCAGCGTTGGCCGCTCCGCCAGGAAGATGGATCGGCGACGCTGTCTTCCCGCCATTTCCGATGATGTTGATCACCACGCCGGACTTTCGCGCTGCCATCAGTTTGATAACCGGGTCGATCACATTGATGTAAGTGAAGTATTTTGCATCCATGGCCGCTCGCCACGTCGCCGGCGTAAGATCCTCCGGCGCGGTTCTTTTCGCGGCACCCGCGGAATTGACCAGGACATCGATTTTTCCGAACTGCCTTTCAACGTGTTGAATCATGTTGAGCGCATCTGCGTCGGACGATACATCCGCAGCAAAGCCGACCGCGCCCGGCAGTGTTTCGAGTGCCCTGTCGATATTCTCTTGAGAACGGGAACAGATCACGACGAGGGCGCCCTCTTCGCTAAACAATCGGGCGCACGCAAAGCCAATCCCTTTTGAGCCGCCTGTGATCAAGACTACCGTGTTTTCCAATCCAAGTAGCATGCTGTCGCTCCACCATTCAATCGTTCAAAAGCTACTAGTCCTCACGGGTCGGGACGATGCATTAAAATCCGCTTTCACGGACAATCTGTCAGGGAGCAAATAAGTTCACAATATCGGCCGCTGTTCTTGTACGAGCGCCGAGCCCATGGCGTCCTCATGGAAACTATGAATCGGACACCGCAGATGCGAGCTTCGAGCGCCCTTTCCTGGCGTTAAGGGTGAATTGTTAAGTGCCTCAGGATAGGATGCGCTACAACATTTATTAGGTGCGAACATGCTGTCAATCCTTCGGCTGATCAGGTCTGAGACCTCGCAAGTCCATGTGTATGCTGGCACATTGATCGGCACTGCTGTTTGCGTTGCAGTCGCTGTATTCGCAGATTCGTTTAACTTCGCCGAGATGTCGAAGGATCATTTCCGGCGGGCGCTCGCAACTGACATCCTGTTGCCGATCGTCATTGGCGGACCGTTCTTCTATTTCTTGTTGGAAAAAATACGGCAGCTTGCGGTCGCGAGACTGGAGCTCCAACATTTGGCGTCAACCGATAGCCTCACCGCCGTTTTGAACCGCGGCGCATTCGTGATGCTTGTCGAGGCTTATCTGGAAAAAGCAGCAGCCGGATCTCTTTCTCCTGTTGGCTCACTGCTGATCGTCGATGCGGACCACTTCAAACAGATCAACGACGAATACGGCCATCAATCGGGGGATCGGGCGCTCAAACTGATTGCCAGCACCATCAGAGGCACGCTCACTGGTGCACAAATTGTAGGCCGAATTGGCGGTGAGGAATTTGCCGTATTCCTTCCGGATGTTCAAAGTGAGCGTGCTTATGAACTTGCAGAGACCATCAGGCGCCGTGTCGGTGACATTATCTTCCCAGAGGGGACCAGTGAGAATGTGCTGTCCGTCAGCATCGGCGGGGCAAGTTTTTCCAAGCCGGAGAGCTACAAAGAGATCTTCAAGATTGCCGACATCAAACTCTATGAAGCGAAGTCAGCTGGGCGAAATCTCGTCCGCCTTTGAGGCCCATGGCCGCTTGAAAGTGACGTGCCTCGATCTTGGCGCAAGAGCAAGTCTGTCGATGCCTGACAATGAGATCTGCGGCGTGCCCTGTCGCCGACCAGCCGCAGGACGTTCTTGTCACTCGACAAAGGAATTACCCTGTTGCGAACGAGCCTCAGCCGTCGGACTTGATTTAAATTCGTTTCGTGCAGGCAGGATTGGTTAGGCCACTTTGCTTCTTGGAGAAGCCCCGCCCATCGCTTCTACTTTCGCGTGGCTTGCGGCGATCAGGGCATCTATCTCCGTTACTGCATCGCCAGCGCTCGCAGCCAGCTTCCTGATCTCTCCGGCAATGAGAGCAAATCCCCGTCCTGCATCCTGGGCACGAGCCGCTTCTATGCCGGCATTCAAGGCAAGGAGACTCGTTTGTCGCGCGAACCCACTGATGGTCTCAACAGTCCGCGTGATGTCACCAAGCATGTCGCTCATGGCTTGGGCTGAGTTGACGGCCGACGCCTTCTTGGACGTCACATCGACGCCGCACATCAGTATCCGTTCCGGCTGGCCCTCAAGGTCATGGATCAGAGAGAAAGAAGCTTCGAGCCAGCAGACCGGTCCATCGGAGGGCCAGTTTAGTTCGCGCCGCAGTTTGCCTTCACTCAATAGTTCCCTCATCGAGGCTTCATCGAGAACGAAAGATAGTTGACCTGCCGAAGCAACGTTCGCCGTCTTGTTCGTAGAGATTGGCTCACCCGCCATCGACCATTCAGCAATGATGTTCGCTTGGCTGATGGCCTCCAGTTTCACATTGAATTCCAACGAGCGTTTTTTTGTCTCAGTCACATTTGCCTGTATGGAGACAAAGCGCTCAATGGAGCCATCCGATGCTCTGACAGGGTTGATTGCCAGACTGATCCAGTAAGGCTCCCCCCTTTTGTTGTAATTCAGGATTTCCTCGTAGAACGCCTCGCCTGCCGCGAGTTTTTGTCGAATCCGAGCGACCGTATCAGGACTGGTATTGTTCCCTTGCAGCATTTTTCCGGGATTTTTTCCAATCGATTCGGCCAAAGTGTAACCGGTAAGCCGTTCAAAGCCGTTATTGACGTAGATAATGCGGTGATGACGATCCGTAATAACGACCGAATTATCGGTCTCATCGGCGACCAAAGATAGCAAACTGAACTTTTCGCGCTGCCTGACTTGCTGCGTAATATCGGTGGCATATTTCACGACCTTGAACGGCACGCCGTTCATGTCGAAAATCGGATTATATGACGCCTGTATCCACACCAGTCGGCCACCGTTTGCCATACGGCAATATTCACGGGACGAAAATTTCCCGGCTTGGAGATCAAGCCAGAACTGCTCGTAGGTCGGGCCCAGATCTTCCTCTCGCATGAACATTTTGTGGTGCCGGCCGACAATTTCAGAAGCTTCATAGCCCATGACCTGCAGAAAACTGTCATTTGCGCCTATGATCGTGCCATTCATGTTGAATTCGATGACAGCCTGCGATTTCCCGATTGCGGCGATCTGACCGGCATAATCAGCAGCCTGTAACTTCGCTTTCGTCACATCCGTGGCATACTTTACGACCTTTACAGGCTTGCCGTTCAGGTCGCGGATCGGATTGTACGATGCCTGGATCCAGACCTCCCGTCCGCCTTTCGCAAGTCGCTTATATTCGCGAACCTCATGTTGGCCGCTTCGCAAGGTGTTCCAGAACTTTTCATAGTCTGGATGTGACGCATCTTCTGGCGTCACGAAGATCCGGTGATGCCTTCCGATCACTTCAGCTGCCGAATACCCCATCACGGAAAGGAAATTTTCATTCGCGTCCAAGATGATGCCATCCATGGAAAACTCGATAACCGCTTGAGAGCGGCCAATCGCTGCAATTTGTCCAGAATGGTCGGCATTCATAAGTCGAGCCTGCGTCACATCGGACGCGATTTTGATCACGCGAACACAGTGACCGGATCGATCAACAACGGGGCTATAGCTTGCCTGAAGCCACACTTCTCGGCCAGTCTTTGCGATGCGTTTGAATTCGGCTGACTTGTGAACACCGCTGCGCAGGTCTTCCCAAAACTTCTGGTAATTCGAAGAGCTGGCATCCTCCTTCGACAGGAAGATACTGTGATGCTTGCCTTCGATCTCGTCGAGGTTGAATTCCATCAATTTCAAGAAAGCGCCATTTGCCGACAGGATGGTCCCGTCTGCTGCAAATTCGATCACGGCATTGGAATTTTTGATTGCAGATAGCGAATTTTGAAGAAGCTCTAATTCAGCTTGCGTGCCATGATCCGACTTGTGACGAAAAAACCCAGCCACTAAAGAACTCCATCAAAGGTCTTAACGATATTAAAATCTGCCAATAGTCGTTTGATATAGCGATAAGACGTTAAACTTTAGTACTTGGGCCTTGTTCAGCTCACCGCCGGTGTAGCAATCATCAATCGCAGTACTGAGGACAACGTCCCAACGGCATTTGGTGAAGCGTTGCATGACGCTTCTTACTTCATTCAACTGGACCCGATCACGCGCGCAAGACCGTGCTGATGGCGGATAATGTCTATGAGACCGCGCAAGCCAGGATGCCCATGGCGTCGGGTGCCATAATACATCTGGAATGGCTCACCTGCTGACGCGTATTCCTTCATGACGATTTCTAGACTTCCGGCATGGATCTCCTCGGCGACGCGAGATTCCAGGAGATAAGCGAGCCCCATTCCCGCCTTTGCAGCGGCAATCGTCGTCGTGGTGTCCGCGATGGTGATGAGGCCAGGGACCTTGATCCGCTGAGCGCGCTCGCCGTCGCCCAACTCCCACCTGTAGCTCGAATTGTCTCCCAGGAGGAGTTGAAGACATCGATGCCTCGAAAGATCGGCAGGCACGCGCGGTGTTCCATGCCGGGCCAGATAGTCAGGGGATCCAACGATGACCCACCGCTGCGGTCCCGTGAGTGGCACGGCGATCATATCTTCGGGCACGAGATGACCGTATCTCAAGCCTGCATCATACCCTTCTGCCACGATGTCGATCGGCCGATCCTCCACGACGATCGTTAGGCGTACATCCGGAAACCTCGCCTCGAATTCGGGAAGGGCCGGCGCGATCAATAGATGGGCGGCGTCGGCAAACGCGTTGATGCGCAATTCGCCGAAACGCGCCGCACCCGGTGCATCGAGCGTTTCAAGCGCGAAGCCGATCAGCTCAAACCCCTCGCTGAGGCGACTTGCAAGCTCCAAGCCGAGATCCGTCGCGGCGACAGCTCGATTTGTGCGGTTGAGTAGCTTGGCGCCGAGCCTTTCTTCTAGCCGCCGCATCGCATGGCTGGCTGCCGACGGCGTAAGGCCAAGTTCGATCGCCGCGGCTTTGAAGCTCTGCCGGCGGACGATAGCCAGGAAGAGCCGAAGATCGGAAAAATCAACTCGGTCGAGAAGAGCCACGATGAATACCGCTCAGTGTATGAATGAACCAGTTTCATCTTAATTTCGAAGTTTGTTGAAAGCCAAGAGGGTATTGTTGCCAGAACGTGAGAGAGGAGAAACAAATGTCCGTATTCGAGCACGTCCGGCTTGGCGATTTGCGTGGCAAGCGGGTTCTGGTCACAGGCGGGTCAACCGGTATTGGCGCAGCTGTCGCTCTCGGGTTCGCGGCGCAGGGAGCGAGCGTTGTTGTTCACTACAATCAGAGCAAGGCCGCGGCTGAAGAGGTGAGATCGAAGGCTTCGGACCGCATCATCCTGGCACATGGCGACATGGGCGTCGAGGGTGAAGCCAAAAAGGTGGTGGATGCCGCTGCCTCGGCGCTGGGGGGCTTGGATGGTATCGTCAACAATGCGGGCGGAATGCTTGGCCGGATCCCGACGACCGAGATCTCGCCGGATCATTTCGACCGCGTGCTGGATCTCAATGCGAAATCCGTATGGGAAGCGACCATCGCCGCTCATCCGCATTTGCTACAGGCCGGTGGTGGCTTCGTGATCAACACCACGTCCGTCGCAGCCCGGAACGGCGGCGGCGGCGGTGCCATCATTTATGCCGCGGCCAAAGCCTTCGTCAGCAGCCTGACGCGTGGACAGGCGAAGGAGTTCGTCAAAGACCGCATCCGCGTAAACGCGGTAGCGCCCGGCTTGATACAGACGCCCTTTCACGACCGGTACACCTCGCCCGAGATCATGGCCGCGCAGCGTGCCACCATCCCGATGGGGCGCGAGGGATCGCCGGAAGAATGCGTCGGCGCATTCCTCTTCCTCGCCTCGGAAGCTATGTCCGGATACATCACCGGTCAGGTGATCGAGGTCAACGGGGGACAATTGATGCCATGAAGGAGAACAAGAACATGCATTACAGGAAATTCGGACGCACGGGTCGCGAGGTATCGGACATCGGCTTCGGCGCATGGGCCATCGGCGGCGCATGGGGTGACGTTTCTGAAGAGGATGCACGGGGAGCGCTTCATGCGGCGCTCGACGCTGGAACCAGCTTTATCGATACGGCTGACGTCTACGGCGACGGGCGGTCGGAACGGATCATCGCGGAGGTTCTGAAGGAACGCGGCGGCGAGCGCCCCTATGTGGCCACCAAGGCTGGTCGCAGAGCCGTGCCGCATACCGCGGACGAATATAACAGGGCGAACCTGACTGCCTTCGTCGAGCGCTCGCTGAAGAACCTTTCCACAGAATGCCTGGACCTCGTCCAGCTGCATTGCCCGCCAACTGAGGTCTTCTACCGTCCGGAAGTATTTGGCGTGTTGGACGACCTCGTGCAGGCAGGCAAGCTTCGCAACTATGGCGTTTCAGTCGAGAAAGTCGAAGAAGCCCTGAAAGCGATCGAATATCCCGGCGTCGTCTCAGTGCAGATCATCTACAACATCTTCCGGCAGCGTCCGGCGGGCCTCTTCTTCCGGGAAGCGAAGGCGAAAGATGTTGCGGTCATCGTGCGCGTGCCGCTGGCTTCGGGTCTTCTTACGGGCAAGATGAACGCTGCGACGCAATTCGCTGCAGATGACCACCGC
Organism: Oryzifoliimicrobium ureilyticum; assembly: GCF_037199735.1. Lineage (NCBI taxonomy): Bacteria > Pseudomonadati > Pseudomonadota > Alphaproteobacteria > Hyphomicrobiales > Rhizobiaceae > Oryzifoliimicrobium > Oryzifoliimicrobium ureilyticum. The sequence continues at coordinate 51,752 of NZ_JBBBVQ010000014.1, read as the reverse complement.
GCCTTCAATCGCAACGGCGAGGCCTTTGACAAAGGCGAGACGTTCTCCGGCGTTCCTTATGACATCGCGCTTGAGGCTGTGGAGGAAGTCCGCAAGCTTATGCCGGAAAACGTCACGATGGCACAGTTTGCGTTGCGCTGGATCTTGATGGAGGACGCGGTTACCGTCGTCATTCCGGGTGCGAAGAATGCTGCCCAGGCGCAAGCCAACAGCATGGCAAGCAACATACCTTCAATCTCTCCAGAGCAAATGGAGGCACTTCGCGAACTCTATCGCGACCGTATTGCTCCGCATGTCCACCATCTCTGGTAAGTCGAGCGGTCATCAGGCAGCCTCGGAACAAAGTGAATGAAGCACAATGGCGCTGTTTTTGGCTGGGATCAGCGCCAGTGACGTTTACGCTCGTTCAAAGTTGAAGACGAACCGCGTTTTGAAACGAGGCTCGTATTCAGATCATGCCTATTTGCCGTACCGAGCAAGGCATACGTCGCTGATCTTTCCAGGATATTTCACCAAATGCTAACGGTTCGGCGCAGATTTCGCCGAATGCGGTCCCGCCACCGAGCAATAGAGAGATCAGTCTTGCTGCTGGTCCTGCTGCTGCGTTTGAAGGTGCTGCTTTTGCTTCAACTTCTTCTCAGCGACCTGCTTTTTGTGCATTTCGTGGCCGGCAACGCATCCCCCGACCGCACCAAGAACGGCATGGTGCCCGGCATAATGGCCCGCCACTGCGCCAGCCGCCCCACCACTGACACAGCCGATAGCCTGCGCCTGAGAACTTACACCCAAAACTGCCAACAGGCTTGCTGCGATCGTGATATTCTTTAGCATGTGCACTCTCCCTTGGATTATTCTATCGGGCTTCATGGGAGTTCGCATGAAGTCGCTTTAGAAAGAACTATGCTGGAGAAGTGGCCTTTCAAGACTTGTTTTTCCCCCAGAGCGATCTCCGCCGTAACGTTCAGTTGAAGACGGCCGGAAGCCGCTGACGGGACGCGGCAACGTCGCCGGTTACCGCTCCATGCCGAGCAGTACCCAAAGTTCATCGCCGCGGATGGAGTTTCCAATTTTAATCGGAAGGATCCGAACGCACACAGCGTCGGAAAGCCAACAACCTGCAGTTCGTCTTTATCAATCGGTAGAGGCGCATAGAAAATTGCGCTACTACTCCAGCGGGATTGTGCCGGAGGACACTGCATAACCCGAGCGTATTTGACGGGCGATTGTCGTTCGTTGGGAGGAGATGACATGCAGATTAAAAGCGCCATTGACAGGATTCCTGGCGGCTTGATGCTTATACCGCTGCTGCTAGGCGCGGTCTGCAAGACCTTCGTTCCGGATGCAGCCGGCTATTTCAAGGGTTTCACCCAAGGGATTATGACCGGCGTTATTCCAATTCTCGCCGTCTGGTTCTTCTGCATGGGCGCATCGATCAAATTGAGCTCGACCGGAACGGTTTTGCGCAAGTCAGGCACCATCGTGTTGACGAAATTCGTGGCTGCAGGGATCGTCACGCTGATCGCATCGACGATCCTTCCTCCGGATGGGGTTAAAACTGGCATTTTTGCCGGCCTTTCGGTTCTTGCCATCGTCTGCGCCATGGACATGACCAATGGTGGTCTTTACGCGTCGCTGATGCAGACCTACGGGACCAAGGAGGAAGCCGGAGCTTTCGTCTTGACGTCCATCGAATCCGGTCCGCTCATGAGCATGATCATTCTAGGCGCTTCCGGTGTCGCACATTTCGAGCCTCAAATATTCGTCGGGGCAATTTTGCCGTTCCTGATCGGTTTTGCGCTCGGTAATCTGGATCCGAAGTTGCGAGACTTCTTTGCCCCAGGAAGTGTCCTGATGATTCCTTTCTTTGCCTTCTCTCTAGGCAATACAATTGATCTTCACACGCTTCTGTCGCCACTCGTCGGCCTGGGTGTTGCCCTTGCGCTCGCCGTCATTATTCTGACGGGGATACCGCTCATCCTTGCTGACAGGTATATCGGCGGTGGTAACGGCACGGCGGGCCTTGCTGCTTCCTCGACCGCCGGTGCTGCCGCAGCCAACCCGATCGCTATCGCTGCCGTTGCACCGCAATTTGCAGCGACCGCGCCAACTGCAACCGCACTTGTTGCGATTTGCATCATCGTAACCTCGATCATTGTGCCGATTATCACCGGCTTCTGGTTCAAGAAGTTCGGCAAGCCGGCGGCAGCTGATGCCCGCGGCCCCGACCACATGCCTGCAAGCCATGTCAACTTTTCCGATGGACGCCTTCGGTGAAGGTGCGGTTTCGCACTGGTCACGGTCGCATCGCCAGTATGCGGCTGAACGACAGTTGGACGCGCGCGCTGCCACTCACGACGTGTGGGAAAAACACGCTGGGATGACTAAGCTGCCTTGCCATTTTCGTCGGATGAACTGCCGCTTCGATCGGCATCAACCGTCGTCCTCAAGGTAACCAATGAGGTTTTCGCGAGCGCCCGCTGAAGAGCTTCAATGCAGATCGGATCGTGCGAAAGCCCTGCTCCTTCCCAAAGAATTAAAATCGCCGTCTCCAATGGCATGGCGGGTCTGTAGGGCCGATCTGCAGTCAGTGCATCAAACACATCGGCCGTAGAAACAATTCGGACTTCCATCGGAATGTCGTCAGCGGTAAGGCCGCGCGGATATCCTTTCCCGTCCAAACGCTCATGGTGAGCGCCGCCGATCAGTGCTGCATCCGCAAATGCTCCGATCGTTGACAGAATTTGCTCGGAAAATTCTGCATGGCGTTTCATCTGACGCCACTCTTCGTCATCAAGTTTGCCTTGTTTGTCCAAGACGCTGTTACTTACGCCAAGTTTGCCGATGTCGTGAAGCAGAGCAGCTCTCTTCAAAATCCGCCGCGTTTCGAAGTCGATCTGCATCTCCTCCGCAATCAGGTCCGTATAGAGCGCGACGCGCTCGCTATGGCCTGAGGTGTAGGGGCTCTTCGCATCGATGACCCTTGCGAAAGCGCCGGCGATGTCATCGAGATATTCGTCGTCGGCGATGACACCATGTCGACCCGGCTCTGAAGCAAGAACGATCCTCTCCAGATCTTTCGAAGCCAGCTGCTCCCAAAAGCCTGGCTGTGACGATATATGTTCGAAGATATCGACCAATGTCGGATCGAACCAGTCTCCTTTTCGTCTGGTAATCTCATCGAGTGCACTTTGCGGTCCGCCGCTGGCGTGGAGAACATCGATGACCTGAGCAAGCAGCGCAATTCTGGAAAAGAGCGGGATGTCCTCGCCAGCCTGTCCAGTCGGTTTGCCTTTGCCACTCCAATGTTCGTCGAGCCCAATGATCCCTTGCGCAACGCTCTCGGAAAATCGCATTTGCCGAGCAATTTCCGCGCCGCGTTGACACCGTGTCTGGATCAGTTCGGTGGCCAGCTCGCCTCCATTTTTCAGAACATGGACGAGGCTGCGGAAACGTTCGGCGAGGCCCGCTTTCATGCCGGTGTGGCTGATCACGAATTTCAGAACCTGTCCGAAGCTACCATCGACATGTTTGAAGTCATTTTTAAACATCAGGTCGTCTGCAAGATACAGTTCACAAATGCGCGCTGCATTGCTGCTGCAACCGAGATCTTTCAAAAGCAGGGTATAGTAGAGATCACGGAGTTCATTTTCCGGTAGCCCTATCTTTTTGCCGATGTGCGTTCCAATAAAGCAGCATCGAATACAATGACCTTCAGGCTGCCCCTCAGTCATATCGAGCGCTTTGCTGAGCGCTTCGATGATTTCCGCCAGCCGGATCTGTACCTTGGTCATATTTGGCCCCTTTGCGAGCGTTACTCTATCAAAGGAATGTTGCTGAACACTTATGTCCAAGCTGCCTTATGACACTGCATTTCAAACTTTTACTGGGTGTGTTGATCAGCTTTCGCGCATAGGGATCATCGGCGCGCCGTCGCATAAGCAATTGACAGGCATCAATCGTCTCGGTCGTGAGCATCAATACCCGTGGCGAGCGGGCTGGCTATGCATCCGGCCGGTTCCAAGGCTTCAGACAGGGTTCAACGGTTTTATTCTTTGTCCCGCCACTTGCGATGGGAATTGCCGCAACGGCGTTGTTGCCGTCGTGCTTGCGGTTCAGGAGTGTCTGTCAGCAGACCACGCCTAGTTCTGATGGCCCTATCGCAATGCGCGAATAGTCTCGCTTAGCCGATGAATATGTTTGGCGCCAATGCCGCAGCATCCGCCAACCATATTCGCGCCGTCTTCGACCCACTGGCAGGCAAAATCATTGTAGCGTTTTTCTGTCAGATCAGCGCGAACGGCATGGAGGGTCTCGTTGGCGGCACCATCTTCACCGGAGTCAAAGGCATTGGCATAGACCCCGATTTGCAAGTTTGAATCCTGCTCGGCAATGACCGCGGAGGCGGCCTTTACCGCCTTTGACATCACTTCGGGGCGGCTGCAGTTGAACAGCAATGCGCTTGCTCCTGAAGAGACTGCCCAGTTTGCCGCATCGGTGACCCTTTCACCGGAGCGCAGTTTTGGGGCTGCATCATTATCGTCCGGGCCGTCGGCCAATGTGAAGGAAATCCAGAAAGGTTTGCCACTTTGCGCTGTCGCAACACGGACTGCGTCGGCTTCGGCTATGAGGCTCAAGGTTTCGCCAAGCCATACATCCACATAAGGCGAAAGGTTTTGAACGAGGACGGCCAGGTATTTCTGAACATGTTCAGGCTGAAACAAGTGCGGTTCATAAGAACCGAAGATCGGCGGCAAGGAACCGGCAACGAGAATCTTCCGATCGCTGCAGCCGTCAGCGGCCTCGCGCGCAAGGCGACCGGACCGCGCTATCAGCTCGGCCCCGATCTGCCAGAACCGCTCTTCGCCGATGTGAAAGGGTACGAGCGCGTAGCTATTCGTCGTCACGACATCCGCGCCGGCCTGAATGAACTGATCGTGGACCTGCCGAACGATATCGGGCCTGTCGATGAGCGCTTGCGCAGACCACTCCGGCTGACGCAGCTCCGCCCCCAGACGTTGCAGTTCGCGGCTCATGCCACCGTCGAGAATTTTCACCCTGTCCATTCTACTTATTTCACTCTGCTGTTCGGCCACCGCTGAGCCCAATGAGATTTGCCAGCTCGAAGGCTGTCCCCAAAATAATATGCGCCTTAGATAGCACCCACACCTAACTTGGATATTTGGCCTTGAGAGAGGTCAGACCAACTTCAGCGGCAAGTTTAGCCATCCATCCTATATCCGCAACCACTTAAGAAAAACGAGGCTGCCTCGCGTGCATGGTCCTCCATCTGTGCCTTTACCGGCGACAGATCCGCATGAAAGAGCGAAGATATGATCATCGGCAGCAGCACCAGATCGATGAAATAAGTTGTCGTTCTCTGCAGATTTTCAGGCGCAAAAGCAGGCAGGGACTTCAGTTCCTCCGCTCCCGCCAGCTCTGCCAAGAGTTCAATTGCGATTGCTTTGCCATGCGCCCGCATGGCGTAGTGGATCGTGGTCGCTAAGTCCGGATGGCGTGTTGCTTCGCCGATCACGCTGCGTATCAGCCCGATCGTCTCTGTACGGATCGCACGCTGAACAATCAGGATGCCAGCAGATTGGAAGCGCTCAACGATGGTACCGGAGGTCACAGAGCCGACCATGTCGTCTGACCTTCGTGCCCAGCGCAGGACGACTTCTCTGAACAGAGTTTCCTTATTGGTGAAGCGCGCATAGATGCTCGGCTTTCCCGCTTTGGCGAGCTCCGCAATCTCGTCGATACTCGCACCTTCATAACCGCGAGCGATGAAGATGTGGAGCGCTGCCTCAAGAATTCTCTCTTCGACCTCGCCCTCTTTTTCCCGCGGCGGACGACCACGTCGCGGTGTTCCCGTCTTCAGAGCTTTGATTTTCGGCTTTGCCATATCTCGCGGCATGACGGACCTCACTCATTTTTGATTGCCTTTGACACCGCTTCGCACCGGCGCCGTGTCTTGACTATCACCTCAATCAGGTTTACGCCAATAATAAAATAAAACGTTTCGTTTCATTTAATAGATGATGAGAGAAGAGGTATGAAATGAGCACGCCTCAGGATGAGACTTTTGGCAAATTGATCGTACTGGAACCGAAAACGGCTAAGGCAACGAGCGATCAGACCGGGCTTGACCTCAGACATGAAACAGCAGAAGCGCCGCAACCTGTCGAACAAACGCGCACAGACCAAGACAGGGTCGATGTTTCCGATCAGCAGGAACAGAAAGAAGAAAAAGGCGGCCGCTCCCGCCGCCGGAAAATGCTTCTATTCGGAGGCACCGCACTCGCCGCTGCCGCCATCGCCACCTACATCTACTGGGACAACAGTTCCCATTATGAAAGCACCGACGATGCCTTTATCGCGGCGCGGCAATATGCGGTCACCTCGCGTGTGGCGGGCTATATCTCTGACGTTGCCGTGACGGATAACCAACATGTCAAGGCAGGCGACGTAATCGCCCGGATCGACGACCGCGACTACCAGACGGCTCTGGAGCAATCGGAGGCGCAGGTCGCTGCGGCAAACGCCAATATCAAGAATACCGGGGCCCAAAAACGGGTTCAGGAAGCGAATGTGGAAGAGGCCAAGGCGCAGGTCGCACAGGCCGAGGCAAACCTCGTCTTTGCCCAGCAGCAGAGCGACCGCTATCAGACGCTGGTAAAGAGCGGTTCCGGTACGCTTCAGGAGGCGCAGCAATATGCCTCGCAACTGCACCAGCAGGAGGCTGCCCTCACCACCGCCCAAGCGTCGCTAACCGCAGCGCAGCGTCAACTCGACGCCGATGACTTCCAGATTGCTAATGTTGAGGCCACTCTAAGGCAGGACCAAGCCCAGCTCGATCAGGCTAGGCTCAATCTTTCCTATACGACCATCACAGCGTCTCAGCCAGGTCGTGTGGTGCAGCTATCTGCCGGCGACGGCGAATACGTCCAGGCAGGCACGGATCTCGCCATGTTTGTTCCGGACAAACTTTGGGTCACCGCCAACTTCAAGGAAACCCAGCTCGATCATATGCGGCCGGGCCAGCCGGTGACGCTCACCATCGACGCGTATGGAGGGCGTGAAATCGATGGCCATGTTGCAAGCGTGCAACCGGGATCTGGAACGGCCTTCGCGCTCCTTCCATCAGAGAACGCGACTGGCAACTATGTGAAGATAGTCCAGCGCGTGCCGGTCAAAATCGCGCTCGATGACACACCGAGCGATATTGCCCTCGGGCCTGGCATGTCCGTCGTCCCGACCGTGCGGGTCGACCCTAGCCTGTCTGTTTGGGAAAGCCTGAGGAACCTGCTGTGAGCACGAGCGCCGCGGCCAGACCACTGGCAAACCCCTGGATCATTGCGATCGTCGTTGCCCTCGCCAGCTTCATGGAGGTGCTCGACACAACCATAGCCAATGTCGCCCTGAATTATATTTCGGGCGGCCTCGGTGTCAGCCAGGACGAAGCATCCTGGGTGGTCACCACGTATCTCGTCTCGAACGCCGTGATCGTCACTGCGACGAGTTACCTCGTGCGCATTCTGGGGCGCAGGACATTCTTCCTGAGCTGCCTCGCATTGTTCACGATCAGCTCGGTCATGTGCGGGTTTGCGCCCAACCTGCAGTTCCTCCTGCTCGCGCGCGTTCTTCAAGGCATCGGCGGCGGTGGCATGGTGCCCGTTGCGCAATCCATTCTCGCCGACAGCTTCCCGCCGGAAAAACGCGGCCAAGGCTTTGCACTATTCGGTGTGGCCGTCGTCGTTGCCCCTGTCGTCGGACCGACATTGGGCGGATGGCTGTCCGATAATTTGTCCTGGCACTGGTGCTTCCTGATCAATGGCCCCGTCGGCATCCTGACGCTTGCCGCCGTTGCGGCTTTGGTCAAGGAACCGTCAGGCGCTGCCGAGGAACGTGCTCAAAGGCGGAGCCAAGAGCCCGGCTTCGACTGGATCGGTTTCGGCCTCGTCGCCACTTTCCTTGGAATGCTGGAACTGATGCTTGACCGAGGCCTGGAGGACGACTGGTTCGGCTCCAACTTTATCATTACCGCAGCTGTGATCTGCGCTCTTGCCTTCTTGCTGATGATCCCTTGGGAACTGAAGCACAAGAATCCGGCTGTCGATATCAGGATGTTGGTCGGTCGCCAGTTTGGCACCTGCTTTCTCGTGATGATGGCGACCGGCGCACTCCTGCTTGCCACAACGCAATATCTACCGCAGCTTGTTCAGCAAGACCTCGGCTACACCGCAACTTGGGCCGGACTGATGTTATCTCCCGGTGGCTTGGTCACGATGGCCATGATGTTTGTGGTTGGCATCCTCTCATCGAAGGTACAACCAAAATACCTGATCGCCATCGGAGCGGGCTTCGTCGCCTTGTCGATGTACCAGGTAACGAGCGTCTACAGTGCCGTTGGCTTTTGGTACCTCGCCAAAGCCCGCATGCTGCAGGGGATCGGTCTGCCGTTCATTTTTCTACCGATCACCTCTGCTTCCTACGACGGTATTCCACCCACCAAGACGGACCAAGCCTCCGCTCTTTTGAATGCCGCCCGTAACACAGGAGGATCGATCGGCGTGTCGCTCATTTCGAACATCATCACCCACCGCGAACAGTTCCATCAAAGCCGCTTGGTCGAACATCTCATTCCGTCAAACGGGACCTATCAGGATACTGTGAAGCAGCTCAGCAACTATTTCATGGCGCAAGGCAGCTCACTAGCGACATCCAAAGAGCAGGCGCTCGGCTGGATCAATCAGCAGATACAAAGCCAGGCATCGTTTCTGTCCTATGTCGACGCATTCTGGGTTCTGACGCTGATTTCGCTGGCTGCTATTCCGCTCGCCCTGACGCTGCGCCGCGTCACACTCGGCAAGGAAGCACCGATGGGACACTAGTCAATCGTGACGCTATTTGCGGAACTTCGCGTAAACTCGCGCTCGTCGCTAAAATTGCTTGCCTATGAAAACATCTTTCCGAAACCGGTTATGCGGCTGGGGTCATATCCCGCCGCCGACAATCCGCCATAAACCGCCGTCGCCACGCTGTCATGGACAGGAATGCCATATGCAGATTCCAATTGATCCACGATCGAAGCGCCCGCAAGGTTGGTGCAGAAAACCGCAATCGAGTCTGGTTTTGATCGTGCTAGCCCTTCCACCATCGTTGAAATCGTTTCTTTGGTGACTTCGGCAAAACTGAAGTTATCTTTAATGCCTAGATGGCGCTCGCAGATGATTTCGACGCCCTCCTTTGCGAAAGACTTAACGATGGCGGCCTGCACGTCATCGGTGTAAGGAGAAACAAGGCCGATCCTAGTCTCGTTTCCCTTCCGCATGACGTCGAAAAGAGCGAGTACCGAAGACGACGCCTTGATTCCTGTTATCGCTGTAATGCGCTCGCAAAGACGGCGATCACTGTCCAGTCCGAGCCAGCCGGCGCTCGTGCCATTCCACACGATGACATCGACCTTGGCATCGGCCAAGAGTTCAGCGGCGCTCATCATAGGACGGTCGTCAAACTGGCTGAGCAGTGCTTCATCAAGGCCGATCGCGGTGACGCGAAATCGCGAGAAATGGGCCGTCACGCCAGAAAGGTTCTGGATCATCCGCATGGTAACGGGTTCAAGGACGGTGTTGGAGGATGGCGTCAGCATCCCGATGCGGAGCGGTTTCATTTTAAATCCTAATTATACAATTCATTAAGCATGGATGGGTGGGCGGCCAATGTTGGGTAGGACCGCCTCGAAGGCTGCAGCCGCCGACAGCACCTTGGCGTCGCCGAGATGTGGACCGATGATTTGCAGGCCGATCGGCAGGCCATCGACAAGCCCGCATGGCACACTGGCGGCCGGTTGCCCCGTCAGGTTGAAGGGGGAGGTAAAGGGGCACCATTCGTAAGGCACAATGGGTTTGCCATCGATCATCGATGGACCATCCTGATCCTTGGCGAAGGCGGTAACGGACAGGGTCGGCGTCAAGATGACGTCGCACTCGCTCATCACTTTTGCTATCTCATCGACGAATGCCTTGCGGGCGGTTATCGCATCAGTCGCGTCCACAAATGGCCGCGTCTCGGAAAGCAAATCCGTGACAGCCTTGGCGACGGGAAGCGGCTTTGCTTTCAACAGCTTTTCCATTCCGGAAAGATCCGTTTCCAGAGCAACGATCGTTTTGAACGTCGCATGGACATCGATTTGCGGTGGAGCGCCGATAACGAGTTCTAGCCCGCAGGCTTCCGCGAGGTGCGCGACCGCTTTATCCGTTGCGTCCTTCAAGGCCTGTTCGATCGCCTGATCGTGCCATGTTGGCCAGTAAAGCACCTTGGTGCCTCGAGGTAATGGCGCAATGTCTGTCCAGTTAATATCTGCACATGGGATCGACCAGCGATCACGCGGATCAGGCCCTGCAATCACGGACAGCACGAGCGATGCGTCAGCAACGTCGCGAGCGAGCGGGCCGATATGCTCGATCGATTCCCAACCCGATACGCCTGGCAAGGAGATATCGCGGCATCCGGGCCAAAGCGGCACACGACCCATTGCAGCTTTAACCCCGACAAGGCCTGACAGCGCTGCCGGCAAGCGAACGGAGCCGCCGCCGTCGCTTCCGATCGCAATCGGACAAATGCCCGCGGCGACAGCTGCCGCCGAACCGGCGCTCGAGCCGCCTGGAGATCGCTCCGTATCCCAAGGATTTCCAGTGGCCGGGAAAAGAAGATTATTGCCATGCGCACCGAAGCCGAACTCTGATACGTTCGTCTTTCCGATGATGATGGCATCGGCTGCTTTCAAGCGCTCCACGACGATATCATCGTGATCAGGTATATAGTCGGCATAAAGGTTGGATCCGAAGGTGGTTCTAATGCCTTTTGTCAGAACCAGATCCTTGATTGCGACCGGTACCCCGGCCAGAGGCCCAACCGCTTCTTTGCGCGCAATCTTGCCATCCACTTTATCGGCTGCGGCATAGGCCTGCTCTCGAGCAATCGTCGCAAATGCGTGGATTTCATGCTCGACCTTGTCAAGAGCCGCGAAGGCCGCATCTAGAATTGCGCGGGCGGATACCGTGCCGGAGGCGACGCGCTGTGCGATCGTTCGAGCCGAAAGACTTGGATATTCTTCGATAAGCATGCAATCCTCCTAGAGGGGGTTTTATAGTCGCGGCGATATCGGGGAATGGCTTGCCAGTAGCGAACGCTCGAGTGCTGCCGAAAGACCAATGGACGGTTTGGGGTCCGGTCTGCGAAAGCTGCCGGCGGACGGCTTTTTCGTATTAAGGGCAACGAGAAGCTCGGCCTGCTTGACCGCCGCAACCACAGACTCCACCACCGGCACCGGGATGCGGTCGCGTACCCGTCCCGCAAGTCCGGCCAGCGGGGCACCGGCCAGAATGATGACATCGGCACCGTCATGCTCGATAGCGCTTCGCGCCAAGTCAACCAGAAGGTCTTCCTTCTCGTCCTGCACAGTAGCCAATGATGCGAACGCTCCGTCCAGAAGCCGGATGCTTGCCAACCGGTCGAGAAGGCCATGCATTGCCACGCATTCGCGAAACCAGGGCCCGAGCGCGCGGGAGAAGGAAACAATCGAAAAGCGCTGACCGAGCATGCAGGCGCTGAGCATGGCAGCTTCGGCCAGGCCGATCACAGGAACGGACATTAGCTCGCGGGCGCCGCCGAGGCCCGGATCGCCGAATGCGGCAATGATGGCGACGTCGAAGTCGCCTTCGTGTTCGGCCAGAGTCTCGAGAACAATTCCCGAGGCGATGGCCGCCTCCGCCCTTGTCGCAATGTACGGGATGCCGCGCGGCGCAGTCACAGGAATGAGGGTAGATCCAGACCAAAGAGCGGGGCTTGCCGCCTCAACCAAAAGGTCGGTCACCTCACGCGATGTATTGGGATTGAAGAGCAAAATTCTAGTCATGACCGGTCTTCCCCACCGGCACGATGACAGGCCACCAGACCGCCGTCAGTGGTCGGCACCAATTCCGGCATGACTTGTGTACAGATAGGCAGTTCGACGGGACAACGACCGGAAAAGCGGCATGCATTCGGGTTCGGATCGATCGGACTTGAGGCAGAACCTTCAAGCTTCGTGCGGACTGCATTCTTCCGCAAGGGATCGGGAATAGCATCGATCAAAGCGCGTGTATAAGGATGGCGCGGACTGAAATAGATCGATTTCGACGGTCCGAATTCGACGATGCGGCCAAGATACATCACCGCAATCTTGTCGCAAAGAAGCCGCACGACATTGAGATCGTGCGAGACGAAGAGATAGCTCATATTTCGTTGCGCCTGCAGTTTCGACAAGAGCTTAAGAATGAGCGACTGAACTGAGACATCGAGGGCCGATGTCGGTTCATCGAGAACGAGAAGCTTCGGATCGACAACGATCGCACGCGCGATTCCGACACGGGCTTTTTGTCCGCCGGACAGTTGGTGCGGATAACGGCTGCTATATTCCTTTGGCAGGCCGACATCATTAAGGGCGGCCAGGACCTTTTCAGTGATCTCTTTGCCTGTTCCACCAACGAGTCGCTTCAAGGGATCGGCAATGGCCTGAAAGACGGTAAAGCCTGGATTGAGGCTTTCAGTCGGGTCCTGAAAAACCACCTGGATATCACGGCGCAAACGAGATGCACCGAAAGTTTTTGCCGGCATGTTGGCGATCTCGACGCCGGAAACCTTGATTTGTCCTTCGGTGGGATCGATGAGGCGAGCAAGCAGGCGCGCGAGGGTCGATTTTCCGCAGCCGGATTCGCCGACAAGGCCGATGCATTCGCCTTGCGAAATCGTCAGGTCGACCTCGTCAACGGCATGGAGCATTTTTCGGCGGAAACTGCCCACCGGATAGCGCTTCGACAGGCTCTGAATTTCAATCAAGGGTAAAGAAGAAGCAATCATAGGGGATGCCTGCAGCGAACGGAGTGATCCCCACCGATCGGCCGAAGCGGGATCGGTGCGGCTTGGCAGTCCGGCTGTTGCCGGTCGCAGCGATGAGAAAACCGACATGGTGGAAGCTCGGCCCTCAAATCAGGCAGGCTGCCGCGTATCGACGCAAGATGCTCGAGCTCCGTTTCAGCCGTCGGCGTCGCTGCAAACAGACCCTTCGTATAAGGATGGGCGAAATGTGCCCGCAATTCGTCAGCAGGCGCCACTTCCACGATGTGCCCAGCATGCATCACAGCGATCCGGTCGCAATATTCCCCGGCAAGCGCAAGATCATGCGTGATGACGATCGCGGACATCCTGGTTTCCCGGACGAGCTCGCGGATCAGGTCCATAACCACAGCCTGGGTGGTGACGTCCAGACCGGTCGTCGGCTCGTCCGCGATCAGCAACGACGGCGAGCAGGCCAGTGCCATGGCAATCATCACCCGCTGGCACATCCCGCCCGAGAGCTCGAAGGGATAGGCTTGATAGCGGCGTTCGGGATCGGGAATGCGTACACGTGCGAGAGCAGCGATTGCAGCGGTCTTGGCGTTGGCTCTGGAAACCGGGCCGTGCCGCCTCAGGACATCCTCGATCTGCCGCCCGACGCGCATGATCGGGTTTAGAGCAGTGCGCGGGCTCTGGAAGATCATAGACAACTCACGACCGCGGATCGTGGCAAGCGGCGAGTTCGGGCCAGCGAGATCAAGCCCACCGAACTCGATCTTATCCGCCTTGATCTCGGCATTCGCATCGAGCAGGCCCATGAGCGCGTAGGAAAGGACCGACTTGCCCGATCCGCTCTCACCAACGATCCCCATGATCTCACCTTTTGGAAGAGAGAAGGTAACATCGTTGAGAACCTTCACAGTGCCGGACCGCGTCGTGAAATTGACGTTAAGGTTCATCACGGAAAGCAATGGTACACTCATGTCCGCCTCCTAGGATCAATGATGTCTCTTAATCCGTCACCGATCAGGTTGAAGCAAAAGACGGTGATGACCAACGCCGCGCCAGGAAAGATGAAGGTCCACCACTCGCCCGAAAAGATGTAGGAGGCGCCTTCCGAGACCATGATTCCCCATTCCGGGGTCGGTGGACGAACGCCAAGGCCGATGAAGGAAAGACCGGCCGCATTGAGGATAGCCCAGCCGAGGTTGAGGGATCCTTGCACCATCATAGTGGGCAGAATGTTCGGGACAATATGAAACGCTAGCAGCCGAAACGGCCTGTTTCCCCCCATTCTCCCCGCCTCGACATAGGTCATGTCGCGGCGGACATTGACTTCACTTCGCGCGAAGCGGCTGTAGAATGGCAGATTGATGATGGCCGTTGCTAGCACGATGTTCTCGACGCTGTTGCCAAGGGCAGCAACGATACCCATGGCCAAGACGAAGAGGGGAAATGCCATGATCGTGTCCATGATACGGCCGATTACGGCATCTACCCAGCCACCAAAGTAGCCGGCAATCGCACCGGTCGCTGTGCCGATGATGAACGACAATGCGACTGCACCGATCGCCATGCCAATGTCGAGCCGCGCGGCAATCGCGACACGGCTGAGAATATCGCGTCCGAGCGCATCGGTTCCAAACGGATGCGTCAGGCTTGGTGCCTTCAAAGCGGCGGCTGAATCCACCGCCAACGGATCGTAGGGTACGACGAAGGGTGCGAGCAGTGAAATGAGGATGAAGAGCAGCATGATCAGCGCCGCGGCGAGTGTCAGTTTGTTCTCGCTGGCCACGTGCCGGGCATCGCGCCAGAAGTTGCTGGTATGTGAGGGAAAAGAGGTGGTTTCAACCATCGTAGCGAACCCTTGGATCGATCGCGGCCGCGGTGAAGTCGACCATGAGGTTGAGGAGGATGTAAAGGATCGCCATCATCAGGACGAAGCCCTGGACGGCGGCATAATCCGAGGTAATCACAGCATTTACCGCATAGGCGCCAATCCCTGGCCAGGCGAAGACCTGTTCGACGAGAACATTGGCTCCCAGTAGAAACGAAAAGACCATTCCGAGAATGTTCACGACGGGCAACATTGCATTGCGCAGACCATACCCATAGACGATCTTTGTTCGAGACAGCCCCATGGCACGCGCAGTGCGGCAGAAGTCGCTTGACAGCGAAGCCAGCATCGAGGCCCGTGCGATACGTGCTATCGGGGCAAGCGCAAAGAGCCCAAGCGAGATCGAGGGAAGCACGAGTTGGGAAAGGCTTGCCGCGAAGGCTTGCATATCTCCAGCCAACAGCGTGTCAACGAGATAAAGCCCGGTCACTGTTGGCGGTATAGAAAAATATGTGTCGTTCAACCGGCCAAGCGGTTCAGGCGCAATGCCAAGCTTGAAATAAAAGGCGTAGACCAAGCCCAGAGCCACGAAGAAGGTTGGGAAGGCTGCTCCGACTGAAACGATGATGCGACAGAGATGGTCGATCGACTTGCCCGGGCGTGTTGCGGCCGCGATTCCTAGCGGAAGTCCAATCAGAAGTGCAAACACCAGTGCGCAAAGCGTCAGTTCGATGGAGGCAGGCAGGCGGGTTACCAGATCCTGAAACACTGGCTGACCGCTCGAGAGCGAGGTGCCGAGATCCCCATGAAGGAGATGGGATGTATAATCTGCGAACTGAAACCAGAGTGGCTTGTCGAGCCCTAACGCCTTGCGGATCTGAGCAATGCTTTCAGGCGTCGCCGAGGAACCGGCATAATAGGCAGCGGCATCGCCGGGCAAAGCTCGGGCCAGCAAAAAGGTGACGACAACGACGCCGATGATGCTGGGAATCGCCGTTACGATCCGCTTCGCAAAATTCATGGCTATCTTCATACCCTCAATCCCCGCACACCTTTACAAGCCAATTGCCGCCCTCTGCTGAGGGGCCGGGAGCCGCCATGAGGGTGGCCCCGGCCTAGTTTGCTATTCTTTCGAGATCGCCTTCAGGTCGAGATGCGTGTGGAACCAGTAGACGTAACCCTTGACATTCTTCTGCATAGCGATGTCCGAGTAGAGATGGGCCACCGGAACGCGCGGCACGTCATCCATGGCAATGGTGTTCATCTTGGTGATGATTGCATCATAGGCCTTGGGATCGCTTTCGAAGCGCGCCTGCTCGATCAGCTTGTCCAATTCCGGGTTGGCGTAATTCGCCGTGTTGAAGACGCTATTGTTCTTCCCGTCATACGTCCAGAAATAGAAGTACTCAGGATAGTCCAGCCAGCCGTAGAAGTAGTTGATGTCCATCGGCATGCTCTTTGACCCCATTTTGGCGAACCACTCGGAGCCGGGCACTTTGTGGATTTCGATGGTGATGCCAATCTTCTTCAACTGCTCCTGAATCAGCAGTGCCATCGGTTCTTGAACCGTAGTCTGGCTCATATCGATATATAGATCGCTCTTGAAACCATCGGCGTAGCCGGCCTCCTTGAGAAGCGCCTTGGCCTTGTCGAGATCAGTGTTGTAATAGGATGCGACTGGCCACTTCGGCGGGAACGGCTGCGACGGATCGGCTCCGAAGAGAGGCTCACCGCGCTGATAAAGCGCCTGCTTCATTATGCTCTCGTAGGGAAGAGCATAGGCAATAGCTTGGCGGACCCGCTTGTCATCGAATGGCTTCATCGTGACGTTGAGGTCAACGTTGAACTGTTCGTTCTGCATCAGGGTGCCGATGACGTTCACCTTGCCAGCCGCAGCAAGCTCAGCGTAGTCCTTCGGCGGAAGTCCAACGGAGACATCGACATCGCCCTTCTCTAACAAGGCACGGCGTGTGCCCGGCGAGGCTATCTCACGAAGGACGACCCGCTTAAGGGCCGGTTTGGCTCCGGATTTCCAGTTGTCGAAACGCTCGAAAACGATCCTGTCGCCACTCTTCCAACTACCCACCTTGAAGGGACCGCCGCCGGCATCGTTGAGTGACGTCCATTTCAGCGCCCATGGGTCATCCGCCGTCGCGTGCTGAAGCGCAAGCTTCTTGTTGACAACATAGGGCACGGGAACCGCAAGATCCGGCAGAGTAAGCTTATCAGCCTTATCAAGTGTGATCTTGAACGTGTGCGCATCGATGGCGGAAAACTGCTTGGGATCGGTCATCGAACCCGCCGCCATCTGCACTGACGGAAAGCCGCCAACCGAGACAGCGCGGTCGAACGACCACTTGACATCCTCCGCTGTTACCGGTGAGCCGTCATGGAAGGTGGCGTCCTCGCGCAGATGGAAGATCAGTGTCTTGCCACCGTCTTGAATCTCCCAACTTTTGGCGAGCTCCGGCTCAATCTTGGTCGCATCGTACATGAGTTTACCATCGGGCAGTGTCTTTGTTCCGTGCGTGATCAGACGATCATAAAGCTGCCAGGACGTCATCTGCGAGAATTCGTTGGCGGCCGGCGCCATGGCATCGAGCGAGTTCGGCCCATGCTCAGCGACTTCGATCAAGACATCTTTCGGCGTTTCTGCGCGTGCAGCGCCATGAAGAAGACCAAGAGACACGCTCGCCGCAATGATGATGGCTTTATGGGAGCTATAGGCTTGCATGCGAGAGATCACGGAGGATTTGCTATTGGCCATGTAGGACAAACCTTGTGCTGGGGTGGCAGACATAAATCATCCTGCAAAGGTCATGCCACATTCTATGTCATTGAAAGGAATGTATTTATTTATAAATTGCATTATTTATGTAATTGTAAACCTGCATTATCTGTGATCTGTATGCTTCAATTTTAGTCACGCAGTTGGCTTGTCTCACTGGTCCACAGTTGGATATCAGTGAGGCCAAATGCTCAGATGATGTTCAAGGACACGGCTATGGATGAGAACGACGACTTGCCAACCACCACCGTCTACCCGGTGGCGATTAAGCGGGCCTCGCTTCATCATCACGTCGTCGACAAGTTGCGTGAGATGGTCAGCCGCGGCGATCTGCCTGCCGGTGAACGATTAAATGAAGTTGCCCTCGCGCAGGCACTTGGTGTTTCTCGAACGCCTATGCGCGAGGCCGTCAAATTACTGGCGTCAGAGGGCTTGCTTGAACTGCTGCCGGGCCGGGGCGCGCGTGTTCGTCAGTACTCGGCTGAAGAATTGATGGACGTCTTTGACGTTCTCGGCGCGCTCGAGCGACATGCGATCGAGATTGCCGTCTCTAGAATGAAGCCCAAAGCACTTGCTGCAATCGAGCGCCTCCATATTCAAATGGGCGAAGCATATGCCAAGCGTAATAAGAAGGCCTATTTCAAGGCTAACCAAAAACTGCATGGACTCATCGTCGAATTGGCGGGCAACCCGCAACTCGCAGCAACGCATATGACCCTCACCAAGCAATCGGTTCACAACAGGCATGAAACCTTGATGTCCGAGCAACGATGGAAGGAGTCCGTCGCCGAACACCAGGCCATTTTTGACGCCATTGTCGCCAAAAACGCAGCGCTAGCAGGCGTTCTGATGTTGGATCATAGCCGTAAAACAGGCGCTGCCGTCGTCGACGCAGCTCGTGCGGCCAACGAAATCAGGGCGGCAAGCAGTCGATGACGATGCCGGCCTTTCATCCACAGTGCCTGTAACCGCCATTCTGATCTCCCTCGCATCTGCCCGAATAGTATTGATAGACGGAACGTTAACGCGATGGGCTGTCGCAGACCACGCAGCCAGACAAGCTCTCGGATATCCTGTCTTTCCCAACAAGGCGCTCAATGCCTTGGTGAATTCTGGGAGAGGAGAGCAAACAGCAAGCTCGGACACTATCAAGGCTCGCGTCTTCTGTTGAGGCTTCGATTTACGAAAACATCTTTTCAAGCTCTTCAACATGTTGCGCCTAATGCAGCCTTACGTCTGCCGGGTCGAAGCCGGCATAAAGCTACCTTGCCCGCACTCACTGCGCACGTCTCAAAAGCTTCTAAGTGGTCGACGTCTCAGAGGCTTCTCGGCGCGACACCATTTTTGCGACTTCGAGCATATGCTCGTTTCCCCAGCCGCAAAGCGGTTTTAGTGCCTCGGCAAGCGTCTGCCCGAATGGCGTGATGGAATACTCGACCTTGGGAGGAATTTCCTTGAAATCGAGGCGACCGACGACACTGTCTGCTTCCAGTTCTTTGAGCTGCTGGATGAGCATCTTGTCGCTGACATTGCCGATGGCGCGCCTCAGGTCACCATAGCGCCGGGCCTGATAGGTCAGGTGATAGAGGATCAATGGCTTCCACTTTCCGCCGATGACGGCCAGCGCCGCGTCGAGACCGCAGGAAAAATCCGTCTTGGCCATCTATCTCTCTCCAGGCACTTACTAAAAGGTGCATACTAGTATTCTGGAAAGCCTCTGTCTATTTCACTTTGCGGTTCATCGGCAAAAGGAGATCGAGATGAGCAGACTTCAAGGAAAGGTCGCGGTCATCACAGGGGCAACGAGCGGTATCGGCCTCGCAACCGCCAAACTATTCGCTCAGGAAGGTGCGTATGTTTATATCACGGGACGCCGCAGAGACGTTCTGGACAAGGCCGTCAGAGAGATCGGCGGAAATATTATTGGGGTCCAGGCCGACTCCAGCAGCAATGCCGACCTGGACCGCTTGTATAGCCAGGTAAAGTCCGAACAGGGCCGTCTCGACATTCTCGTCGCTAATGCCGGCGGCGGGACGATGCTCCCCCTCGGACAGATAACCGAGGAACAGGTTGATGACACCTTCGGTCGTAACGTCAAGGCTGTGATCTTTACCGTGCAGAAGGCGCTTCCCCTGATGGGAAAAGGCGCGTCGATTATCCTGACGGGTTCGACTGCAGGCACCGAAGGCACACCCGCTTTTTCCGTTTACTCCGCCTCAAAGGCAGCGGTGCGCAATCTGGCTCGTTCCTGGGTGCTGGACCTTAAGGAGACCGGCATCCGCGTCAACGTCCTTTCTCCAGGAGCGACCCGCACCCCCGGCTTGCTTGGGCTGGCAGGCGAGAGCAAGGATCAGCAACAGGGGCTTATCGACTTTGCTGCCTCACGCATACCGCTCGGCCGCGTCGCAGAAGCAGAAGAAATTGCCAAGGCTGCCCTCTTCTTGGCATCGGACGATGCGAGCTTCGTCAACGGTGCAGAACTCTTTGCCGATGGCGGTCAGGCGCAAGTTTGATAAAAAGCTTAAAGGCGAGCGGACTTGGCGCCGCTCCCCTTGTCGGGTCGAGCTACAGCTCGCCTAGAGACCCGGCCAAAGCATGTCCGCACTGAGCGACAATATCGCGAATTTGTTCGCAATATCTTTTATCGCTCTCTCCCTAAAGGCTTTCAAAGCTGCATGCACGGCAACAGTGTATAGGCCAAGCGACGAAATGTGATGTGTGCTCGCATGAAGGTGATCGAAGAAGCCATTCTTTCAGCCGCATTGCGACGGATGAGGCTATACGCGCCAACCTGACGACGACCGGAGACGTTGATGTCCGACACCATGGCAATTGCAGCCGACACACCCAGAACCCAGTATCGGCCATCCCAACGGCTGCTTCATTGGTCTATGGCGATCGTTATCATCTGCGCTCTGACAATAGGTCTTTATTGCTCTTATCTCACGCCAGGCATCCCGTTGCGTCGCGCACTTTTGGACGTGCACAAATCACTTGGCATGGCGGCGCTTTTCCTGATCGCGATCCGCCTGCCGCTGCGTCTGTCGGTTGGAGAGCCCGCCTACCAACAGCCGCTTTCCGTTTTCAATCATTACGCGGCCAGAGGCGCACATATCCTTCTCTATGTCCTCATGATCGTGATGCCGCTTGCCGGCTACACCACGTCTGCAGCCGGCGGTCACGACCTGCCGTTCTTCGGTCTGTTCGAGTGGCCGAATATAGTTCCGCAGGACAAAGGGCTCGAAAGAATTTCGGCCGAAGTCCATCACTATGCCGGCTATTGTCTTCTCGCGATTGTCAGCCTGCACATTCTGGCCGCCCTATGGCACCATTTCATTGTCAAGGATAACGTGATGAAAAGGATGACGTTCTAAGCACTCGTCCGGATGGCTGGCCGACTGTCGAAGCACTTTAAGCAGTGTAAACCTGCCGCGACATGTTGAGAGATCAAACGAAGATGGAGCCGATCGTCTTCAATCGTTTCGCCTGGTGGAAAGCACCTTTGAAGTCCGCCCTGCCGCATCTGGCTTTCATTTAGCCCGTGATCGCCTTGCCTTCGTGGCGAACCCGGAAGTTTCGCCTTTGAAAGTCTTCCGTAAAACAGACGAAGACCAGCTCAAGATCATGGTCGCTGTGGCGCTTCCCAAGGAGACTCAACGAAGCGACGATGACGCTGTTATAGCCACGGGTGAGCCGGAAGGCCGCGTTCCGCATCTCTGTCGTTTCCGCGTCCCTACGATCTTCGCGCCGCTCGTAAATGACCCAGAACCGAGCTGCGTCCCAGAAGACCCGCAGCATTTCCCTGACTTCAGCAAGAAATTCCTCGGCGCTGATGCCAGGCGACCAAGGCAGTGGCGTCTCGCCAGCATCACTTACGGCGTTAAAGTAGCCATCATATGCACGACCCGAAGTCAGCGCCTCCTCAATCGCTTCGAATGCAGAACTTTCGGCAACTGTCGTCTTGAAAAGGATGGCCATGGAATCGATGCAAGATGCGAGGAAGTCTTCCGACAAGACTACAGATGGCCAACTCTGTTAGCAATGCTTTCCGTCCGCTCCTGGTGAAGGCCTGTCCGCTTGGACTTCTTCCTTTCCAGGCTTGCTACCCATTAACGATTCGTTAACCAAATTCCTCCAGGCTTTCTATTGACGGCTGAAGGGCCGGCGAAAGAAGGAGAGGAGCATGAAGCTCGTCACGCTTCCGAATAAGATTGTCCACACCGCACAACACACTTTGCTGGTCATGAAGGACGATGAGACATCTCAAGTGGTTTGCGTTGTCGCCCCTGATCGAAAACCATCGGAGATCCAATCCCAACTTCCCGTCATCGAGATGGTGGCCAGCAGGAAGCTTATGCGGGGCGATCTCGCGTTTGACGGTCGTGTTTGGGTTATCCCAGACGAGATTGCGACAGCGCATCCGACTTGAGGGCATTCTGGCGTTTTGCGCGAGGAGGCTAACACGTCGCCAGGATGGTCACCCGCAATGAGGACGATGCTCGTTGAACGCGAAACGAATACCGACATTGAAGCGCGGGTATGATCTGCCTGCCGGTCGCAAGCAGAAGGATGCGGCAGCGCAATGCGAGCGATGTGCCTATTGCTTAGCGTCCAATGAAGCTTGCGACGATGCTTTTAAAAACGTGCCTCGATCATCGCTATAGATATCGATCAGCGACAAGGCGCCATCCGGTCCCTGACCAGGCTCAAAATCCCGCTGCGTCTTCACGATTTTTCCGTTTGCCGTGGATATCCAGACCTTTGCTGAAGCGACGTGGTCGAAACGGCTCCAATCTGCGGCGTAAACCAGATTTTCCGCATCTCCGGCACGTTCTCTTCCTAGTGGCCTGCAGTTCTGAAATTTTGTTCGCGACGAGGAATGTAAGCTGTAAAAGCCGTATCTCTTCTTCTTTTTCGTGGGAGCTCCATTCGGAAGAATCCGCTCGTAGAGAACCGCATCATCAAAGAGATCAACCGCGTATAGCTCCACCTGGTCGGGCCAGTTCACCTTGTAAATGTCTTCGACCATCCGACCGGAATTGTGGACTGACTCGTAAGCACGATTGACAGCCTCGCAGCTCGGATCCTCATCCGAAGTCCGTTCCACCAGCCCGAAGCTTCGTTTATCCTCGGCCCTCAGGTTGTTATGCCCTATGAGGATAGCCGCAAGCGCAAGACTGAAGACAAGGCCACGGTTTATAGGCTTGTGAATATGAGTTCGGACGCTCTTTGCTGAGACTGCTGCGTGCCCCATGGTCTTTAAAATCAAAGGATAGAACCCTGTTCTCTTCGAAATTTGTTGTCTTTTAGATTTTGCAGCGCTTCGGCCAAACGCTGCTCCGTCAGCTATACCGCTTGGTAGCATGGCACATGCAAACTGTAATACCAAATCCCCAATGCGAAATGCCGATATCCGGACGACGGAGGGGATCAGACATGGCACAGCGATCGGGTCCCGTCACATAGCAGTTCGGCAGCCCTCTAAGGTCTGCATCGAAGGAACGCCGGATAGGTCCCTGTCACGCTGTGCATGTCCTCATATATGTCCTCCTCCGCCGCTGCTCACTGATCCGATCAAGCCTTGGCCGCTACCGGAAGACGGAACGGCGCGCCGAGGCGATTGAAGGCGTTCATCGCGGCAATCGTAATCGTCAGATCAACAAGGTCCTTTGGCTCGAAGGCAGCTGCGGCTGCGGCATAGGCCTCGTCAGAGGCGTGCGTCTGGCTGACATTCGTCACTTCCTCGGCCCAGGCAAGAGCGGCCCGTTCCTGTTCGCTGAACAGATGGGGCACCTCCTCCCAGACCGGCACCAGAGTGATCTTGTCCACTGACATCGTCTTACGGAGATCGCGGCTATGCATGTCGATGCAGTAAGCGCAACCGTTGATCTGCGACACGCGCAGGAAGACGAGGTGGATGAGTTCCTCCGGCAGGTTCGTCTTTGTCGTTACGTAGTGGTGGACACCATAGAGCGCCTTTGCGCCCTCAGGGGCGACTTCGGACCAGTTCATGCGGGACATCTTCTTTTTTCCTTTCTTGGGGACACGGCTCTCCGTTCGCCGGAGACGCCGTCGTTGTTCGTTCAGTTTTTGCGGATTGGGCCTTGGAGGACGCGCTACGGCTTGCGCGGCGTCGTCAGGACGGCATCGTCGGTGTCGACGACGAAGACGGCGAGCAGCTTCGCCGGCTCGGTCTTGCTAGCATTGGCGCTGACATCGTGGCGGTCGCCCGGCAACTCGGTGAAGTTCTCACCGGCTTTAAAGGTCCTCGTCTCGTCGCCGTTCACGGCGCTCTCGATCGCGCCTTCGAGAACCGTGGCGTAGATCAGCGCGGACTTTGCATGCGTATGGGCGGAGCTGTAGCCGCCGGGTCCATACTCAACGATCACGCCCTTGACGCTTTTGCCGGGAACGTCTGGGAGAGGATGCTCATAGACCAGCGTCACTTTCGCATCCTTCGTATCGTAAGCGGGTCCGGCCTTTGCGATGTCGTGCGCGGAGGCAGTCGCGAGAGAGACGATGAGCGCCGTCGCGGCATAGAAGATGGTCTTCATGATCGATCTCCCCTGCCTATTCCCTCAGCCACTCGGCGATCGTGATCCGGCCCTTGATGTAGTCTCCACCGGGAACAAGAGAGTCTGTGACGACCGGGGCGCCAAAGTATTCGAGTGTCGCATCTGCCTTGACGGGCGAGGCGTCGCCCTTGGCATTGAGATACGTTTGGATGAAAGATACGAACGGTGCTCGCTCAGGCCCCGCAAGATCGACTGTGCCGTTCTTCGGCTCAGCCAGCGCGACGTCGACAAGCGCGGCGGCGACGTCGTCCGCAGCAATCGGCTGAAAATCGATGTCTGGAACGTTCACGGTACCCTCAACGGCATAGGCGCCGACCAGTGTCTCCATGAATTCGTGAAACTGCGTTGCGCGGACGATGGTGTAGGATTGCCCAGACGCGGCGACCGCTTCTTCCTGGGCGAGCTTACCTGTCATATATGGATTTGCACCAAGACCATCCGCATTGACGATCGACAGCACGACATGATGACGAACACCTGCGAGCTTCTCTGCGCTTGTTAGGTTCCGGCTCGAGGTGCCGAAGAAGTCGATCAGCGCTTGCCGGTCGAACGACATCAAGTTGGACACGTCGATAACGGCGTCTGCGCCTTTAAGGGCTTCAGCCAGTCCTTCTCCGGTATATGCGTTGATGCCGTTGCGGGAACTGGCGACAATCGCTTCATATCCCGCCTCCTGTAATAGCTTGACCGCCTTTGAGCCAATGAGGCCAGTGCCGCCAATGACGACGACCTTTTTCAGCTTACTCATGTCTTTCTCTCCTATGACGAGGTACGATTGCCCGTCTTGCGTTCGTGGAGTTCAAGGAATGCGCATCCGCGGGCGGCGATACCGCCGTCATCGTTTGCGCTAAGGTCCGCCATAAGGTCCGCGATGGACACTTTGGCGAGTTCTGCGCGATAGGCTTTTTCGGCCTTCAGCATCGCGGCGTTGATCTGGCAAGGCTTTGTAAAGTAGCGCGCCGGCAGAGGGTTTGGCCCTCGCTGGCGGATCTCTGCGCAGCGAAAGGCAGGCGCCGGTCCTTCGACCGCAAGTACAATGTCAAGCAGACTGATATCCTTCGGAAGTTTGGCCAACCTATAGCCACCCTTGGGGCCGGGTGTCGTCGCGACGATCCCTGCTGCGGACAACGCCTGGAGATGCTTCAGCAAATAACTCGTCGAAACACCGTGCAGTTCGGCAAGGGCAGCTGCCGACAAAACGCCGTCGTCGGATAGGCCCGCGAGGAATGCCGTGCAATGGATCGCCTGTTCAATACCTTCGCTTAGTTTCACGGTTCATCTCCTAATCACGGATAAAATTTATCCATGATTCTGATCGCCGTCAACATGCAAATTTTGAACGATGTGTTCCAGAAATTGAAGTTCTCGGCATTAATGCGGCTTTGGCATGCTGCCACCCGCTCGTGCGCATCCACGCTTCTTCAAAAAGACCTCTCCGCCGCCTCGAGCCGTCTGTTTGTGATGCATCCCCATCATTGCCACAATGGTAGAGAAGTGGTTGGGCTCCGCGAACCGAGCAGCGACATCTCTACCAGAGCAGCGGCCGACCTAAGGTGGGAAGAGATAAGACATGAGCAGCCTCGACGTTAGCCTCGCCCTCGCCGACTGGAGCGATCTCCCCGATTTCAAGAAGGAGCTCCAGGAAGCTTTTGCCATTGCTGTCGTTGAAGAATTTGGCGATCTCCCAGATGGTCCCATTCCTTCAGATGAAGATCTCAACGAGGCGATCAACGCTCCCAATGCCGTTGCACTTCGTATTCTTCATGAGGGCAGGACGGTTGGCGGGGCAGTGGTTACCATCGATGAAGACACCCATCGCAACACCCTCGATCTCTTTTTCTTAAAGGTTGGAGAACAAGGGCATGGACTTGGTCTGAAGGCTTGGCTTGCAATCGAGGCGCGCTATCCGCAGACCGTCACGTGGCAAACGCACACGCCGTATTTTGAGAAGAGAAACATCCACTTTTATGTCAATAAATGCGGTTTCAAAATCGTTGCGTTCTTCCATGCCAAACATTCCGACCCGAGCCGTCGGCGTCCAAGCGATCTGCCTGACGATGACGGATTTCTATTCGAGAAGGTCATGCGATAACGACGAAGGTTATCATGATATCAGCGCATAGCCCTTTTTGCTGGCGCAGGCTGTGGTTTTTAACCCCAGCCGCTCCGACTCGATCCAAGTTTCACAGCTTGGCAAAACCAACATCCGTAACGAAAACCCGCCTCGACATACCGCACGCGCATCTGCGCGCCGTGCGCCATCAGGCTGTCATCACCCAACCGCGAAACGAGAACGCAGCGTAGAAAAGCGCAGGCTCGCTGAAGCCCGCCTGTCGGAAACACGCTTCTTCCTGGGAAACGGAAAGAAGTGGAAGTCGCTCTGCCATCATATGGGCTGATGTTTTGGCCTGTTGGTAATCCGGGTTTGTGTCGCCGGCAAATGCTGCAGAGCCAGTCAGCCATCGCTCCGCCTGCCCATCGACAGCCACATGATGGGCCGCAACGAAAACAGCCCCTGGCTTCAGACGCTCTCTGATCGCCTGCAGGGTTTGTACTCGTTCCTGCCTTTCCAAAAAGTGCAGTGTCAGCAGACACACCGCTCCATCGAATGGACCCGCAGGCGCATCGCAAGCCGTACCGAGAACGAAATCCGTTCGTTCTGCGTAGGCGGAGGTCATCTGGCGAGCCATGTCCAGCATGGCGGGTGAAGGATCGACGCCGAGAAGGCGCCAATTCGGCCGCGCTTCGGCCAATGCCTTCATTTCCAAACCGCCACCCGCTCCGACAACGAGCACGTCCGCAGCAGCGGGCGCCCGTTCATCCAGAAGCAACGTCGTCATTCTGTGAAGGTCTGAGAGACCCGGCACTTTTCGGGGGGTGTCTCGAACATAGGTGCTTGCGGAATCCGCGCTCAGGAAGGGGTTGCGTGCGTCGCTCATTATCGACCATTTCATGTATCAGATGACGCTGCATAACATGGTATCGCCTCACGTATCAACATGTGCTACAAAACGTCCAGGCAAGGCGGATTGAATGCTTCGAGGCGATGAATGAACTTGGATACAAGACTGTCAGACGTCCTTCATATCCTTCTGCATCTGGCCCGGGCGACAGAGCCGCTCACCTCCGAGGTCCTTGCCCGGAGCATGGGCACCAACCCGGCGGTGTTCAGAAGGACCATGGCGGGCTTGCGTCGGGCAGGCCACGTAAGATCGGACAAAGGGCATGGCGGTGGTTGGCAGTTGGCGCGACCCATCGAAGAGATCACGTTGCTGAGCGTTTATGAGGCATTGGATCGACCGACGCTTTTCGCCATTGGCTCTCGCAGCCGCAACTCAGGTTGCAAGGTAGACGAGGCCGTGAAAGCAACACTTTCGGAGACCATGTTGCGCGCGCAAAGCCTGATTTTGGAGCGTTTTGAGAAGGTGACGCTCGATCAGTTGATGCCCTCGTAACCGCTCTACTCCCAGCCAGACAAAGGCTTACCGCGCACAAGAAGCAAAACAGATCTTGCCCAGAACGACGTTCGCACAGCGAACGACCGAAAGCTGCGGAGATTGATGTTAGCGGCGGCCTAACCGGTCCCAAAGTAATTTCAAGCGCATGCCATAGCTCGAAATAAAGGCCCCTGCGCTGAGGCAGGGGCCATCAAGGGATCATATCACCATCCCTGCTCGACAGGCAGCACGAAAAGCTCGGCAACATCGACATGCGTCGGAGCCTGAGCGGCAAAGACGATCGTGTCACCAATATCCTCTCCCTGGAGGAAGGTCATTTGGCCGGAGAGCTCGTCCATCTGGTTTCGATAAACAGGATCCGTAATATGATCATAGAGCTCCGTGGCGACGGCGCCTGGCTGGATGCACGTCACCCGAATATTGTGTTTCGGCCCGACCTCCATGCGCAGGCCGTCTGAGAAGGCAGCGACGGCATGTTTCGTGGCGCAATAGACCGAGAGCCCTTTAAAGACCTTGCGCCCTGCGATCGACGACATGTTGAAGACATGCCCAGAATGCTGCTTGATCATCTGCGGAAGGACCGCTGCGGTCGTATTGAGCAATCCCTTCACATTGACATCCAACATCTTGTGCCACTCATCCACCTTGAATTGATCGATATCCGAAAGCGGCATCAAGCCGGCATTATTGACCAGAATGTCGATAGCGCCATGGGTCTCGATAAGCTTCTTCACACCGGTATCGATCGACGCCTGATCGACGACATCCATTTCAAGGACAAGAGCTTCACTGCCAACCGCTTCGACCTTATCTTTCACGGCATTGAGTTTCTCGGTGCGACGCGCGGCAATGCCGACTTTGGCGCCTGCCTCCGCAAGCTTGAGGGCCGTTGCGGCGCCGATACCGCTAGATGCACCAGTGACGAGAGCTATTTTTCCATTCAGGTTCGTCATTGTCTTCACTCCTAATTGGTGAGCCCGTAAGGGCGGTTTGTCGTGTTGACATCCTGGATTTAGGATTGAAGCGGAGCGGTTCTTTCGGGCTTTTGCTCGGCCTGTCGGGCTTTTGCTGGAATCGACCGAAAACGGTTTAGAGATCTCAACCTCTGCGTCGCAGATGCAGGAAAGGCCATCAAATTTCGGCGCTGAGATCGGAAGCCTCGACAGGAAAGAGACCTAGAATGCAGATCGCACCGAGCGGCGGTCCCTCAAAGGGTCGCCAGATCGTGCAGCCTTTCAACGTGGCAATCGGAGAAGTTTGTCTCTTCTATTCGCCTGTCCTGCGGTAGTGACTTGGCAGGAGCCCGGTCTCTCGCCTGAACACCTGAGAAAAGTGGCTCGGGCTTGAGTAACCAACGGCAATACCCACGCGGATGATGCTGAGATCGGTTTCCTGCAAAAGCTGCTGCGCACGTACCATGCGCTGACGTATAAAATAGCGAGACGGCGAAACCCCAGTGGCCTTTTTAAACAAGCGGCTGAAGTGAAACGCGCTCATGCCCACATCTTGGGCCAACCCATTCAGATCGAATGGTTCGGCCAAATGCTCGTCGAGATGAGCGATTGCGCGCCGTAGCTTGTATCCTGGCAGTGCCGCTTGCCGGTTGCCTGCGCCGTCGCTCACGGCGTAGTTCCGGATCAAATGGACGGCAAGGCTTTGCGCAAGCCCTTCGAGATACAACTTTGCTCCCTCACCTTCCGCCACGAGCTCTTGATGGATGAGAGCCATGAAGTGAGCCAGTCTTTGATCCTGCGCACCGGAAATATCTCGGAGCCGAGGTTTAGCCTCACATCCAAGAATACCCGAACCCACCCGTTCGAAAAGTGGGACTGAAAGGTAAAGATGCATTACCTGGAACGGCTCAGATCCGGTTGCGCGCCATTGCATCTCATAGGGCCGGTCTGTCTGAGTGAGAAAAAAGTCGCCAGTCTTCACATGCGCGGCGAGCCATTCTCCGCCAATATCCCGCTCCTCAACCAAGGCCTCGCCGGACATGACCCAGACGATGAGTGGCTCTGCGACAGCTGGTACCAGAAAGGGTTCCTGGTTCTCATGGCGCGTAGAGATCTGCACAAAGAGGTCGCTCCATGCCGGACTATCCCCGCTCAACAGCGGTCGCCCTGCTATGAACTGCTCTAGCGCACGGGACGACGTACGATCGGGAACAGAAGACTTCTTGGTGGACCGGAGCCGATCATTAGCGGACGTGCCAAAGCGCTCATCTGAATGCACCGAAACCACTGTCTCCATCATGACCAGTATCCTTCGTATCGGCGAACCGCCGGCTTTCCCTATTGCGGGCCGTCGGTTCCGTCAGGCTGTCATCCACGCCGTTTGAGAAATAAGCACGCGTCATCGCTTTGGCAGGTTTGGTCCCCCGTTTGTCCCATCGCGCACATCCTTTACCAAATCCACGAAGCGGCGCAGTTTTGCTGGGATATTGCGCCGTCCGGGATAGTAAAGACATAGTCCGGGATAAGGCGGCGTCCAATCGTTCAGGACCTGCTCCAGCCGTCCGGCGGCAACATCGTCCGCCACCTGCCATTCGTTGAGGTAAGCGAGTCCAACGCCTTCGCGCGCCGCCCGCAGAATTAGGTCGCTGTCGTCAAGCGTGAGCTTTCCCGGGACATCAAGGGCAAAGCTCTCCCCCCGCCGCTCGAACTCCCAACGATAGATCGCACCGCTCGCCATCCGAGCACGGATGCAGTCGTGCTTTTCTAGATCCGCTGGCAAGTTCGGCCTTCCATAGCGATCGAGATAATCGATAGAGCCGACGATGGCAGGCCGTATGCTGTCACCAATCGGGATGACGATCATATCAGGCGGGACAGCCTCGCGAATTCTGATTCCGGCGTCAAAGCCCTTCGCGTTGATGTCGACCAAGGCGCTTTCTGTAACCACCTCTACCGCCATTTTAGGGTTTCGGCGCATATATTCCAAAATCAGCGGCGTCAGGATCATGCGCGTTGCGCCGACGGATGTGTTGATGCGCAGCGTCCCGGTTGCTTCCGCTCGATGCTCGTCAACGTGCTCGACGGCATTTCTAATCGCCTCCAGTGCTGGGCCAACACTCGCCACGAACTCTTCACCAGCCGCTGAAAGCACCACACTGCGTGTAGAGCGATTAAACAACCTGACGCCCATACGCGTCTCCAGCGCAGCAATCTGCTGACTTAGTGATGAGGAAGGAATGCCCAACTCCCGGGCGGCGGCCCGAAATCCGCCCTTGGCGGAAACGGCAAGGACAGCCTCAAGTTCGGCAAGCGAGCCACGCATCATTGTCCGTAATCCCCTATCAGTCTGAGCGCCTTTGCTTAGCTTATCAAGACGGCAGGCCAAGGCCAAATATGCCTTCGCTATACCGCGAAGGAGTTTGAAATGCGGACCATCGACAAGATCTATATCGACGGCGAGTTCGTCACCCCAAAGGGCGCGGAGACCGCCGACCTTTACAACCCTTCAACAGAGGAAAAGATTGGAAGGGTGAGGCTTGGGAATAGGGAGGATGCGCATGACGCTATCGCTGCCGCCAAGCGCGCATTCCCTGCCTTTTCAACCACGACCAAAGCCGAGCGCATCGTCATGCTGAAGCGTTTGTACAGCGCAGTTTCCGCGCGCCTTTCTGATCTTACTGAGGCGATGGCCCTCGAATATGGTGCACCGCAAGCCTTTACACGCTTTGCCATTCCCAATGCCGCCTCGAGCTTTCTCAGCATGGCGAAGGTTCTGGAAGAGTATGACTTCGAGCGCTTCCTCGGCCGCGCACGAGTAGTCATGCAGCCGGTCGGAGTGGCTGCTGCCATTACGCCCTGGAACAGCAATATAGGCTTCATCACTTCAAAGCTTTCCACCGCCATCGCCGCAGGCTCAACCATTGTCATTAAGCCGAGCGAGATGAGCGCCATACAGACGCAGGTGCTCGCCGAATGCCTGCATGAAGCAGATCTCCCGAAAGGCGTGTTCAATATCGTCAACGGGTTAGGTCAGGTCGTCGGCGCCGAACTCACCCAGCATCCCGATATCGCCAAAATAACCTTCACGGGTTCCACATCGGTCGGTCGGGAAATCCTGCGCAATGCAGCCGACAGTTTCAAACGCGTCACGCTGGAGCTTGGTGGTAAGGGCCCGAACATCATTCTCAACGACGCCGATCTGGATAAGACCATCCCTGCCGTTTTAAGAATGGGCCTCATCAACAGCGGTCAGGCCTGTATTGCCGGAACCCGTATCCTGGTGCCCAATCACTGGCACGACGAGGTCCTGGCGAGGCTCAAGCAGGAAATTGAGACCTTCAAAGTCGGGGCGCCCGGCGATCCTGATGTCGTGATAGGCCCCATGGTCAGCCGCAAGCAGTATGAGCGCGTGCAATCTTACATTCAACTGGGACTGCAGGAAGGGGCGGCGCTAGCGGCGGGCGGTCCGGGACGGCCCGATGGACTAGGTCGTGGCTGGTTCGCGAAGCCGACCATATTCACCAATGTTGGCAACCAAATGCGGATTGCACGCGAGGAAATTTTTGGTCCCGTCCTGTCGGTGATCGGCTACCACGACGATGAAGAGGCCATTTCCATCGCAAATGATACGCTATACGGGCTCCAAGCCTATCTCCACGGCACCGACACCGCGCGGATGCAGGCACTGGCGGATCGGCTAGACAGCGGCCGTGTCGTCATCAATGGAGCTCCTCATGAGCCTCTTGCTCCCTTTGGCGGGTTCAAGCAATCGGGCATCGGCCGCGAGTATGGCGCCTTTGGCCTCGAAGCTTTCCTGGAGGCGAAGGCGATCATCAGTTAACGATCAAGACACTGATGGCCAATTATCGTTCATCATAACGGAGCGCAGCCGCCTCGACCTTGCTGCCGTTGGCGGCTGCCCAAGCACACAGAGCTTCGAAAGGCTCTCGGAGCGAATGTCCGAGTGGCGTGATCGCATATTCCACGCCGACAGGCTGCGTTGGCAGAACAGTTCTCGTTACGAGGCCATTCCTCTCGAGCCTCTTTAACGCGTCAGCCAAGGCCTTGTGCGTGATCCCGTCGAGACGTCGCTTGATTTCGTTGAAGCGCGAAGGTTTGGGACAGATGACCGTCAGGATCAGGATCGTCCACTTGTCGGCGATTTTGTCGAGCACCGGGCGAACTCGCGCCATGTCTGCGAGGGCGGACTGAGACAGTGCTTCCAGGTCGGTATACTCGTTCATATCTAGTCTACTTCGGGTGCGTAATTGATACCAGATATCTAACGTATATCATAGCGAGACCATCACTTGAAAGGAATTACGATGGCTCAAATGAGTAATAAGGTCGCCCTCATCGTCGGGGGCGCCAAGGGTATCGGCTTGGCAATTGCAGAGCGGCTTTCCGCCGAAGGCGCGAAGGTCTTCATCACCAGTCGCAGACGCGAAGATGCCGAGAAGGCGGCCAATGGCATTGGCAATGAAGCGATCGGCATCGCGGCCGATGCCAGTGTCCCGGAAGATTTGGTGGATGCGGTCAGAACGGTGCAAAAGGCTAGCGGCCGCATCGACGCGCTTGTGTTGAATGCAGGCCTTTCTGAACCAGCGCAGATCGCCGACATAACGCCTGAGCACTTCGACCGCCACTTTGACGTCAACGTTCGCGGAATGGTTTTCGGACTGCAGGCAGCACTGCCTGCAATGATCGCTGGTGGCTCTGTCGTCCTCATCGGATCCATCGCCGATAGCGCTGGATACGCTTCGTACGGAACCTATGCCGCCACCAAAGCGGCCGTACGCTCCTATGCCCGAACCTGGACAGCAGAACTCGCGTCGCAAAACATCCGCGTCAATGTCGTTGCACCTGGCCCTACGGATACGGAAATGATGGCTGCGGTGGACGAGGACATGCGTGCGGCACTGATCGCTCCAATTCCGATGGGGCGGATGGCGCGGCCGTCGGAAGTAGCTGCGGCGGCTTTGTTCTTATTGAGCGATGAGGCGAGCTATATTGCAGGCGCCGAATTATGCGTCGATGGGGGCTTGCGACAGGTTTAAGTTTTTGTCCAACGCGATACCCGATCACGATCACGATCAGGACAGGCACGGCGCTTCTGCATTGTTGCACCAGAACGCTCCGCTTTCTGACAGCCTCGGTCTGCCTGGCTGCCAGCGGGCTAATCAGACCACTAAGCCCTGACCAGTATCGTATTCTGCAGGGTGTACCTGCGAACGAAAAACCCCCGAAGTTGATATCCAACTTTCGGGGGTCCGTTCGTAGTGCCTGGCATTCCAAGGAGTGTCGGGCGGCGTTCAAGCTTATCACGCGACCCTTGAAACCGAGGATTAGCCCTTGAAGAGCGTGAGGATGCTCTGCGCAGACGAGTTGGCAATCGACAGGGACTGGACTGCCAACTGCTGCTGCGTCTGCAGCGCGGTGAGCTTGGAGGACTCTTCTTCCATGTTGGCGTCGACAAGACGGCCGATACCGGAATCGATGGAGTCGCTCAGCTTCGACACGAAACTTGTCTGGATGTCTACGCGCTTTTGAAGCGAGCCGAGTTGCGATCCCAAGGTGGTCATGTTCTTGAGAGCCGATTCGACATCGGTCATCAGGTTATCAATATCGCCCTGGGTCGTTGTTGCGCCAATCGTGAAGGCAAACAGCGACTTGCCTGACTTGACACCAGCAGTACCCAAGATGCCGCCGGAAGTCGTGCCGTTGAAGAGCGTATTCGATGAGGTCAAATTGTAGTCGGTCGTCTTGACGCTGACGGTGCCGTTCGTTGCGCGAACAAACGACGAGACAACACTCACCGTACCGCCAGAGTTGTTGACCCAGTTTTCTCCGTTGAACGAGGCAGACTGCGCAACGCTGTAAAGCTGCTGCTGGAGCTGCGTAATTTCATCCTGAAGCTTATTCTTGTCGACGCCTTTTTCAGAGGCAGCTACTAGCTTGGCCTTAATTTCCCCGACAACGTCGATGGCGCTATCGACTGCGGTATAGGCCGTATCGATCTTTGCTGCGCCAACGCCAAGAGCGTCAGAAACGGCAGAAAGAGCTTTATTGTCAGATTTCATCGTCGTCGCGATGGACCAGTAAGCTGCGTTGTCCGCAGCCTTGCCAACGCGCAAGCCAGAAGAAACCGCAGCTTGGGTCTCTTTCATGTTGCTATTGACTGTCCGCAGGGACTGCAAAGCGGCCATTGCAGAAGTGTTCGTTAAGATGCTCGTCATCGAAATTGACCCATTTTTCTAGCAAGTTCATACGGAGGGACATTCCGGAAATCTTCCGGGACGATGATCAGCATCATGCCTGTCGAGCACCATTTCTATTGGACTCAACTCACCGCTTCGTTGCCTCCCAAAAGACCGAAATATGGTTAATGAATGCTGAACTCTTCGAAGAAAGACGATAAATATTATTTACCTTCGTTAAGCCGCGTATAGAGCCAAGCCTAACGATGTCATGCGGAGCTACCAGATGTGCGTATGCTACTTCAGCTTGCATCGAAAGAGCGACCGATTGTTGGCGGCGATCGCTGTAGGCCATTCGAGTGCCAATCGCTTTCCCGTTTGCGTCTAAGCTATCATACATCAGCAAGTACATCAGAGCTCCGCGCATACGACTACGCGCCTCGCCCCGCTTCAAGACCTCTCAGCGCTGCTAGACGTCGGCTTTTTGGGCGCTTCCACCACGTGAAGCTGGTGATTGGGCTGCTAAAAATAATGCGCCTGCTCGAAATAGCGCCGTCCACCTGCACTGCTCGACGCTTGCGCAGATGGCTCGAGAACCATGGGAGACGGCGTTAAGAGGCTGCCGAAGTTTCCGCGCGAGAAGCAGCACAAGGGCGTAGGCGACAAGGTTTGAAACACAACTATCGGTAAAATCGGCTTGTCATATCTGAACCGAGGGATCGACAATTAGCGATTG
Organism: Oryzifoliimicrobium ureilyticum; assembly: GCF_037199735.1. Lineage (NCBI taxonomy): Bacteria > Pseudomonadati > Pseudomonadota > Alphaproteobacteria > Hyphomicrobiales > Rhizobiaceae > Oryzifoliimicrobium > Oryzifoliimicrobium ureilyticum. Next base: position 16,332 of record NZ_JBBBVQ010000014.1, on the reverse strand, counting down.
AGTATGAGGCGAGGTGCGGCGTTCACAGCCGCAGGACTTTCGATCCTGTAATTGCCCCAACAACATCAGGATCATGCATTCCCGAGTAACAATTCGATTCATTAAGAAGAAAATGCGATAGGGCCAACCTCATCGGCAGGCCTACACATGGCACAGAGTGACGAGCCACATCTTCATGCGGCTGCCTTTCCATCGCTCTCTGACCTATTGTTCCTGCAAGAAGCGCTCCGTCAGACGTGCCCACATGGCTGCGCCTACGGTCAGGCTGCCATCGGCAAAATCATAGTTCGGGCTGTGCAAAATTGCGGAGGAGACACCATTACCGAGGCGCAGGAAGCTGCCAGGCTTGTGCTCAAGGTAATAGGCAAAATCCTCGCTGCCTGGAATGAGCGGGCAAAGAGAGACCTTGTCGGGCCCGATCAACTCTTCTGCAACGGTACGGGCAAAATCGGTTTCGACTTCGGAATTGACGACGACCGGATAGCCATGATCGTAGTGGATGTCGATTGTGGCGTCGTAACCATCTGCGATGGCCTGCGCCAGCTTCACGATCCGCTGTTCCAGGAGAGCGCGCACCTTCGGTTCGAAACTGCGAACGCTGAGCGCGAGATTTGCATATTCCGGAATCACGTTGACAGCTTCGCCGGCATGGATCGTCCCAACGGTCACGACCGCCGTCTGCGTGGGATCGACGTTGCGGGAAACGATTGTCTGGAGAGCAACGACGAGGTTACAGGCCACCACCACGGGGTCAATGGTCAGATGCGGACGCGAAGCGTGGCCGCCCTTGCCCTTGATCGTGATGTTGACCGTATCGGACGAGGCCATGATAGGCCCTGCCCTATAAAGGATCGTACCTTCCGGCGCGCCGGGATGATTGTGCAGACCGAAGATCGCATCCATGGGAAAACGCTCGAAGAGGCCCTCAGCAATCATTTTCTGGGCACCGCTCGGCCGGCCGTTTTCTTCCGCCGGCTGAAAGATCAAAACGACCGTCCCATCAAAATGGCGCGTCCGCGCAAGATATTCGGCAGCGCCAAGCAATACCGTTGTGTGTCCATCATGACCACAGGCATGCATCTTGCCGGGCATCTTGCTGGCGTAGGGCAGCCCCGTCGCTTCCTCGATGGGCAGAGCGTCCATGTCGGCGCGGATGCCGATACTCTTCGTTCCTTTTCCGTTTTTCAGCAACGCCACGACACCATGCCCGCCGACATTCCTTGTGACGGTATAACCCCAGCCCTCCAGCTTTTCAGCGACGAAGCGGGCGGTTTCCGCCTCCTCCAGGGAAAGCTCCGGATGGGCATGCAGATAATGGCGCGTTTGCTTGAGCTCTGCCTCCATGGCGTCGAAATCGGAGACGCGTGCAAATTGATTGTCGTTCAACATAAAAATCTTCCGGCCTGTCGGGAAAGGAGCGCCAGCCAGGGGACTGGCGATGAGATGGCAAATGGGCGTTTCCGCTATAGAAAGCGCGATAGGAATGCCTTGGTGCGAGGATGTTGCGGGTTGCCGATGACGTCCTCCGGCTTCCCCATTTCGACGATATGGCCGCCGTCCATGAAGACCACCCTGTCGGCTGCCTCCTTCGCGAAGCCTATCTCATGTGTAACGACAATCATTGTCAGACCTTGTTTGGCAAGATCACGCATGGTGGCGAGAACTTCCCCGACGAGTTCCGGATCGAGCGCCGATGTGGGTTCATCGAAAAGCATCAGCTTTGGCCGGATGGCGAGTGCACGAGCGATGGCAACGCGCTGCTGTTGCCCGCCGGAAAGCTGGCGTGGATAGTTCTGAGCCTTTTCGGAAAGTCCAACGCGCTCCAGAAGCCGAACAGCATTGGCGGTCGCCTCCTCGCGGCTTTCTCCGTGCACGCCGATCGGGGCCTCGATGATGTTCTGGAGCACCGTCATGTGCGGGTACAGATTGAATTGTTGGAAGACCATACCGATCTTGCGTCGCTGCCGCGCGAGCCCGTTGGGCGACAGCTTTTCAAGACGTCCCTTGCGAAGCTTGTAGCCGATCTGATCGCCGTCCACCTGAATGTAGCCCTTTTGGATCGCTTCCAGATGATTGATACAGCGCAAGAAGGTTGACTTGCCGGAACCGGACGGCCCGAGGATCACGACCACTTCGCCTGGCATCACATCCAGATCGATACCTCTCAGCACTTCCAGCTGATCGAATGACTTGTGAACATTGCGCGCCTCGACGAGCGGCTTGGCCTGACTGGAAGCGTTCAATGGCTTGCCTCCTCGGTGAGGGCAACCGTCTTGGGTGCTGCGCCGCTATTGCGCCGGTCACTGCGGCCATAATAGGCTTCGATATAACTTTGACCGATGTTCAGCACGGTGGTGATTACAAGGTACCAGATGACGGCCACGAGCAGCATCGGGATGATTTCGAAGGTTCGGTTGTAGATCGACTGCACCGAATAGAGGAGGTCTGCCATCGCAATGACGCTGACCAGCGAGGTAGCCTTGATCATGCTGATCAACTGATTGCCCGTTGGTGGCACGATGGACCGCATGGCCTGAGGGATGATAATGCGCCAAAGAGCTCGCGCCCGTGTCATGCCAAAGGCCTGCGCGGTTTCTGCCTGCCCCCGGTCGACGGATAAAAGTCCGCCGCGGATAATTTCGGCCATATAAGCCGCCTCATTGAGAGCGAGGCCGACAATTGCTGCGGTCATTGGCGTGATGACGGAGTTCGTGTCCCAACTGATGAGCGTGGGGCCGAAAGGAACGGCGATCGACAGCTGTGGAAAGAGGGTTGACATGTTGTACCAGAAGATCAGCTGCACAAGCAGCGGCGTGCCTCGAAAGAACCAGATGAACAGCGAGGCAAACGAGCTGGCGAGCCTGTCCGAAGACATGCGCGCAATTGCGATGATCAGGCCGAAGGCGATACCGAGAATCATACCGATCACCGTCAACCCGAGACTGACGGAAAGACCGCTCATGACGACCGGATCGAAGAGATATTGAGCAACGACCGGCCAGCCGAAGTTCTCGTTCTTGGCGACGATGAAGGCAAAATCCGCCACGACAAAGATAATGGCAATCCAAAGAACCAACCGGCCGGTGCGAAACGGGGCGTGCGCCGTCGAGACATCGCGAAAATCGTGTTCCCCCGGGTGCGTTGTCATGGATGGTGTGCGATCACTCATTTTGGCAGCTGGCCCCCGAGATTGATGCCTGCCTGCTTGAGCATATTGTTCTCAAGACCCCACTTCTTCATGACGGCCGCATAGGTCCCATTGTCCATCAATACTTGAATGGCATCTCTCAGCAGTGGCCCGAAGTCCGATCCCTTCTGGACGACGGCACCTTGATAGAGATCCTCGAAGCCGTTTTTCTGGCCAACGCCCGTCAGCTCCAACTGGCCATTGGCTTGTGACACGAAATAGGTGAGCGGCGCCTGGGAGGAGAAAAACGCATCGGCGCGCTTGGAGCGTACCGCCAAGATGGAGCTCGGCTGATCTGTATACGACTGGATCTCGATGGGTTTCTTGCCATCTGTCTTGCACTTTTCCGCCTGCACCTGAATGACACGCTCGGCCGAGCCGCCTGACATCACCGCGATGCGATTGCCGCAGGCTGTGTCCAAGGACGTGATCGCTTTCGGATTGTCTTTTTGAACAGCAAAGACGACGAATTCCTGAACCCAATCGACAAAATCGCTCGCTTCTTCACGGCTCTTGAAGTCCCCGACAGGGCCGATGGCGAATTGATAACGATCGGAATTAATTCCCGTCAGCTCCGCTGGCAGGCCGCCGACGGTAACGTGCTGAATTTCAATCCCAAGAAGCTGGCCAATGGCATTGGCCAAATCCTCGCTCGCACCTTCCATCTTCGTTCCGGTCACGATCTCATAGGGAGGGAACGATCCGTTATTGACCGAAATCATTTTTCCTTCGGTACGAATTTTTTCCGGTAGGCGCGCGCGAAGCTCGTTGTTAACCGTCTGCTTGGGAATAGCAGCACCATCTGCAAAGGCACTGCCAGCAAGCAGCAAAGTGAATGAGGCGAGCGATGCGGTTAGTTTGGTTTTCATGAACTGTTCCCTTTATTTTTGCCCTATGTTGTCAGAGGGCTTGATCAGTTGGAGGCGGTCTGCCGCGGAAAGAGTTCCTGTGGGGTCAGACGCCGCGTTAGAATCTGCTGCTCATAGAGTTCGTCGGCGAAATCGCTGATCATTCGCTCGTTTGCCGCAAAACCGCTGATGTTCCAGTTTGCCGGCAGGTCCGCCGCACAGCGACGCAATTCATCGATCATCCAGGGTGTCGTGTCGGCATATTTTTCACGCTTTTCCAGCCAGACACGCTGGGACTCGTCGATCAGGGCACTAACCTCATCCATGATCCATGGATGCTCTTCAACAAACGCCGCCTTGAAGCCAATGAGATGCATGCCAGGCACATATCCGACCTCATTGAAATACGCGACTTCGGAGGCGCGGTAATCATCCAGCAGTGGCCGCAGCTTTGAATCATGATCGAAGAAGCCCTTGGGCATGAAGGGCGTAAAGACGGCATCGAGCCCGCCATCCATCAAAAGGTCGACCATGGGCCGCTCTCCTGGAGCAGCCTCGATACGCCCGGGGCGACCGAACCCGTCGAGGCGATCCGTGATAGGATGCGCTTCCGTGAGGCGGCCTGCATACCAATTTGCATCCTCGACCCCGACACCCTCGCGGCGCAGCGCAGCACGCGTCCAGGTGTTACCGGAATCCCGCCAGCCCGTAACGCCAATCTTCTTGCCTGCGAGATCAGCAAAGGTTCGCAGCGGGCTTTGCTTCGTGGTAATGACACAGCGGTGACGAAAGCCACGCATGATGAAGTTTGGGATGCCGACGACACTCTCATCGCCATCATGACGCAGTTGCGCATAGCGGCTGAAGGACATCTCGGCGGCATCATGCGCATCGTCACGCGCTATATTTGGAACAAGCGTGCCGACCCGGTCCACTTCTATCTCGAGCCGAGAAGAGGCAACGTCGCCCAAAACGAGAGGCGTCATGTAGTCCCAGTCACGGAGGGCAAGGCGAAGTTTCAGCGGCATGTCAGTACCCACAATCAAGATCAATAGATCGGAGGTTAAATGTTCATTTTCGCATAAACAAATGTTATTACGTTATTGAACATTTAAGAGTGCAATTAAAATGAGCGAAATTCCGACTGCGCGCTGGCTTGCTGAAAAATTGACCAACAGGACCCAACGCGGCATTGCGCTGGAGACAAGCGCTCTGGTGCGCGCGAGCATCTTGCCGGTTGGCACGCGCCTGCCCGCCATTCGCGATCTCGCGTATGAGCTCGGCGTAAGCCCAGCCACGATCTCGGAGGCCTGGAGCGACCTGCGGCGCCAAAAGATCATTTCGGGTCGTGGACGCAATGGAACCTGGGTCAGCGGGGAGCGGTTTGTGGCGAAGCCAGAGCGACTTGCCAGCTCAGGAAACTATGCCAGCGGGGTGCTCGATCTTTCCATGGCCGTCCCGGACGTCAGTCTTTTGCCATCGTTGGAGCGGGCATTGGCGCACGGGGCAAAGGTCGGTGACTTGAACAGCTACGAAAGAAGCCGCATCGTACCCGAACTTCGGGATGCGGTTATGGACACATGGCCATATGCACCGGAAGCCTTTCTTGCCACCAACGGCGGCTACAATGCTGTTTATACGACAGTGCATGCCCTGTTGATGCCTGACTCGGTGGTTGCGATTGAACATCCGACGGCGATGCGCCTCCTCGATATTCTGGAGGACTTGGGTGTGAGGCTCGTACCAGTCCTGTCGGATGCAGAAGGACCGACACCGCAGTCCCTAGGCGAGGCACTCAAGGAGCGGCCTTCAGCTTTTCTCTTCCAACCGCGCCTGCACTCCGTCACTGGACAGACTGTCAGCGCGGCACGGATAGAGGCATTGGGACAGATCCTTGCAAACAGCGATGCATTGATCATAGAGGATGATGGGATCGGCGATATCTCGGCCGAAAGACCCGCCTCTCTCGGTGCACGCTTTCCGGACAGAACAATCCGCATCCTGTCCTATTCAAAGACGCTTGGGCCGGATCTTCGACTGGCCGTCGTATCCAGTTCTTCTGCAATCATCGAGCAGATCCAATCATACCGAGCCTTCAGCGCCGGCTGGACCAGCCGGATACTGCAAGCGGCGACGGCCTGGCTCCTTAAAGATCCGGCAACAGGGGACAAGATCACGCAGGCGCGTGAGATTTATCAGCAACGACGCGATCGATTGGCCTTCGAACTCTCTGAGCGGGGTGTTCAAACCTGGCCCGGCAGCGGCCTCTGTTTATGGGTTCCAGTCCAGTCAGAACCCTTCGCAATGGTGACACTCGCTGCTCGGAACATTGCTGTGGTTCCCGGGAGCAAGTTCTCGATTTTGCCGAGCCAACATCTGCGCGTTGCAACCAGCAACTTGAGCGAACGCTGCGTGGAGGCAGCCGAGGCCATTGCATTGGCTCACAGGCTGTAGCAACGCGATATGGCGTTGATTCGGGCCGCGACAGACCGCATCACCCATTCCCTCAGAAGCTCACCTTTTCATGAGGCGGCGGGCGGGCGCGGTCGATAGCCGCGTCTTCGTTTTTTTCGCAGGAGATCAAGGAAAAGCTCCACGGCTTCCTCCTCACGCGCGAAGTGATGCACCATCATCTGCCCATTGAACCCGATCCGTCCCCACTTCCTGAACAGGCAGACATCACCAAACAGGCTAGGCTCAATCGACATGGCGTAGTAGCGCGCCATGTTCTTTGCTGCATCCGTGCGTTCGACATAAAGACTGTATGGTTGGGTGATCATATGATCAGAATCGTCGACGACGAGTCCGACGTCCAACGACAGTTTTGAATCAGTCGGCGAGGATCGATTCACGTCGGTGATGATTGCGAAGGGTCGGGTGTTTTTAACCAAATTGGCGGGAGGCGCAGACGTTTCTAAAGGCGTGGCTGATCTTGCTTTAGATCAGCGGTTACCTCTGCAGCACCGATTAACTGCGGGCCGTCTGGTCACTCCTCGATCCCACATGAGCGAACCCGAACGAGAAAGCGTAAAAGCAACGCAAGAAACGTTTTTCCCGCCCGAGGATTTCCACTGCGCCAGTTCTGCTAAAACGAGTCTCAATCAGCAAGCTTGAAACGTTCGATCCATCGTTTTGTCTCGTCCAGGCTTTCCAGGGGATGCGGCGCATGGATGTAAGGCAGTTTGGCGCTGAAATCCTTGAAGATGAGCGGATCAAGTAACTGAGCGATCTTTTGGTACGGGCCGGGGATATGACCGCGATCTCTATCGCCCGTTTTCGGGTAGGGCCCGGCCTGCAAGATGACACCGCCGTCGTAGCGGTGAACCGGAATATCATCTCCCAACGTGGCGCAGACGTGACCCACCCGCCCAGTTCTTCGACAAAATCGTCGTCGATGGCCGTCAACCAGTTGATGGTGCGAATGTATCGCCTGTCTGTCCGGCGGACACTGCTGCTCCATCGACTGGAGTACGGCAGGTCGAGTCCCGGAAAACGTTTCAGCAAAGGAAATGCTGCGCGAACATCGCCATCCTTTGGCTGTCCTTCCTCTAAAATAAGACTGAACCCGGCGGTTCCATGGGAAACCTTCAAAAGGCTGCACCACTGCTGCATCAACCGGATATAGCGGTCCGTTCCATCGCTGGTCTGAAACCAGTCCGCAGGATAATAGGCATTGATGCGGGAGTATCGTTTACGCTGCGGTGACGCGATGGCGCAGAAGAAGTAGGGCGTTGCGGCGTCGATGTCCTGGCCTCCGTCAAAGCCGTAAAGGGTGGTATCGAAACCTTCTTCATCGTCGACCTTGACGGTTTCGGCGAGCCTCAGAAAGTAATCAACCCAGTCGACGCCGGCGATCCTCTTCAAGCGAGCAGATTCCCGCGGATGATAATGCGTGATCCTGTCTCCAAGAGATCGCTGATAGTCGCTGGCCAGCTTCACCATCGATTGACGGATTTCCAGCGTCCAACCCTGCTCGCAATAAAGCTCAATTGAATGCCCAATCAGAATATCCGCACCGACCCCCTTAGCCTCGGCTAATGCCGAAAGAAGGTCTTCATCATCAAAAGATCGAAAGTTTGCTTTTGTCATTTTATAAAGCTGTTATGTGCCTTGTGAGCTGCAAAGATCCTTCGAACAATGTTAAACGTCTGTGTGCACGACCGATAGCGTTGACAGGCTCTGATCGTAGGCCACACCGCTATAGAGGCGGCTGTGGCGTATGATTAAGCGTGGTGACATGGAAAAACAAATGTCCGCTAGCACTAGTTTACGATGTCAAAGTTTGTTGCCGTGCAAACCGCATTATCTGGCTGCTTCTCGAAAGTTGGGAGATCCACCTGCAGAAAGAACACGCGGATCGCGGTTACTGATAGGGTCTCTATAAGTGGGACAGGCGCCGGTCTTGGGCAAAAAAGTCAGCATGCCTGTTCTTGAAAAACTCTGCAGCATTTTTCAGTTTATAAACCTTGAGGAGGCCAGAGCCCGGAAATCCAACCGGAGGAAAAATGTTCTTCAGCCGTTCAACGGTCAAATGACCTCTTATATTGCTAAATGAGATTTCGGCGCCGTGAATCCTCATGTTTCCGATAATGCGCTGAACCTTGTCCGACTCCGGTTCCGCTACAATTTGCCTCGGCTCGACCTGCGCAAAGGAGAGGCTGGAGTAGCTGAGTATGGACAAGATGACTAGGACGTAGCGAGTATGCATTCTGTCCTCCAAATGCTCTAACCAATGTTCTGACAGGTCCTTATCAATATCCTGCGACTCTTCCCCGAAGATCTAAAGTGACGAAGGGGATTAATTGAACCTCCCTCGACGCTATTTCCGCAGGCCCAAGGAGACGTTTGATGAGATCAGAAATGCGATCGCGAGCGGTCGGCTGCATGCTGGGTCAACTGGCAGGGGATGCCCTTGGCTCCCTTGTTGAGTTTGAGACGACGGAACGAATCCGGCGGCAATATCCAGATGGCGTTCGAGAAATGCATGATGGAGGCACTTGGAACACCATTGCCGGCCAACCGACAGATGATTCCGAAATGGCTCTGGCACTCGCCAGATGCCTGTTATCCGAAGGTGGGTACCATCAGCGAGTTGCCCGAAAAGCTTATGAGGATTGGCTCGCGTCGAACCCCTTCGATGTGGGCCTTACGGTCATGAGTGGCATCCGCGGAGAAGCGAACCACGAAAGCCAGGCAAATGGCGCATTGATGCGCGTTTCACCAATAGGCATCTTGGGTGCCACCCGGAACCTGGCATTGGTCGGAAGCTGGGCGGAGGAGGATGCTATGATCACGCACCCGAACCCAATCTGCCTCCAGATCAATAACTTATTCGCCAGAGCCCTTGCTTACGCGATTGCTCAGGGCCCCTCCCCTGCCGAGGTTTATGAGGCGCTTGTGATCTGGACCCAAGAGTTGAATGTCGCAATGATTGTGCGTGATGCGTTGAATGCAGCCAGAACTTTGCCCCCTGTAGACTTTCAGCACCAGCAGGGTTGGGTGATGATTGCCTTCCAGAACGCTGTTTTCCAACTGCTGCACGCGCCATCTCTCGAAGATGGTTTGGTCAACACGATCTCCAGAGGAGGCGACACCGACACCAATGCAGCGATCGCGGGAGCGCTTCTCGGCGCCGTCTACGGAGACGAACATGTGCCGACGCGATGGCGAGAGACGCTCCTTGCCTGCAGGCCCGAGGTCGGTGATCCGAAAGTGGCACGCCCGCGGCCTGAAATCTATTGGCCGATCGACGCCGTTGCGTTGGCAAAAGATCTCTTGGGAGATTTGGCGGGCACCCCGCAGGACTAGTTAGCGCAACCTCGTATAAACAAGACGATTGTCGCCTGCATTCTGCAGATACGGATATTCAGGTGACACAGTAAAATTCACACCAGCCTTTTTCAGAAATTCGATGTCTTTGTTGATCTCCACTGCCCTGCCCACCAAAAAATTCGAAAAATCTCCGGTTTGAATATAATTTCTCGCCTGAAGGAAGTTTATTCCTTTTATTTTCGACACGGCTCGCACATGTGCCGCATCGTTTACAACATCCGTCAAGGACACAATATAAACTTGAGGGTCGAAAGTGAACGATCGATGGTTTGTCCTCACGACACTCCAACCACAAAATTGGCAGCGTACGCCTGTCACGCTTCCGTTTTCGAACTGTTCGAGCATGTGATGACATTGGGGGCAATCCCCGCAAGTGGCGGTCATTGATGTGATCCTGGCGACGCATACGCGTTCCGCATATATCGGGTATCCGTGATCAGATAGAACCATTTCGTCAAACGGGCTGGCACTCAAGGCTGGCTATCTATGAGCCCATTTTGGCAGCGTGACGCTCATGCCGAGAAGCGACAGGTCTTCGAAACACGCCGTGCGAAGGGATCGTAGCGAGGCAGCCATTCCTCGCCCTTCAGAGCTCTCACGACAACACCACGACAAATCTCGCTGTGGAACGAGACTTTGCCGCATCCTTCCGGGTGTGGCGCATCATGGCTCCGCGCCTGCAACGAAAGCGCGCGCTTATCAAAGATAAGCGCTGTCATCGCCATTGATGTTCCGATCGCCTGATGTCAGGCGGGCCTACCGCTTCGCGCCTTGCGATGGTCCAGCCCAACATCAAGTAGCCGTTCTGAAGGCCGTCAGAGATTGCGCATGTGAAGATCCAGGAGATCCTCGTAACAGGATTGGTTTGCGGCCAGCACCGGATGCCCTTGCAGGAATGCCTCTCCCGTTCCTGGAAAATCGAGCGTTTGACCGCCAGCTTCACGCACGAGGCAGAAGCCTGCCATGCAGTCCCAGGCGCGCATATGAGGCTCGTAATACCCGACCAGCCTTCCGGCAGCGACATAGGCCAGCATCAATGCGCCCGAACCATTGCGGATGAAGTTGCCGCCACGTTGCATGAGACCGGCGATAATAGCGCCGACGCGTTCGGGGGTCACATAGCTGTTGCAGCCGATGCCGGTCATCGCGTTCTGCAGGTTGCGGGAAGGATCGAGGTGAAGCGACTCGCCGTCGAGCGTTGCACCGAAGCCTCGCGCCGCGGCGAAGAGTTCATTCGAGCAGGGCGCATGAATGACACCAACGACCGGTTCACCGTCATGCATGATGGCGACGGACACACACCATGTCGGCATCCCGTTGACGAACGGCGCCGTCCCGTCGATGGGATCGACGACCCATGTGAAGCCGGAGGTGCCTTCGCCAAAGCCGAACTCTTCTCCTAAAAACCCGTCTTCGGGATATACCTCGGCCACGCGATCTCTCAGGAACGTTTCGACGTTTCGGTCGGCAATGGAAACGACGTCCTGCAGGTCGCGCTTTGTTTCGATCACCAGCGTATCGCGCCGATTGAAGTAATCGAGCGCCATAGCTCCTGCTTCTGCCGCGAGCCTCTTGGCCAGCGCGAACCGCGCCGCAAGCTCCGTGTCAGTCATTGTCATGGTCTTTCATCCTTATGCCTGCAATAAATCGTCAGCCGCTGATCACGGCGATGCCGCGGTTCTTGAACCCCAATGAGACGTCACTCAGCGCGGTATGAGCGTGATCGACGTCATGATCAATAACGAAGAGCGTTCCCAGATCGGTCTCGACCTCATACTCCACATGACCGCCGAGATAAGCCGAGTGCAAGACGCGTCCCTTCAAGCCTTCTGCACTGGGTGCTCCGATCCGGATGGCTCCTGGTCGTACGGCAAGCTTGGCCGGGCCTCGGCCTGCCTGGGATCGCAAGCGATGCTCGACATTGCTCACCCGCACCAGCACCTCGCCGCCATCGGATTGGATGACTTCACATGGAAGCACATTTGCCTCTCCCATGAAGTCTGCAATGAAGGGCGAGGCTGGCGTTTCGTAAAGTTCCCGCGGTGCGCCCGACTGGGCGATCTCTCCGTCCTTCATCACGATAATGCGGTCGGAAACGGCGAGCGCCTCGTCCTGGTCGTGTGTGACATAGACGGCAGTAAACCCAAGACGCTGCTGGAGCTCGCGGATTTCGGTACGCACCCTACGCCGCAACCGCGCGTCGAGATTGGACAGAGGCTCGTCAAGCAGAAGCACCTGCGGTTCGAGAACGAGAGCGCGAGCAACGGCGACACGCTGCTGTTGGCCACCCGAAAGTTCGGCGGGTAGGCGATGGCCCATACCCGCGAGACCGACAAGCTTAAGCCCGTCCTCGGCTTTCTCCCGCGCCTCCTTCTTGCCAAGACCAGACGACTGCAAGCCGTAGGCGACATTTTCAAGTGAGGTCATATGCGGAAATAATGCATAGGACTGGAAGACCATTGAGACGTCGCGTTCATTGGCAGGCAACATCGTCACATCCTTGCCGCCGATCAGAATCTTTCCGGAAGTCGGATGCTCAAGGCCGGCAAGCATACGCAGCGTCGTCGTCTTTCCGCAGCCGGAAGGCCCGAGCAACGTCACGAGTGTACCGGGTTCGATAGTAAGTGAAAGGTCATGGATCGCGGTGAAAGCACCGAAGACTTTGCGAACATTCTGGAAGGTGACGGACCCGGCTTTGACGGTGATCATGCAATTTTCTCCTGACCAAGAGGAATAGGACGAGCATCGCCGAGCCCGGCAATGCGGTTTTCGCGACGCAACTTGCGCTCGCCGACAAGAAGCTGAAAGCCGCCGATGACCGCGATCATCACGACGATCAGCATCGACGAATAGGCGATGGCCACGCCATATTCCCCATTTTCGACGAGGCCGACGATGTAGGACGTCGCCATGTTGTGCTCAGCGCTGACGAGGAAGATCACAGCGCTGATCGAGGTGATGGCGCGCACGAAGGAATAAACGAGTGCTGCTGTGATCGCAGGCCTCAGCAGAGGAAGAATGATCTTCCGCACGGTTCTAAAGCTGTTTGCCCGCAGCGTCAGCGAAGCTTCATCCAGGCTCTTGTCGAGCTGGCTCATCGCCGCGATCCCACCGCGCACGCCTACCGGCATGTTACGGAAGACGAAGCAGGCAATGAGGATCAGCGCCGAACCGGTCATCTCAAGCGGTGGCAGGTTGAACGCCATCACATAGCTGACCCCGATGACGGTTCCAGGTATGGCAAAGCTCATCATCAAGGCAAATTCGAAAAGATTTCGACCAGCAAATTTCTGGCGCACGATGATGTAGGCGGTCAAAAGTCCGACGGCAGCCGTCAAGGGGGCCGATATCAGAGAAATCTCCATGGTCGTCCAGAAGGAATTCCACGCAACGCCCGTCCAGGCGACCGAACCATTTTGAATGCTCACGGAAAAGGCGCGCGCGTAGTGATCAAGGGTCAGCGTATTATCCAGACCCCATGTGGTCACGAAGCCGCCAAACAGGATCATGCCATAGACAACGACGGTGAAGATCATCCAAGGAATGACGATGGCATGGACGCCGATCGAAAGGCCTCTTGGCAAGGCGATGTGGGCACCGCTGTCTCCTTTGCCCGTGACAGTCGCGAAGTTCTTACCCGACAACCAGAGGCGCTGTGCCAAAAAAGCCGAAAGTGTGAAGAACAACAGGACCAAGGCCAGGGCAGCGGCCCGTGACGGATCATTCTGCGAGCCGACGACGGCGAAGAAGACCTCGGTTGAGAGCACGCCATTGCTGCCGCCGAGGACCAGAGGGTTACCGAAGTCCGCCATGCTCTCGATGAAGCCGATCAGGAAGGCGTTGGCGAGGCCTGGTTTCATGAGAGGCAGAGAGACGCGCCAGAAGGTCCGCCAGCGGTTGGCCCTCAGCGTTTGCGAGGCCTCTTCCATCGACGGGCTTACACCTTCGACAACCCCGATCAGGACAAGGAAGGAGATCGGTGTAAAGGACAGGACCTGTGCAATCCAGATGCCGGAAAGACCATAGAGCCAGCGGCCGGGCTCCACCCCGAAGAGATTGGAGAGTGTTGCGGTAGCCACACCGGCGCGACCGAAGAGCAGCACGAGGGCAAGGCCGATGACAAACGGCGGCGTGATGATCGGCAGGACGGTCAGAAGCCGCAGGCCCTTCTTGAATGGAAAGCGCGTCCGCGTTGCCACCAGCGCAAAGGCAAGGCCGAGCATTGTCGAGGCAGAGGCGGTCATGATGGCAAGCGTGAAAGTGCGCCAAGCAACGCCACAGCGTCCTACACCGACCAGACAGCTCAGGCTCCAGATGCCTGGATCCTGGAGATTTCGGAAGAAGCCATCAGGCTTGAAGGACCCATCGACATCCTGAACAGCCGCCACCAGCATGCTGCCGATTGGATAAAAGACGAAAACGAAGACCAGAAACACAAGCAGTGAAATAGACCCGACAACGAAAGCGTCGCCTTTCATGACGCCGCGCTCGACGAGACCGAAAGCAAACATCAGTACAAAGAGGATGGCGATCGTCACAGCGCCTGCGCCCATGGATGGCTGCCCGTCGGAAAGCGCGCCGAAAAGAGTTTCGCTGATCGCCCAGCTCCAACCGGAAAACCCGATGGCAAGTCCTTGAAGACATAGATAGACGAGCCCCCCGACCCCAGCGGCTGCAAAGAGGGTGCCACGACGCATCGGATCGGCGACGAAACGTGCAGCAACCCCAAGGGCGAAGAAGAAGACGACACCGATGAGCCAGAGGCGATCATAGGCAAAGAGCTGCAGAATTCCGGGCGCCGCCTCCTTGGTGAAGGGATATTTGCCGAGCCAGCCAAGACCGAAGAAGCCGGACTCCAGTCTGTACCAGGGAAGCAAAATGAAGGACGCCGCCGCGGTGGCCAGCAACAGGTCCAGTCTGCGGTTGCCATGTCTCATGGTCGACCTCATTGGTGGGTTCGAAAGATGAAAGAGGCCGGCAGTCGACAGACCGCCAGCCCAAGGTCGCACAGATCAGTTAGCGGTCGCGCCGATCTCGCGATCCCAACGCTCAAGCAATTCCTTGCGCTTGGCCGGCTCGCCGTAGGTCTTGAAGTCGTAGTTGATGAGCTTAATATCCTCGAACCGTGGCGCTTCCTTCGGTATTTCGGCGCTCTTGTTCGACGGAAGCTGGAAAGACTTGGCGTCCTTCATACGGGACTGCACCTCAGGTTTCAGTGCCCAGTCGTACCAGATTTTGGCATTTTCCATGTTTCGAGCGCCCTTGACGATCGACATAGAGCCGATTTCATAGCCAGTGCCTTCACAAGGGGCGATCGACTTGACGGGAAAGCCTTCGGCCGTCTGTGCAACAGCGTCGTGCATGAAGACAATGCCGAGGCCGGTCTCACCGCGGGCAGCCGCCTTTACGGGTGCAGAGCCGGACTTCGTGTACTGCGAAACGTTCGCGTTCAGGGCCTTCAGATACTCAAAAGCTTTGTCTTCGCCCATGATCTGAACGAGCGAGGCGAGTGCCGTATAGGCGGTCCCGGATGAGTTGGGATTGGCGATCTGGATCTCGCCTTTCAACTCCGGCGAAAGCAGGTCTGCCCAACAGACCGGTTCTTTATATCCTTTTTTCTTGAAGATCTCGGTGTTGTATCCCCAACCCAGCGCGCCAGCATAGACACCCACCGTCCTATAGTCGGAGCTTTCGGCCTGACGCTTCGCCCAGTCCTGCAGTTGGTCGAGCATCGGCGACTTGTATTCGGCTGTCAGCTTTTCGGACGCTGCCTGCAAATGAGGATCGCCCGTTCCTGCCCACCAGACATCGGTTTTCGGATTGCGCGCCTCAGCGCGGATTTTGGCATAGGCCTCGCCTGAGGACATGCGCACCATATTGACCTTGATGTCATGGGTTTTTTCGAAGTCACCCTTCATCTGCTCGCAAATCACAACGTCAGCGGCACAGATGAGGTTGAGTTCACCGGCCGCGAGCGCCGAACCTGCACTCAAACCGGTTGTGGCAAGAAAGAGAGTGGAAAGAACTGTCAGTCGCATGGGTATCCTCCAATGAAAGAACACAAGGGGCAAAACACCAGCATTTGCGGGAATTTCCTTGGGTTCGGTTATGTTTTGACCGGCGTTTGCGCCGATCGGCTAAATCTCTTCCGTCCGCAGGACGGAGTTGTCCTTCGGTTCTTGAACCAATCTCCAATGCGTGACCTGATGCCTTGGCTTCGGTCACAGAGTGACGTTCGGCTCCCGGCTTCCCATTCTCCTTCAAGAGCGCAGCCCAGTTCTACCGAGCTCGCTAATTTACCATCAGGACAGCCGGGATTTCGTTGACAATGCCTCTTCCTCACTATTGGCGTCACGCCGCTCATAAGGTCGCTGGTCCCGCAGGATCTGGAAGGCGATCGTCAAAAGCTTGCGCGCAATGGCAACACGCGCCTTGTTTACTCCTCTGATCTTCAGATGTTCGTAC
>NZ_JBBBVQ010000013.1:0-171102 GCF_037199735.1 Oryzifoliimicrobium ureilyticum | reverse complement strand
CAAGCCGAAGGTCAGATCAATCGCCTCAAGTTACTGAAGCGAGCAATGTACGGTCGCGCCGGCCCGGAACTGATGAGGGCGAGAATGATGCCGCTGAATCACAGAAATTGAGGAAGAACCCTGTTAAATGGAAAATGACAGCACGGGCGATAACGGGTGCGGCACCTGTTCCCGTTCCACCCCCCATGCCCGCCGTCACGAAACACATATGGGTTCCGTCGAGGTGATACATGATCTCGTCAATGGACTCCTCGGCGGCCGCCTGTCCAATATCGGCCAGTGATCCGGCACCAAGTCCCTCCGTGACGGTCGGGCCAAGCTGGATAAGGCGTGGCGCTTTTGACATGGACAAAGCCTGGGCATCGGTGTTCGCAACGATAAACTCCGCGCCCTCGAGATCGTGCATGATCATGTTGTTGACAGCATTGCCGCCGCCACCGCCGACGCCGATGACGGCAATCCTTGGCTTCAGGAGCGTTATGCCGGGGGGTGAAACGACAGTCGTTGGTTGCATGGTGGGAGCATCCTGGTGGAGACTTTGTTCAAAGGGGATCACGCGGTGGGGTTAATCAGCTAATGACGTACGATTGCCTCTCCTCGGCCAGCGTCGAAACACTGCGCTGGCATTGACGCCGCCGAAGCCGAAGCCATTGGATATCGCATATTCAACATCGAGGGGTCGGGCATCGTTTGCGACAATGTCGATGCCATTGGCCTCAAGGTCCGGTGAACTGAGATTCAAGGTCGGGGGCGCGATCTGGTGCTGGAGCGCCAGGATCGTAAAAATAGCTTCAAGACCGCCGGCGGCTCCCAGCAGGTGTCCCGTCGCCGACTTTGTCCCGCTGACGGCGATCGACTTCTTTTGGCCGAACAGGCTCTTGATTGCTCTGAGTTCCCCGAGGTCCCCAACCGGCGTCGATGTCGCATGCGCGTTGAGATGGCCGATGTCGTGGGGCGCGATACCCGCCTGGGCGATGGCGATTTGCATTGCCCGGCGGGCGCCGCTTCCGTCTTCCGGTCCGGAGGTAATATGATGGGCGTCGGCCGTCGTTCCATATCCAACGAGTTCTGCTATCGGCATTGCACCGCGAGCAAGGGCGTGGCTTAACGCTTCAATGACGAGAATGCCCGCGCCTTCACCCATCACGAAGCCGTCGCGCGCGGTGTCGAAAGGACGTGACGCTTTGGCCGGCGTCTCGTTAAAGCCTGTCGATAGTGATCTTGCGGCTGCGAAACCACCAAGGCTGACAATGTTCATACAGGCCTCAGCGCCACCACAAACCGCGATGTCGGCTTCATTGGACCTGATCAGTCGTGCTGCATCGCCAATCGCCTGAACGCCGGCAGCGCATGCCGTCACCGGCGCTCCAAGCGCGCCTCTGAAGCCATGTCGGATAGAGACTTGCCCGGCGGCAAGATTGACAAGAAAGGATGGAATGGTGAAGGGCGAGAGGCGGCGGACGCCGCGTTGATCGACGGTACGCACCGCCTCCGTTATCGCGGGAAAGCCACCGATACCTGATGCGATGATTGTCGCCGTTCTCAGTTTTTCTTCTTCGGAAGCTGCCTTCCAGTTCGCCTGTGCCAGAGCCTCTTCCGCCGCTGCCAGCGCAAAGATGATGAAGCGGTCGACCTTACGTTGATCCTTCGGGGGCAGGGTCCTGTCAGGATCAAATCCTCCTTCAGGATCGTCAGCCAGGGAAGGGACCACGCCTCCGATTTTTGAAGGCAAATCCCCGACGATGTCGTCACCCAGTCGCCGGATCCCGCTTTTGCCAGCAAGGAGCCGGGACCAGGAGATATCGACATTCGCACCAAGGGGGCTGACGGCTCCCATTCCCGTGACAACGACACGACGCATTTGCATTCCACCTGTCTATGATCAAAAATTTGGCATGCCTTCGGCGTCCGACCGAATGACCGGTCGTGAACTTGGGACATGCGGTTCGCGCTATTCTCTTCTGATACGCGTGCGGCGCTAAGCTTTGCCAGCTATCGGCGACGAATATCCAAAAACTGTCTGTTAGTCGCTGCGATCGCGGCCAGCAATGCGCCGGACCTCGCTCGCTACCGCGTCGAGTACGCTCGTCGACAGCAGTTCATCCTCAATGATACGCGCCAGCGTCACCGCACCGACCATCATGGACAATATTGCCATGGCCTTTCCGCTTCGAGCTCTATCTTCACCCTCTCCGATGAGTTCTTCGAGCACCTCGAAATGCGCCCGGATGCCATCTTCAAACGGGCGCCGAACTTCGGCGGTTTGACGCGCCGCGTCGGAGCCGAGAGCAACAAGCGGGCATCCCTCTGCCTTCTCGCCGCTATGGTCTTTGGAGAGGTAGAAGCTGATGATCGATTCCAGGGGATCTGACGTGTCTGCTGCGGCATCAGACCACCTTCTCGTGGCGCTCTCGAGAGCACGCCGTGATGCGAGCGCCGCAAGATCGTCTTTCGATGCGAACTGCTTGTAGAATCCACCCTGGGTGAGGCCTGCACCCTTCATCAGGTCTTTAAGGCCGATCCCGTCGAAACCATGCTCTCGAAACAACCGGCTGGCGACGTTGATCACCCTCTCCCGGTTTTCCTCTGCCTGTACGCGGCTCACTCTCATGTGGACCTCCAATTAGATTTCATTTGACATCTATATATCTTTTAGAGTTAGAGTGCAATCTAATATTTTTGAACAGGCCGTCAAGAAGGGGCGATGAAATGAAACGGAAACTTGTTGTCACTGCAGCAGCAGTGCTGGCGCTGGCCGCAGGCGGCGCCGCCGCACTGCTGCTTCCGGCGCAGGCGCCTGAGGCAAAGGCTGCCGATCCCCGGACCTTGGCGCCACTGGTTAACCTGGCGACGGCCCGGCTCCCTGGCAATTCGAGCAGCAGCTTTACAGGAACCATTGGTGCCCGGGTCCAGAGCAATCTTGGCTTTCGCGTTCCCGGCAAGATCGTTGAACGTTTTGTCGATGTCGGGGAACAGGTAAGCGCTGGACAGCCATTGATGAGGCTTGACGAGACTGATCTTCGCCTCGCTTTGACCGCCAAGCGAAACGCTGTCATCGCAGCACAGGCGACGTTTGTCCAAGCGAATGCCGATGAGAAACGCTTTGCCGTTCTGGTGAAGACCTCTGCCGCCTCGACGCAGCAATATGAACGATCGAAGGCCCTGCTGGATACGGCGACGGCACAGTTGGCCGCTGCTCAGGCTGATGCAAATGTTGCCGAAAACGAAGCCAGATATGCGGTTCTCATTGCCGACGCGGATGGAACCATTATCGAGACGCTTGCTGAGCCGGGCCAGGTGGTAACCGCCGGGCAGCCGGTTGTCCGGCTCGCGAAGTCAGGTCCGCGCGAAGCGATTGTCTCGCTTCCCGAAACCATGCGTCCTGACATTGGAGCTCAGGCCTCCGCATCTGTTTATGGCAGAAACAATGCGGAAGGGGCCAAGCTGCGCCAGATCTCCGATTCTGCCGATCAGCAGACCCGCACCTATGAAACGCGCTGGGTGCTTGAAGGGGGGGCTGCAAATGCGCCTCTGGGGGCGACCGTCACCATCGAAATCGAGAACAGGGATGCGCAGAACCATGCCGAACTGCCGATAGGCGCGCTGTTGGACGACGGGACGCGGACAGGCGTCTGGGTGATCGATCAGCAATCTTCCGTCGTGAAGTTTCGTGATGTGAACGTTGAGCGCGTGAGCGAAGAGAATGTGGTCGTCACTAACGTCAAGCCGGGAGAGGAAGTCGTTGCGCTTGGCGCACATCTTCTGAAGGACGGAGCGCAAGTTCGCACCAACGTTGGGACAAAAGAGGCGGCAAACTGATGAACCTCAATCT
The DNA here is from genome assembly GCF_037199735.1 of Oryzifoliimicrobium ureilyticum. Taxonomy (NCBI): domain Bacteria; kingdom Pseudomonadati; phylum Pseudomonadota; class Alphaproteobacteria; order Hyphomicrobiales; family Rhizobiaceae; genus Oryzifoliimicrobium; species Oryzifoliimicrobium ureilyticum. The sequence continues at coordinate 167,270 of NZ_JBBBVQ010000013.1, read as the reverse complement.
GTCCGCCCTTGCGGTTCGCGAACGCGCCGTCACGCTGTTCTTTATCGTCCTTCTGTCGCTTGCCGGCGTCTACGCCTTCGTCAAACTGGGGCGCGCTGAAGACCCCTCCTTTACCATCAAGACATTGACGGTCACCACGGTCTGGCCGGGCGCAACCGCACGCGAGATGCAGAATCTCGTTGCCGAGCCGCTGGAGAAGCGCATTCAGGAATTGGCCTGGTACGACCGGGTTGAGACAACCACGCGCCCCGGTTTTGCCTATCTTACCGTCACGCTCAAGGACAATACGCCGCCAAGCGCCGTCGCCGAAGAATTTTATCAGGCGCGCAAGAAGCTTGGCGATGAAGCCAGAAACCTGCCGCAGGGTGTTCTGGGACCGTTCGTGAACGACGAATATTCCGACGTCAGCTTCGGCCTTTATGCTCTCAAGGCGCAGGGCATGCCGATGCGCGATCTCGTCCGGGAGGCCGAAAAGATCAGGCAGGACATGCTTCATGTTCCCGGCGTCAAGAAAATCAATATTCTCGGCGAACAACCGGAGCAGATATTCGTAGAGTTCTCCTATCAGAAACTCGCCACGCTCGGAATCTCTCCTCAGGATATCGCCGCAGCCCTTGAACGACGCAACACAGTGACATCCGCCGGGTCGATAGATACGCAGGGTCCGCAGGTGTTCATCCGATTCGACGGTGCCTATGACAGCATCCAGTCAATCGCTGACACTCCGATCGTTGCTTCCGGCCGGGTTCTCAAACTGTCGGACATTGCAAATGTTCGTCGCGGGTATCAAGAGCCGGCAGGCTACGTCATCAGGCATGACGGCGAGCCTGCCATCATGCTCGGCGTGGTGATGCAGCAGGGCTGGAATGGTCTGGACCTTGGCAAGGCTCTCGAAGCGCGCTCCAGCCAGATTGCACAAGCACTACCCCTTGGCATCACTCTGACGAAGGTCAGCGATCAGGCGGTTAATATCGATGCTGCCGTGGGTGAATTCATGGTGAAGTTCGCCATGGCCCTCGGCGTCGTGCTCTTTGTCAGTCTCATTGCGCTCGGCTGGCGGGTGGGCATCGTTGTGGCTCTGGCCGTTCCGCTGACGCTGGCTGTCGTCTTCATCATCATGCTCGAGACGGGGCGTTTCTTCGACCGCATCACACTCGGTGCGTTGATCCTGGCACTTGGCCTGCTTGTCGATGACGCAATCATCGCCATCGAGGTGATGGTCGTGAAAATGGAAGAGGGGATGGACCGCATCAAGGCGGCTGCTTATGCCTGGAGCCACACTGCGGCACCGATGCTGTCGGGCACGCTTGTGACCATTATCGGCCTGATGCCGGTGGGTTTCGCCGCCTCTGCGGCGGGTGAATATGCGCGCAATATCTTCTGGATCGTCGGTTTCGCACTGATTGTTTCCTGGTTCGTGGCGGTGATCTTTACGCCCTATCTCGGCGTAAAGCTGTTGCCCGATATCAAGCCAGTGGAAGGCGGCCACCATGCAATTTACGATACGCCGAACTACAGACGGCTGCGCGGTGCGATCGAATTCACCGTCAAGCACAAGTTCCTGACCTGTGCCATTGTCGGCGTCATCATGGCGCTCTCGGTCGTCGGGATGGGTGCGGTGAAGCAGCAGTTCTTCCCCACATCGGACCGCCCTGAGGTTCTTGTCGAAGTCCGCATGCCTGAAGGCACAAGCATCGAAACGACGACAGCCACGGTCAAGAAGCTCGAGGCCTGGTTGAAGCAGCAGCCAGAAGCCAAGATCGCGACCAGCTATATCGGCCAAGGTGCGCCCCGCTTCTTCTTCGCTATGTCACCTGAACTGCCTGATCCAGCTTTTGCAAAGATTGTTGTTTTGACAGCGGATGCACATAACCGCGAGGCGCTTAAACTTCGTCTGCGGGAAGCCGTTGCGCAAGGACTGACGCCTGAGGCATTCGTCCGTGTGACGCAACTCGTCTTTGGCCCCTACACGCCATTCCCAGTCGAGTTTCGGATCAAAGGACCGGACGCGGAAGAGCTGTACAAAATCTCCGAGCAAGCACTTGCTCTCATGAGCTCGGTACCTGACGTCAGAAATGCCAACCGCGATTGGGGTAACCGCACACCCGTCGTCCGTTTCGTTCCTGATCAGGATCGCCTGAACCTCATCGGCATGTCGTCCGCCGAGGCTGCCCAGCAGATACAGCTCCTGCTGAGTGGTGTCCCCGTGACGCAAGTTCGTGAGAACATCCGAAACGTTCCTGTCGTGGCGAGAAGTGGTGGTGAAATCCGGCTCGATCCTGCAAGGCTCGCCGACTTCTCCCTCGTAACAAGAGACGGTCGTGCGATCCCGCTCGATCAGATCGGCCACACGGAGGTGCGCTTCGAAGAGCCGATCCTCAAGCGTCGTGACAGAACGCCCGTGGTGACGGTCCGATCCGACATTAACGAAGCGACCCAACCGCCAGAGGTTTCGCAACAGGTGATGACCGCTCTTCAGCCGCTCATTGCATCTATGCCCGCTGGCTACACAATCGAGATGGGTGGCAATATCGAGGAATCACTCAAGGCGAATACGGCTCTGGTGAAGGTGTTCCCACTGATGATCGCAGCGACCCTGATCGTTATCATCCTTCAGGTCCGCAGTCTGTCAACGATGACGATGGTGATGCTGACAGCACCGCTGGGTCTTGCAGGCGTCGTGCCGACCCTGATCCTGTTCAACCAGCCTTTCGGGTTTAACGCGATCCTGGGTCTTATCGGCCTGGCGGGCATCCTCATGCGCAACACGTTGATCCTCACCGAGCAGATCAAGGAGAACAAGGCTGCGGGTCTGGACGACTATCATGCCGTGATTGAGGCTACGGTGCAGCGAACGAGACCCGTCATCCTGACAGCGCTTGCCGCGGTCCTCGCCTTCATTCCCCTGACGCATTCGGTGTTCTGGGGTTCGATGGCCTACACGCTTATCGGCGGTACGGCAGTGGGCACGCTTATCATCCTGCTCTTCCTGCCGGCACTCTACGCTGCATGGTTCCGCATCAAGCCGCCCAAGGCAGAAATATATTCGACGGAGCACGGAAACACGGAAAGAACTCAGCATTCGCTTGCTGCGGAATAGCCAACCCGTTCCTCCGCAGCAGATGATGCTGCGGAGGGATCATGCTGCTTGGCGAGATGTGGCGTGTGTTTTTGCGTGCCCGCAGGGCCCTTTCGGAAGCCATGTCTTCGTCCCGCTTCAATCCTGCCAATGAGGAGCCTTGACATGAACCCTGTCGTATCCATTTTCAAACATCCTCCGGACGGGGGTAGAGGATATCACCGGGATATGCGCGTCAGGTGGGCTCTCGAGGAAGTCGGCCAGCCTTACACTCTACGGCACCTGACTTTTTCCGAGATGCGCCGCCCCGAATATCTGGAAATGCAGCCGTTCGGCCAGATGCCGATCTACCAGGAGGGTGATCTCATTCTTTTCGAATCCGGTGCGATCGTGCTTCACATAGCACAGCGTTTCGCCGGCCTCCTTCCCGATGAAGTGAATGCGCGCTCGCGTTCCATCATGTGGATGTTCGCAGCGGTCAATACGATCGAACCCTGTATCGCCTCTGGCAGCGTTGGACATCTCAGTCAGCGGCTCCAGCAACTGGGCGATACGCTTGGAAGGAAAGAGTGGCTTGAGGGGGCTCAGTTCAGCGCCGGTGATCTCATGATGGTGAGCGTACTGCGGCCGCTCAAGCACTCTAATATTCTGCTGGATAGCCCAGGCTTGCAGGATTACGTCGAAAGAGGCGAGCAACGAACCGCGTTCCAGCGCGCGCTGGGCAATTCGACAGCGGACAGGCGGACGGCGTGACTTGATGGCATAAGCATCCGTCACACCTGTCACTCCTCAGGCAAGAACCGCCGCATTAATTCGACCGATGTTTCCTGCGTCGAGACGACTCACCCCAAGTGTCGTGTGGGCTGACTATCTGCCTCCTCAGTTTCTGCAAATACGTTTTATTTCGCTTGCAATCTAACGTAATTATAGATTACAAGCGAAATCTAAATTGATTTCTGAACCATCCACAATTGGAGAGCTTTAATGTCGTCAGGCAAGATTGTAGTAGTAACCGGTGCATCCTCCGGGATAGGGCAGGCGACCGTAAGGCTGCTATCGCAGAATGGGTTCAAGGTGTTTGCAGGATCGCGCAATCCGGACAAAAGTGGACCGGTTTCTGGTGTCGAGTACGGACGTCTCGATGTGGACAATGGCGAGTCGGTGAAGCAATTCGTCGATTGGGTTCTGTCCCGTTCAGGCCGGATTGATGTCTTGGTGAACAATGCTGGCGTCTCTCTTGTCGGGCCGGTCGAAAGCACATCGGACGATGAGGCTAAAGCCCTTTTCGAAACCAATCTCTTTGGCCCACTGCGTATGATACGAGCAGCATTGCCCGCGATGCGGCAGCAGAATTCAGGCCTGATCGTTAACGTCAGTTCGGTCCTTGGCTTCCTGCCCGCGCCCTATATGGGTCTTTATGCCAGCAGCAAGCATGCTCTGGAGGGGCTATCTGAAACGCTTGACCACGAAGTTCGGCAATTCAACATTCGCTCCATCTTGATCGAGCCAACGTTCACGAGGACAAGTCTTGATGTCAATGCGAAGCAGACGAAGACGCGCATTGACGACTACGCTCACCAATTAGCCAAATCCAATGAGGCCGTTCTTTCCGCCATTAGGACAGCAAGCAGTCCTCAGACTGTTGCAACCGAAATCATGGCAGCGATCATGGGACCGCACAAAATGCGAAGGCCGGTCGGAAAACAGGCTACGCTTCTGAGCCGCCTGAAACGGTTTGTTCCAGCCAAGGCATTGGATAGCGGCATCAGGAAGACGTTTGGGCTCTCCAAGCTGTAAGCATTCGCGGAGCTTGCGCGCCACAAGCAGAAAGTAGGGCGTCGGCATTCGGAAACTTCACGTCATTTATTATCATGACTGACGGAGGCCGAACTCGCGCCGACCGCGACGCTCACTGCAGCGGTCAATCGCACTGCCGACAACCTGTTTGCGCGCGCTCGGACCGGCGGCAGAAATGCATCCGGGCCGGTATGTTACAGTGGTCATCGCTTTAGTAAAGCCGGTAAAGCATTCATGGTGGTTTCGGCTTCCATCAGGAAATTGTCGAGAGTTATCATTCGCTCTGGTCCCGATGCCGAGGGCGAGCGGAAATAGGGGGCGCCCGTTAGCAGAATATTTTCAGGATAAGTGGTTACCCACTGATCGCTGCGTCTCGAATGAAGAACCGCAGCTTGTGGTACTGAGCAATAGACGGACTTGCAATACCTCATATATCGCGATAATTGTGAGTTATAGAGGGGGATTCTATAACTCATGAAATGGAACTGGCAAAACACGGATTGGCCAAACTTCAGGTACAACACCGCAAGCCTGGTCCCGTTGGAGCAAAGATTCTTGCAGTCCGCCGGCGAGGTTATCGGTGCTGTCCGGCATTTCAACGAGGACGACAGCAACCAACTTCGCATCGAGTTGCTGAGCGACGAAGCGGTCAAGACCTCAGAGATTGAGGGTGAATATCTCGACCGCGTGAGCGTCCAGTCGTCACTCCGCCGACAGTTCGGGCTAAGCACTGATGACAGACAGATCCGCCCCCAAGAGCGGGGGATCGCCGACATGATGGCGGATGTCTATCGAAGTTGGCATACGCCGCTGCGTCATGAAGGACTGTTCCACTGGCATTCAATGCTGATGGCCGGAAATCGATATATTGAAACGGTTGGTGCTTACCGTACGCATGAAGACGCCATGCAGATCGTGTCAGGTCGATTGGACAAGCCCACAATCCACTTTGAGGCCCCCCCTTCTCGCCAGGTTACCACTGAGATGGAGACCTTCATCGCATGGTTCAATCAATCCGGGCCGGATGGTCAAACGTCGCTTCAAGCTTTGACGCGCGCAGCAGTAGGCCATCTTTATTTTGAAAGCATACATCCATTTGAGGATGGCAATGGCCGGCTCGGGCGCGCGCTCGCTGAGAAATCCCTGGCACAAAACATAGGGCAGCCAAGCCTCATTTCTCTCGCCTTCACAATCGAGCAGCGCCGTAAGGCCTATTATTCTGAGCTTGAACGCCACCAGCGCACGCTTGATATCACCGACTGGATCATTTTCTTTTCGGAAACTATCCTGGATGCTCAACGGGCGACGCTGGAGCGCATCGATTTCTTCATTCAGAAAGCAAAGTTCTATGATCGTTTTCGTGGCCAGTTCAACGACCGGCAGGAAAAGGTAGTTGCGCGCATCTTCAAGGAAGGCACGGCAGGCTTCAAGGGGGGACTAAGCGCCGAAAACTACATTTCGATCACAGATACATCCCGCGCGACAGCAACACGCGACCTTCAGCAGCTCGTAGAGATCGGTGCACTGACGCGCACAGGCGAACGTCGGCATACACGGTACTCTCTGTCATTGCACAAATAAACTGCTGCTTGGCAAATGCACTAGGTGAACGGCTGTTCGATTCCGCTCAAGAGCAGTGGGATCTGATTTGCAGCACGAGGACAATGGTATTCGACCTTTGAGTTTTTGCCGGCCAAATAGCGATGAACAACAGCTAAAGGAAGTGATTGAAGAATCTCCAACCTGCCTGCCCAAAGTTCCGAGATGGTTCATTTGATTTCGTGAACATAACGGTGGTTCGCTGTCGTTGATCGATGCGTGGATGCCAAGACCGGGACCGCCGACTGATCATATGCAACTTCGTCGATCAAGAGGATCGGCGCGGGGAGTCGGAGCTCAAGCCATTTGGCATCGTCATCATCTGCAAGATCGGCGGAGATCTGTTCTCGAACAGCGGAGATCCTGATGCCATATCGGTCGAGAAGGTAGAGATAAAAGAGCGGCGGGATCTCATCTTTATCGTGGGTGAAGTCAGGCAAACTTGTTTCGGCGAGCACCAAAGTCTCGTGCATGACCGGCTTGCCATCCACGTCTCGGACACGATGGAATCGGATCACGGCATCATAGTCGTTAATTTGCAGCTTAGCTGCATCCTGCGTGCCTGCCGGCCCACGCTCTAACGACGTGACCCTGGTGACAGAATGCTGCAGCGATCCGTCCAAGCCATGAAGTCGAAAATACTGAAAAAAGAACCTAAGGCTATGGGCAGGTGTCCGGCCAGTGACCACAGTTCCGGTTTTTCGTCGCCGGCTGAGCAGCCCCTCATTCGTCAGATCGGTCAGCGCCCGGCGGATGGTGCCGACAGCCACGCCAAATTGCTGTGACAAGGCGATCTCGCTCGGCAAGACCATGCCGGCTTCCCACTGACCCAGCATGATCGCTTCGGTGAACTGGCGCTTGACGACCTCGTACAGTGGCACAGAGAGCTCGGACATTTTCGAGCCTGCTATAAAATTGGGCACTTCAGCCAATGATTTGCCTCTTCTTTGGAGTTGACACGTCACAGAGAGCTGCGCTCTATTACTATATAGTTTATATTAATTCGCAAGCCAAAGAGCTGCGCTGGAGGGTGTTGATGTCCGATCAGCAGGCGGGTCCGCCGCATACTGGTTTAGAGCTGGGCATGACAGCGGTCGAGCAGGATGTCGAGATCGCCGTGGCCGATCTTGCACGCATGATCGAGGTCGATACGTCCTTCCCTCCCGGAGAGAATTACGATGCGTTTGCGGACCTGATGCAGGATCTGCTCGCGCCATTGAACTTCGATTTTGCACGCGTGAGGGTGCCGGAGGAGCTTTGGAAGGTCGAGGTTGGTCCGGCTTTCGGTGCGCGCACCAATCTTGTCGCCTCGCGCGAAAGCGGAAAGCCGGTTCTTGGTCTCTATTACCATGTCGATACCGTTCCGGTCACACCTGGCTGGCAGCGCGATCCGCTGAAACTCACTATCGAAGACAGTAAGCTCTACGGGCTCGGCGCCGCCGACATGAAGGGGACTATTGCCGCGACGCTTTTGGCGCTCCGGTCTGCGGAAAAGGCCGGTGTTGATCTGGCCTTCGATCCAATGCTGCTTCTGTGTACTGACGAGGAGGGCGGGCTTTATCCAGGCATTCGCTATCTCGCCGAACAGGGCATGCTGAAGGGCCACATCCTCAATTTCAACGGCTCGGCCGCGCCGCGTGTTTGGGCTGGCTGTTTCGGCATTTTCAACCTGCAACTGACGATCCGCGGCCATTCCGTGCATGCCGGCGAGGGGAATCGCACCGGGGCGGGCATCAATGCGATAGAGGGCGCGCTGCCGGTCATGACCGCGCTGATGGGACTAAAGAATGTGGTTGCTGCCCGAGCCTCGGCACTTGCTCCGCCACCTCATTCAACAGGACCGCTGCGCCCGCAGCTGACTATCGCTGCCATCGAGGGCGGTACGGCCGGCGGCCAGGTCCCGGCCGAGGTCAAGGTTCTTATTAGCCGCCGTTATGCGCCGGAAGAAAACTATGATGAGGCACGCGCCGAGATTGAAGACGCCATCAACAAGGTTGCCGCCGAAATGCCGGACCTTGGCTTGGGCATTGATCTTGTCGGCCATTTGATCCCAACCTCTGACGCCGATGGGCCGCACTGGCCGCGCTGGCAAAGGGCGTTATCAGAGGGCTTCGGATACAAGCCTGAAGATTTTCAAAAGTGGGGCGCGGCAAGTTGCTCCGACTTCGGTTATGTCCAAAGGACCGGCTTTACGCGTGAGGTGCTGCTTGGCGGCCTTGGCCGCCCGGAAAGCTGTATCCACAGCCCGGACGAACACACAACGAAGCAGGACATCGTCGCGCTCGCCAAAAGCATCCTGGCTTACCTTGCAGCGGATTTTGCACCCGACCTCAATCCAGAAACGCGTCCATAACCTGAAGGGGACCACGCATGCTCGAAATGAAAAGACGTTTTTTTCTTGCTGGCACGGCTGCAATCTTTGCGGCTCCCGTCGTCGGTCCTGCTTTCGCTGCCGTGCCCCCGGCCAGGGGCGGCACGCTGAGGGTGTCGATCGACCAGGCGGCCAGTGTCATTCATCCCTTGCTGACGCGTGTAAACCCGGAATACCTCATCAGCGAACTGCTCTACAGCAACCTGACCCGTCTCAAGGTCGACATGTCGGTCGAGCCTGACCTTGCTGAAAGTTGGAGCGCCAATGCCGATCTAACCGAATGGACGTTCAAGCTTCGTTCCGGCGTGAAGTTTCATGACGGGTCCGCCTTCTCGTCCAATGACGTCGTGGCTACCATCAAGGCTATTCTCGACCCGGCCAATGCTTCGCCCGGGCGCAACAATATTGGCCCAATCGCTTCGGTCTCTGCCATCGATCCGCAGACCGTCAGCTTCAAGCTTTCCGGCCCCTATGCCGACCTTCCCGTCGCGCTGGCCTACACCAATGCCCGCATCATCCCGGCTACGATCGCCACCGGAGATTTCAAGAGCCTGTCAACCAAAGCCGTCGGCACCGGGCCGTTCATGCTGAAGTCCTATGAGCCCGATCGTCTGATCGTCGTCGAGCGCAACCCGGCCTATTACGATCCGGCGCGCCCCTATCTCGATCGTATCGAAGTTCTTGTCTTCCCGGATTTGTCGGCCGAGGGGTCCTCGCTCATCTCCGGCGATACCGACATTATGTCGACCGTGCAGCCGACCGAATTCCTGCGTCTGAAAGACAGCGACGGCGTCGACACGTTACGCGTGGCCTCGGGCCAGTTCTGCAATATCAACTTCGGCTGCGACACGGCACCGTTCAACGATCCACGCGTGCGACGCGCTATCGCACTGACGGTCGATCGACAGGCGATGGTCGATTTCGTTACTGAAGGATTTGGCACACCGGGCAACGATACGCCGCTCAACGCCTCTTACCAGTTCTTCAAGCCAGTTGCGACGCGCGAGCAGAATATTGCTGATGCCAAGAAGCTGCTGGCTGAGGCCGGTCATCCGAATGGCTTTGAGGCGACCCTCATCGCTTCCGACCGGCCATCGGTCCGCGGACAGCTGGCGATCGCCATTCGTGAAATGGCCAAGGAAGCCGGTATCACCATCAACGTGCAGACGATGCCTCATGCGACCTATCTCGATCAGGTCTGGAAGAAGGGTTCGTTCTACGTCGGTTTCTACAATATGCAAGCGACACCGGATGGCATTTTCAAGCTTCTCTACACGTCAGATGCTTCATGGAACGAGACACGCTGGAACAACAAGGCTTTTGACGCTCTCGTCGCCGAAGCTCGCGGCACGACCGACAAGGACAAGCGAACCGAGCTTTATACCAAGGCCCAAGCTTTGATGAATGAGGAGGTGCCGTCGATCATCCCGGCCTTCTTCGACGTGCTTGCTGCAAAACGTAGCTGGGTCCAAGGTTTTGAAGCCCATCCGCGTGCCTCAGTCTTCCGCCTCGACTACGTCTCCTTGACCGACAAGGCACCAAAACGCAGCTGAGAACGCAGTTCCGGGCGCGGCACCTCCGGGCCCGGTTCTCTCTTGAACCAAGGGAAAAGTCGTGTCCGCGAATTACCTGCTCAAACGATTGCTGATGATCGTCTACACACTGTTCGTGGTGTCGCTGATCGTCTTTGCAATCACGCAAGTGCTGCCGGCCGATGCAGCCGTGATGATGCTCGGCGAGCATGCCACGGCCGAAGCGCTCGATGCGCTCCGCCAAACGATGGGCCTCAATGCGCCTGTCTGGGTGCAATACGGCCACTGGCTCTGGGCTCTCCTGCACGGCGATTTCGGAACGTCGTTGCGCACCGGGCAGCCAATCGGGCCTGCCATGTTCAGCGCGCTCGGGCGTTCCCTACTGCTTGCTTTCCTGTCCATCGGCCTGATGCTGATCCTCGCGATCCCGCTCGGGATTATCGCCGCCGTCCGCCGCGGCAAGGTCGCGGATATGGTCGTTAGCCTCATCTCCTATCTTGGTGTTGCCCTACCGGAATTCGTCACCGCCACTGTCGCCGTCCTTGTTCTTGCAGATTGGCTAAAATGGTTGCCGCCGACCGGTTATGTGCCGATGACCGAGGACTTTTTCGGAGCGATCGCCCATCTCGTCCTGCCGGTCTGCGTCATTTCCGTCATCCTTATCGCCCATGTCTCTCGCATGGTGCGCTCGGAGTTGGTCGATGTGCTGCATACCGATTATGTCCGCGCCGCTCGGCTGAAGGGCATGTCGCGTGGAACGGTTCTGCGCCGCCATGCTCTGCGCAATGCGCTTCTGCCAACGATTACTATTGTCGCGCTCGATGTCGGTTATCTGCTCGGCGGCGTCATCGTCGTCGAAGAAATTTTTGCCATACCAGGGATCGGCCGCGAGCTGATTGTCGCCATCCAAGCCCGTGACCTGCCGGTCATCCAGGCTGGCGTGCTGATCATGGCCGGCACCTATTCCATCGTCAATTTCATCGCCGACATGCTCTACGCGGTGCTCGACAAGAGAATTCAGTATGATTGAGTTCATGAAACGTCTTGTGCGCACCCCGCAGGGTGCCGTCGGTCTCTTTGTTGTCGTGCTGGTTCTTTTGATCGTCATCTTCGGACCGATGCTCGCTCCCAACGATCCGGAAAAGATGGCTCCGCTTGCCCGCTACAAGGCGCCGAGCCTTACCTATCTGCTCGGCACTGACCAGTACGGTCGTGATATCTTCAGCCGCCTCCTGATCGGCGCTCGCGCTACTGTCGTCATGGCGGTGCTGGCGACCGTGATAGGAACGCTGGTTGGCGCGCTGATCGGCACGACCTCCGCCTTCCTTGGCGGCCGTGCCGATGAATTCATCATGCGCACCATTGATGCCGTCATGGCGATTCCGAGCCTTCTTTTCGCTCTGCTCGTCGTCAACCTGCTTGGTTCAAGCACTGTCAACGCCCTTGTGGCTGTCGCGATAGCCTTTGCGCCCGGGATGGCCCGTATTACGCGAAGCGTGGCGCTCTCCGTGCGCAAGCAGGACTATGTCAGCGCCGCCATGGCGCGCGGTGAAAGCTCGGCCTTCATCATCCGCCACGAAATGCTGCCCAATGTCATCGCGCCCATCATCGTCGAGATGACCATCCGTATCTCCTTCGCAATCATGTTGTTCGCCACGCTGTCCTTCCTGGGGCTCGGCGCTCAGCCGCCAGCCGCTGAATGGGGCCTGATGGTGTCCGAAGCGCGCCGCTACATGCACCTTTCCGCCGGCATCCTAATCTGGCCAAGCGCTGCAATCGCGCTCGCCTCGATCGGCTTCAACCTGCTCGGCGACGGGCTGCGCGATGCGCTTAACCCACGCACATGAGGTAGGCATAATGTCAAACAGCCCAGATATGCCTATTCTCGACATTAAGAACTACAGCCTCGACTACGAGACGGCGAAGGGTGCATTCCACGCGCTAAAGGAAGTCAACCTGTCGATCTCCCGCGGTGAGATCCTTGGTCTCGTCGGCGAGTCCGGTTCAGGGAAGACGTCACTCGCATGGTCGATCATGCGGTATCTGTCGAAGAACGCCCGTGAGGTGAGCGGAGAGATCTTGCTCGGTGCCAAGAACTTGCTTGCCATGTCGGATGCCGAAGTCGAGGCAATGCGCGGCCAGCGGATCAGTATGGTGTTTCAAGATCCAAGCACGTCGCTCAACCCCACCTTGTCACTCGGAACACAGCTATCCGAGGTCCTGGTACGTCATCGCGGCCTGACACGCAAACAGGCCTGGGCCGAGGGGGAGGCGATGCTGGCGCATGTCAGATTGAAAACACCGGCCGACATGATGCGGCGCATGCCGCATGAGGCATCCGGCGGCGAAAAACAGCGCGTCGTCATCGCGTCGGCCTTCGCCTGTAATCCCGAATGCATCATCTTCGACGAACCGACGACCGCCCTTGACGTGATCACCTCGCGGCAGATCCTCGACCTCTTTGTCGAACTGCAGGCCGCAACGGGTGTTGCTTCGCTCTATATATCCCACGATCTGGCGCTCGTATCGCGCACTGCAAGCCGCGTGGCCGTTATCCGGCGTGGTGAAATCGTGGAGCAGGGCCCCGTGCGCGAGATCTTTGCCAATCCGCGTGAAGCTTACACCCGCGAACTCTGTGCCGCAGTGCCCAATCCCTCAAGGCGGCTGGTCAGCGACAACGTTGGCGTTGCAAGAAGTGGAGGAGAACCGCTGGTCCGAGTTGAGAATGTCAGCGTATACTATGGTCGCAAGCCGCTCCTTGCCTCGCTGACCGGCAAGGCGTTCACGCGCGTAAAGGGCAACAACGCAGTCACCCTCAGTGTCAACGAGGGCGAAATTCTCGGGATTGTCGGTGAGTCCGGCTCTGGAAAATCGACGCTGGCCAAGGCGATGACCGGCCTCAATCCTTTTGAGGGAAAAATCTGGTTCGACGGAAAGCCGATCGGCGGCCTCTCGGACATGGATACGGGCTATCGCAAGGACGTGCAGATCATCTTTCAGCATCCGGACGCCTCTCTCAATCCACGTCACAGGATCGGCGAGATCCTCTCGCGGCCGCTGAAGCTTTATGGTGACGGGAGCAATATTACCCAGCAGGTTGGCGAGATGCTGGAAAAGGTACGTCTACCGCGAACGCATTCGGATCGTTATCCGCACCAGCTTTCCGGCGGTGAGAAGCAGCGCGTTGCGATCGCCCGCGCCTTTGCTTCCAAACCGAGGCTGGTGATCTGCGACGAGATCACCTCGGCGCTTGACGTGTCGGTCCAGGCCTCGATCGTCGAGCTTCTGCTTGATTTGCAGAAGGCCAGCAACGCGGCCTATCTGTTCATCACCCACGATCTGAACCTGATCCGCCAGATCGCTCACCGGATTGCCGTGATGTATCGCGGCGACCTGGTCGAGATCGCGCCGGCCACAGCGATCGATAGTCCGGAGCGCGCCGACTATACCCGCCGCCTTATTGCAGCGGTGCCTCTACCGGCAGGCTCGAAAACGTAATGTCTGAACAAAGGAGCGTGACAATGGACCCGAAGTCCCTGGTGGAACGGATCGATGAAAAGGCCTGCCTCGACTTCCTGTCGAAGATGGTCCAGCACAAGAGCCATTCGGAAACAGAAGGTGAGAAGGATCTTGCCCGCTGGATGGCCCAGGAGCTTGAAAAGATCGGCGTCAAAGCCGAGCTTCAGGCTTTCGACGAAGGTCGCCGCTTCAATACGATCGGTCGCCTGAAGGGCCAGGGCGGCGGCAAGAGCCTGCTGTTCAACGGCCATCTTGATACCAACCCGGTCACCGAGGGCTGGACCGTCGACCCTTATGCCGGTCTGGTTGATGACCATTTTATCTACGGAATCGGCGTTTCCAACATGAAGGCTGGCGATGCAGCCTATTTCTGTGCCGTGAAGACGCTGCTTGAGGCCGGCGTAAAGCTCAAGGGTGACGTCATCCTCACATTCGTCGTTGGCGAATTGCAAGGCGGTGTCGGCACGCTTGCCGCAATTCACAGCGGCGTAAAGGCCGACTATTTCATTAACAGTGAGCCAAGCGATCTTGTTGCCGTCACCATGCATGCGGCAGCGCTCAGCTATGTCATAGAACTGACCGGAGACACCCGCCACCTCTCCAAACGCGAAGAATCCGTCGATGCCATCGCAGCCGCCTGCGATATTATTCCGCGGATCAATGCTATGACATTCAGCGGCGCGAGAAGTGAAGTGCACCGCTCGATCAATCGTGGCCATGTCGGCGTCGTGCACGGCGCGCTCGGCCGTGATCTCGAAGAGTGGCGCCCGCCCCAGGTGGCCGATTTCGTTCGCCTTAAGGGGTCGTGCCGCTATGCACCGGGACAGACGCAGGAAGGCGTGCTTGCCGATCTCGACAAGGAGTTGCGTGCGCTGGAAGGCCGCTTCCCAGGCCTGAAGGCCAAACTCGTTCCGGAAATGATCGAAGGTCGCCCCTTGATGCCGCCGTTCGAAGTTTCGCCTCAGTCGCGTATCGTCAAGTCGATCAATGCTGCCTATGAGGCTGTCCGCGGCAAAAAGCAGCCGACCGGCGCCATTACGCCGACACGCTTTTACGGGACGGATGCCGGCCATCTTTATCATGAGCTGGGTATGGAAGGCATCGTCTGCGGTCCGGGCGGGCGTTACAACACCATGCCGGACGAGCGCGTCGACATTGTCGACTTCCTCGACATGATTCGCATCTACATGCTGACCATTCTCGACATCTGCGAACCGGCCTGATCATGTTTACGGAGGCGGAATACCAGCGACGGAAGGCTTTGGCGCGGGCGGCGATGGATAAAGTCGCCGTCGATCTCCTGCTGATCGACAGCGGCGAGCTGCTCGCTTGGGCGACCGGTTATACCGTATCGGAAACCATGTACCGTGCGGCTTTTTTGCCGCGCGAGGGCGAGGGCTGGTTCACGCTACGCGCCCTAGACGCGGCGCCCTGCCGAGAGCAGAGCTGGATTTCTGACCTCGTTGCGTTTGGGGATGACGAGGATGGCGTGGCAGCTGTTGCGGCGAGCATCATCGCGCACGGTTTTGCAAGCGCGCGGATCGGTCTCGATACCCGTTCCTATAGTATGAATGCCGAAACATTCATGCGCCTAACGGCGCTTTTACCAGATGCGTATCTTGTGCCGATGCCGGGGGTGAGCGAGAGCCTCCGCTGGATAAAATCCGAAGCCGAGGTCGCCTTGTTGCGGAAGGCTTCTCAGATCGCAGACAAGGCGATGCTGGCGATCGCGCACCAGGCCAAACCCGGCATGGCGACGCGAGCTGCGGCGGCGATCGCTTCGGCTATCTTTCTGCAAGAAGGGGCTGATACCGGCGAGGTCGGTCCTGTGGTTAAGGCGTCCGGTAGCCATGAATTCCTGCACGGCGCTTTCAAGACGGAAACGATCGGCGAGGGGGACATCCTGCATATTGAATTGATCCCGCGTTTTGGAAACTACGGCGCGCGGATGATGCGCCCTGTCATGGTCGGCACGCCGCCGGCGGAACTTTCTGCGACCGCCGAAGCACTGGTGGCGTTGCAGGATAAGCAGATCGCTGCGATGAGACCCGGCGTTCTGGCTCGTGACGTGGATGCAATTATGCGACAAGGCGCGCTCGATGCGGATCTGCGGCCGCATTACAACAATGTCACTGCCTATACGCTTGGCATTTATACCCGCACGCCGCGCACCAGTGACTTCTCAAGAGTATTCCTGCCGACGTGCGATTGGGTGCTCGAGGAGGGAATGGTCTTTCATCTCTATGCCACCGCTCGAGGGCTTGGGTTCAGCGAGACTGTCGTCGTGACAAAGGACCGTGGGCTCCGCCTGACCACATGCCCAAGGCAGATCCTACGGCATTCGATCTTGTAAACTTGCTCCACCGTCAAGATCTGGTTCGGCTGCTGCCATCTCCACTGTGATCTTCGTTGTCGGCACCATGCCTGCCCATGTCTTACATGCAGGATGCGGGGCGTTCGAGCGTGATAGCGCTGCCAAGTAATCTTCGTCATTAAGATCCCTCCGGCAGAGAAGGGTTTATCGCATCCGCCTTCAAAGCCATCCAAGTGCTTTGGCAGCTCGAAGTGCCTCTGAACGACGGTTGCAGCCAAGTTTTCGGAAAAGGTTTCCGATGTGGAATTTCACAGTGACCTCTGAAATATTCACGGTGTGGGCGATCTTTTTGTTTGGCATGCCGGCAGCAATAAGATGCAGCATTTGTGTTTCGCGCTGTGACAACCCCCCATGCAATGCACGCGCTTGCGGCGTATTGATCGAGGCTGCAAAAATCACTAGCGCACTACGCACGTCTGACGAGGTCTCGATAAACGCGCGTATGCGCCGGTCATTGAGAAGCGGTGACAGGAAGAGCCTTTCTTCAGAAAGTACGCCGTGGCAGCCGAGGCGGGCTGCCGATTGAAGCGCCGACAGGAGCAGTGGACGAGCTGCAGCATTGTCGCGACGCTGATGAGCCATATACGCTTGCCATAGTTGTAAGGCCACTTTCTCGCGATTGGTCACTTTCGGATTGGCGATCAGCGCATCGAGCTGCCGCGGCAGATAAGGGCGCGGCGTCGAGACATGTACCGCATCTCTCAGCCACGCCATCGCGTAGGCGATGTCATCGCGGCGCGACAGTCGCGTTAGCTCTTCGACGGCGCTATCCACCCAATTGCGGCCAATCGGCATACGGATGGCGCTGAGCGTTGCCTGCGCATCCACCCAGCGGTTAGCATTCTGGTAGGCAATCGCTGTTCTGATCTCCATCATTGCATGGAATTGCAGGCCTTCCGACAGATGTATCCAAAGCCCGTCAAGAAAGCCCGGCCTTATCGTCATCGAGAAATGGTCGGAGAGAACCTGTGAGGCATAGCCCAAGGCGAACTGCATCAGCGTTGGCCAGATCTCGGCGGCGGCAAAGGCCTCAAACTCGTCGTGCACGAAGTCGATGAGGTCGCGATGGCGGCCGGCCTCATACGAGAGGCAGGCTTCCGCCAGCCTTAGCATGCGGAACTCCTGTTCCGTTTGGTGCGGCACCGCCTCTAACCTGCTGCGGGCGTCTTTTGCAGCTCGCCGGGCCAGAAATACGTCGCCGCCCATCAGTCGCAGAACGGTCTGGTGTAGATGGATGAAGAATTCTAGAAGCGGTTGGCCACCCATTTGACGCAGATAGATCAAAGCGCGGGCGGCAGCGGCCTCCGCCTCACGAAAATTGCGCCGTCTGATCTCAAATTCTAAAATCGCATTGTAGTAAGCTGCCCACTTGCCATAGTCGCCAAGCGGGTAATCGGCCATGAACTCGCCAAGCCGGGTAATCATCGCGTCGGTCGGCGTCAGATCCTCGGCCATCATAAGGTTGAGGCGGAACGTCCGCGCGGCAAAGGAAAAGCGCGAGGTGCGCGTCAGCACCTTCAACGGATCAAGATAATCGTAGCCAAGGTGGCGAGCGACCAGATGGCGCACGCGCGGCAGCTCACCATGTTTCAGAAGTGCCCTACAGACGGCAAAAAGCACGATTTCGTTGGCTGCGATCATCTCCGGTGAGAAACGCATGACGATCGCATGGAAGGCAGTGACGTTGTTGCGATAAAGCAGTTCCAGACCCTGTGCGCGTTGCAGGATCTGCGCCGCATGCGCTTCGTAACCGTGGTCCAGAAGCAATTCCATCGCCTCAAGCGAACGATCGGCCATCTCCAGAGCCGAGGCGATTTCGACTGTTGCGCCAGCAGCCTTCAGCGTGGCTAAGCGTTCATCTACGGCAATTTTTAAAAGCCGAAGAAGATGACCATGTCTGTCCGGCGTTCGCAACAGGGCAGGAGGAATAAAGCCGGTCCATCCATCCAGCGCTGATGAGATTGATCTTGGGCTATCGAGCCAGAGGGAGATTTCAAGGGTCTGGCCGGGGGTGAGACCCGATAGCAGAGCCTCGCGCAGATAATCGACACAGCCCGCATCGTCAGCACGCGACAGAAGCGGCAGGAAACTTGGCCATCCGGCATAATCCGCCATCAGACGTGAACAGTCGGTGGAGGGAAGGGCGGCCAACTCCTCCTCTACAAAACTTAGATCGGCATTGCCGAACGTGACCAATCCCCAGTGGAGGATACGCCGTGCCAGCCCGCTGATACGTTGTTCAGGCCGGCAGGCAATCAGGATCGTTTTCGCGGCTTCAATGACAGGTGGCGAAAGACGGGCGGAGCGGGCAGCCGCCGGTACGTCCCAGACCAGCCAGCCGCCTTCGACATCGCTAACGCGCGGCCGCGGCCCGCTATAGACGCGTGCCCCGACTTGAGCGGCGACACGCCGAAGTAGAACAGACTTTCCGGCACCGGCAGACGCACGCAGGAAGACAGTAGCCGCGCGCTCTTCGATGATACGACGCTCAATCAAGGTACGCGGTAGAAGCGAGACCTTGTTGCGTGGGGGCATAGGTGAGGAAGGATCGAGCATTGCGGCGGTATAGCATAAGTCACGACCTATACCATGGCGCTAAAAATCTATACCTTCTACCAATTGTCGGCTGCGATCCGTTCATGAATGCTGAAGGCCAAGTCAGCGATGCACGAGGACCTGCCACTGATGCAGCAACACCCGTTCGTCGCGATTCTCACCCGGCTCGGCACCTTCGTGCTGGTGATGATCGCGCTCTCGATCATGATCTTCGTTTTGGCGCGTGTTGTGCCTGGAGACCCGGCGCGAATGGCGCTTGGCCCGGCGGCGACGCCGGAACAGGTGAATGTGCTTAGAAGTCAGATGGGCCTCGATCAGCCGCTGGCCATGCAGTATCTCGACTATGTCGACAAAGCATTGCGCGGCGATCTGGGCATGTCTCTGGTCTCTCAGCGCCCCGTTACCACCGATCTAGCCCAGACGGTGCCGGCGACGCTGGAACTGGTATTGGTATCGGTCATCTTCATGTTTGCCGTGGCAATCCCACTGGGTGTGCTAATTGCTCATTATCGTGATCGCGCGGTCGATCACATTGGCAGGCTCCTCTCGCTCACCGGCGTGACGATCCCAAGCTTTCTCTTTGCTATCACGCTTCAGCTTCTAGCCGCGCGCTATCTGACCAACTGGCCGATCATCGGCCGGCTCGACCATGGCCTCAACTGGTCCGGCGGTCCCACCGGTCTGCTTCTCATCGACGGCCTCCTAACGGGGCGGCCGGATGTTTCGCTCAATGCGCTGCAGCACCTCATTCTACCGGCCTTTGCGCTCTCCATGGCCGGCATCGGCCAGATCACCCGTATCACTCGTTCGGCAATGATCGAGAACCAGCGCAAGGACCATGTTCTGACATTGAAGAGCTTCGGCGTACCCGAGCGGGTCATCATCTTCAGCTACCTCCTGAAATTATCATCAATTGCACCGCTCACCATCATGGGGCTCGAATTTGCCTCGCTGATCGGCAACGCCTTTGTCATCGAGATGATCTTCGCCTGGGGCGGCTTTGCATCCTACGGCCTCAACGCCGTGCTGCAGAAGGATCTCAACGCCGTGACTGCCGTCGTCCTCGTTGCAGGCCTCTTCTTCATCGTCGCCAACCTGATCGTCGATGTCTTGGTCACGATCATAGACCCGCGCCTACGCCGGAAGGAGGCTCGCTGATGGCTGATCTGAAAATGCTCGACGCCTCCGACCGCGAGCTCTCCTCGCCATACATGATGTGGTATCGCTTCAGCCGCAATTCCTCCGCAGTAATCGGCACGCTGATACTCCTTTCGGTCGTCATTTTCGCGGTCTTCGCGCCCTACCTGACGCCTTTCCCAAAGCATGTTGGTGCGGTGGTGGATTTCCGCGCCCGACATATGGCACCTGATTGGATACACTGGTTCGGCACCGACAAGGCCGGTCGCGACATCTTTTCGCGGACTGTCTTCGGCCTGCGCATATCACTTCTACTTGTCATCGGTGTGCTTGGCATTTCCGTGCCAGTCGGCACCGTGCTTGGCCTGATCGCCGGTTATTTCGGCGGCTGGAGCGAGAGGCTGATCAGCGGCCTTACCAATGTGATGTTGGCCATGCCGCCGCTCGTCATGGCGCTCGCTGTTTCCAACCTGCTCGAGCCGAACCTGATGAACGCAATGATCGCCATCACGCTCCTCTGGTGGACCTGGCACGCTCGCCTCATCTACGCGGTGTCGAAGTCGATTGCCTCGGAGGACTATATCGAAGCCGCGCGCCTCGCCGGTGCCGGCCCCATCCACATCCTCTTCCGCGAAATCCTGCCGAACTGTATTCCGGTTCTATCGGTCAAGACGACGCTCGATGCTGCCTTCGTCATTCTCTTCGGCGCAACGCTCAGTTTCCTCGGCTTTGGCGTGAAGCCGCCAATTCCGGATCTTGGCTCAATGGTGGCCGATGGCCGGCAATTCATCCCTGATTACTGGTGGGAGGTGCTCTGCCCTGGCGCCGCTCTTCTTTACACCACGCTCGGCTTCAACCTTCTGGGCGACGGCCTGCGCGACATGTTCGACGTGGAGAGCTGATCGATGACGCAAACGCTTCTGAAGCTTGAAGGAATCGACGTCTCCTTCACCACCTATGGCCGCACGCGATCAGTGCTGAACAATGTCAGTTTTTCGGTTGCGGCCGGCGAGCGCGTCGCGCTGATTGGCGAAACCGGATCGGGCAAATCCGTCACGGCTAAGGCGATCATCGGCACGCTGCCTAAGAATGCTGCGATCACCTCCGGCTCGATTACCCTTTCCGGCCGCCAAGTCCTGGAAATGTCGCGCGGCGAGCGCGAGGCCATGAAGGGCAGCGCCTTTTCGCTGATCATGCAGGACCCGCTGTCGTCCTTCAATCCTGTCTTTAAAATCGGCACTCATCTCGATGACGTCATGCGCTTTGCTGACAAACGCGAAGGGAAAAGCTTTTCCAAGGCAGAGCGCCGCCAGCGCATCGCTGCCGTTCTGCGCCGCGTACAGCTTGCAGATGCCGACCGTGTGATGAACGCCTACCCGTCTGAGCTTTCGGGCGGCATGCGCCAGCGCGTGCTGATCGGGCTTGCGCTGTTGCATCAGCCGAAACTACTGATAGCAGACGAGCCAGGCACTGCCCTCGACGTCACGACACAGGATGAGATCCTTAACCTCATCAATCAGTTGGTGATCGAGGAAAACATGGCGCTGCTGATGATTACCCATAATCTGGGTGTCGTTCGCAAGGTCGCTGACCGTGTCGTCGTGATGCACCATGGCGATATCGTTGAGGCAGGCCTCTGTTCCGAAATCTTGAGGAATCCGAAGCAGGCGTATACCCGCTCGCTTCTCGATGCCGTCCCGCCTCTCTATGGCCCGAAGGTTCTCGACCTTCGACCGAGCGACGGGAAGCCGATCATCACCATCGAGGGCCTCAACAAGATCTATGGTCGCCGCAAAGGCTATCACGCGGTTCGTAACGTGACTCTGACGCTGAGGGAGGGCGAAATTTTCGGTCTCGCGGGCGAGTCCGGCTCCGGCAAGACCTCCGTTGCCCGTATCATCATGGGTCTCTCAAAGCCAACATCCGGCACAGTTTCCATGGGTTCGCTGGCATCGAGCAACGGGCGCCGGCTGACACAAATTGTCTACCAGAACCCCGGCACCTCCTTGAACCCCAAGCGCACGGTCAAGCAGACGCTGAGCCTGCCGCTAACGGCGATCGGCCTCGATGGTGTGGCGCGCCAGGCACGCCTGAGAGAGCTGATGGATCTCGTACGCCTACCGCAATCCTATCTCGGAAAATATCCGCACGAGCTTTCCGGCGGCCAGAAGCAGCGCGTCGCCATTGCCCGCGCGCTTGCCGCCGAGCCAAAGGTCCTCATCCTCGATGAGCCGACGGCGGCACTGGACGTCTCCGTCCAAAAAACCGTGATTGAGCTTTTGCTGCAATTGCGAAAGGAGCTTGGCCTCACCTACCTGATGATCAGCCACGACCTTTCGCTCATGCGCAATTTCTGCTCGCGCATCGCAATCATGCTGCGCGGCGAGATCGTTGAGAACGGTGCCACGACGGAAGTTTTTGCCAACCCCACCCATCCCTACACGCGAGCGCTGATTGCTGCGATTCCCGTCGTCACTGAAGAGGAAGAGCGAATGAAGCCGAGTGTGAGCGAGGAAGAGCGGATGCGCTTCCTCCTTAAGACCACAGATTAACGAGGAGGCTAACGTGTATCGCGTTGGAATTGATGTCGGCGGCACCAATACGGACGCTGCGGTTCTGAGAGACAAGACGGTCCTTGCTGGGGTTAAGGCCTCGACCACCGAAGACGTAACCTCCGGCGTTATCGAAGCGTTGGAAAAGGTGATCGAAGCATCGTGCATCGACCGTGCGCGCATCGGCGCGGTAATGATTGGTACTACGCATTTCACCAATGCCGTCATTGAACGCCGTCATATGGACGAGGTTGCAGCGATCCGGCTCGGCCTGCCTTCGGGTGCCGGCCTGCCGCCGATGGTCGACTGGCCGGATGATTTGCGCGAGATCGTGGGCAATCATGGCTACCAGGTAAAGGGTGGCTACGAGTTCGACGGGCGTGAACTTTCCGCTCTCGACGAAGATGAGATTGTTCGCATTGCAGGCGAGATCCGCGGGAGGAGCCTTAAGGCTGCCGCTGTTACGTGCGTTTTCTCCGGAATCAACGACCATATGGAGCTGCGCACCAGGGAAATCCTTCGGGCGCAGTGCCCTGGCCTGCCGGTCGTCATGTCAAAGGACATCGGCCGCCACGGCCTTTTGGCGCGCGAAAGCGCTGCCATTATGAATGCCAGCCTCTTATCGCTTGCCGACCGCACAGTGGCAGCCTTCAGCAAGGCCCTTGCTGCAGCTGGTATCACGTGCCCCTTCTACATCACTCAGAACGATGGCACGCTGATGGCGGCTGACGTTGTACGCGCCTTCCCGGTCCTGACCTTCGCATCCGGCCCGACGAATTCGATGCGTGGCGCAGCGTTCTTAACCGGTATCAAGGAAGCCGTCGTGGTCGACGTTGGCGGCACCACGTCCGACGTCGGCTCACTGTCGCACGGTTTTCCGCGTCAGGCTTCGACCACCGTCGATATTGGCGGCGTCCGAACCAATTTCCGCATGCCCGACGTCTTCTCGATCGGTCTTGGCGGCGGCTCTCTCGTTGTCGAAAAGGAACACGGTGTGGTCATAGGTCCTAAATCANTCACTGTCGCACGGTTTTCCGCGTCAGGCTTCGACCACCGTCGATATTGGCGGCGTCCGAACCAATTTCCGCATGCCCGACGTCTTCTCGATCGGTCTTGGCGGCGGCTCTCTCGTTGTCGAAAAGGAACACGGTGTGGTCATAGGTCCTAAATCAGTCGGCTACCGGGTTCGCCAGGAGGCGCTCTGCTTCGGCGGCAATACGCTGACGACCACGGACATTGCCGTTGCATCCGGTAAAGCCAACATCGGTAACAAGGCTCTGGTTGCTGGTCTCGACAAGCACCTTGTCGCGGCAGCAGCTGCCAAGATCGAGACCATGTTGGAAGCCTGCGTCGAGCGCAGCCGTATTTCCTCAACCCCAGTTCCGGTGATTGCGGTCGGCGGCGGCTCGATCCTGATGCCGGAAAAAATCGGCGACTTGACGGTCGTCCGCCCGGAAAACTTTGCCGTCGCCAACGCCGTGGGCGCTGCCATCGCTCAGATCAGCGGCGAGACGGATCGCGTCTTTTCGTTGGTTGATGGCCGCACGCGCGAAAGCGCTCTGGCCGAGGCAGAGGCTGAAGCCCGCGACAAGGCGATCGCCGCCGGAGCGCTTGCCGAAACTCTCGAAGTGATTGAGCGCGAGGATATGCCGCTTGCCTATCTGCCCGGCAATGCCACCCGCATTCACGTGAAAGTCGTCGGCGAAATGGGAGGCCACGATGCCTGATATGCGTAAACGCAAATATGATGAATCCGCACTTCGCACCGTGACGGCAGAAGATCTCGATGCGCTTGAAATCGGTGCCGGCATTCTCAGCACCGGCGGCGGCGGTAACCCATATATGGGTAAGCTCCTGGCGCTCGAAGCCCTGAAGGCCGGCTACAAGATGCAGATCCTGGCGACCGACGCGATCGAAAGCGATGCGCTTTGCATGTCGATCGGCGGCATCGGCGCCCCAGTTGTCGGCGTCGAGCGTTTGCGCGAAGGCCGGGAAGGCCTGCGCTGCCTTCGGGCAATGGAAGACCTGATCCGTACCCCGATCGACGCTATTGTTTGCGAGGAAATCGGCGGTGCCAACTCGATGAACCCGCTCGTCACGGGTGCGCTCGGGGATTTACCCGTTCTCGATTGTGATGGCATGGGCCGCGCTTTTCCGGAAATGCAGATGACGACCTTCTCCATCTATGGGCATTCATCCACGCCGTCCGTCATGTGCGACCTTCACGGCAATACCGTGATTTTCAGCCATGCGGTTTCGGAGGTCGGGCACGAACGGATGGCGCGCGCCTGCGTGGTTGCGCAAGGCGGTGCCGCAATGCTTGCGACTGCGCCGATGCAGGCCCATTACGTGCAACAGTATGGTATCCCAAAAAGCTATACGAAGGCGATTGCGCTTGGCGAAGCTGTCATCAAGGCCCGCAAGGCACAGGAAGATCCGATCACCGCGGTTTGCGATTTGGAAGGCGGCCGGCGGATCTTCAACGGCAAGATCACCGATC
Source organism: Oryzifoliimicrobium ureilyticum (assembly GCF_037199735.1). Lineage (NCBI taxonomy): Bacteria > Pseudomonadati > Pseudomonadota > Alphaproteobacteria > Hyphomicrobiales > Rhizobiaceae > Oryzifoliimicrobium > Oryzifoliimicrobium ureilyticum. The sequence continues at coordinate 142,254 of NZ_JBBBVQ010000013.1, read as the reverse complement.
TTAAGCGCCACCTGCGGGGCGGTTTTGCCGTGGGCGATCTGGAGCTCTCCGGTTTCGACGATTGCGCCACCCAGATGGCCAGCGTCGCCATCCAGAACGAATTCCTAATCTTCAAACGCAATGGCAAGGTTGAGGTGACAGTCCCGGACTTGATCGTGCTTCTGGATGTCGATACCGGCTATCCGATCACCACCGAAATGCTGCGCTATGGCCAGCGGGTTGCCGTCGTGGCCATCCCTTGTCCCGATCTGTTGCGCTCCAGCCGGGCATTGGCCGTCGTCGGCCCTGAAGCCTTCGGCTATTCGGACATCCCGTTTTCGCCATTGCCAAGTGTAAGCCGAGCTTCTTGATCCACGCATAATTAACATAACGGAGCCCCTGGCCCGAAGAGGAGAACTGCGCATGAAAATAAATTCCCTGAAGTCTCATCTTGCAATGCTTGCCCTTGGCAGTGCGCTTGCCCTGACGGGCACCGCTACCATCTCACACGCCGACGACAAGGTGTCGATTGCCGTCAACACGATGCAGATTTTTTCTTCGCTCGACCCTGCGAAGGTGACGGATTACACGGGCTACATGGCAATCGTGAACATGTATGACGGCCTCACCACTGTAAGCCCAGATGGTCAAATCATCCCGCATGTCGCCAAGTCTTGGGATATTTCGGCCGACAGCCTTACCTACACGTTCCACCTGCGCGACGACGTGAAATTCCAGGACGGCACGCAGGTCAAGGCTTCAGACTATATCTGGTCAATCCAGCGCTTAATCGGAATCAACAAGGGCCCGTCGAACCTTATTGTCGGACTTATCAAGCCAGAAAACATCACGGCTGCCGACGATAAGACGGTTACGATCAAGCTTGAGCGCCCATTCGCGCCCTTCATGTCCGTGACACCGCTTCTCATGGCCCTTAACAAAGCCCTGATCGAAAAGAACGCAAAGCCGGAAGACAAGTGGGGCGAAAGCTATGTCGGGGAGAATTCTGCCGGCTCTGGTCCATACAAGCTCGTCAGCTATAACCGTTCGGCCGATATGGTGATTGACCGTAACCCCGATTACTTCCTCGGTTGGACCAAGGGCAAGCCTATAGACGAAGTGCGTTTCGTCCAGACAAGCGACGATGCAACCGTCAAGGCCCTGGCAGAAAAAGGCGAACTCGGCCTTTCGTCGCACGGTCTCGGCAACGACACCTATGAAACACTCGGCAAGATGAAGGGCTACAAGCTCATCCAGACTCGCACTGCCGGCGGTTTCGTCATCAAGCTTAACACCAAGGTCTACCCAACGGACGATATCCACGTACGCCGTGCAATCGCCTATGCAACCGACTACAAGACCATCCACGAAGTGATCTACCCAGGCGACGACATGTTGGGCCCACTCTCGACCGCCTTCAAGGATGCCCACAACGACGATATTAAGCCGGGCGTCTTTGATTTGGAAAAGGCAAAGGAAGAGCTTGCCAAGTCGAAATATGCCGGCCAGAAGATCACGCTCGTCAACAGCTACGTCGCTTCGCTGGCCTTTGAAGCTGAAGTTGCTCTGATGATGCAGGCCAATCTGGAGCAAATCGGCATCACGCTCGACATCAAGCCGGAGCCGTGGAACCGCATTGTTGAACTGTCGTCCAAACCGGAAACAACGCCTGCTTCGACGCAGGTCAACGTTTCGCCTAGCTACCCCTCACCAGACTCGATGTTCTACAATCAATATCACACGAAGGCTTCGGGCACTTGGTGGTCGATGGAATGGCTGCAGAACGCCGAAGTCGATGCGCTGATCGACGAGTCTCGTGCCACGACGGACGTCAAGGCACAGAACGAGATCTACAAGGAAATCCAGACGAAGATCACAGATCTGCAGCCGGATATCTTTGCGGTTTCGCCGACCCGTCGCTATGCCGCAAACACGTGCCTGCAGGGTTACCAGTTTATCCCAATGCAGAGCTGGGATCTGAACTTCTCCAACTTTTACTGGGACTGCAAGGCGAACTAAGCTTCTCGGCCTCCCATATCGATCCGCCTCAAGGCGGGTCGATCCTTGCCATTCATGCCGCCGAGCAAGGCTATGGGCCCCTCGGCTGCATTTCCTCGCAAAAGACCAGATGAAGCGCAGCCCGCAAAAAAAAGCAGGCGGCCTGCCGCGTTTCCCACGCCCGAGGTTATACTGATGCTTCAGGACTTTCCGGAAGAAAATATCGAGCCACTCGCAACTGGGGCATGGATCCTCGGCACCGGCGGCGGCGGCAATCCTTATATCTCGACGCTTAATCTGCGCCGCCTCTACGCCGAAGGCCGCCGCGTTCAGGTGATTGACCCGATGGCCCTTGAAGACGATGACATGGTTGCCGTCGTGTCCAAAATGGGCGCACCGCTCGTTGGCCAGGAGCGCCTGAGCGATCCGGTGCATCTGGCTCGCGCCGTTGAAGTTATGGAGGATTATCTTGGCAAGCCTTTCCGCGCCGTCATGAGTGTCGAAATCGGCGGCTCGAACGCGCTTTCTTCCTTTCTCGCAGCTGCGATGCTTGATCGGCCAGTCGTTAATGCCGATGCGATGGGTCGCGCTTATCCGGAAGCTCAGATGACGTCGTTTGCAATTGGCAACCTGCCCATGTTCCCCCTGTCGCTGGTCGACATCCGCGATAACGAGGTGATTGTCACCCGTGCCGCTTCATGGAAGTGGATGGAGCGCATCTCGCGTAAGGTATGCACCGAGGTCGGCTCAACGGCTGCCACCTGCAAAGCCCCTCGCACCGGCCGCGAAGTGAAGGACTGGGGCATCCATTACACCGTGACGAAGGCGACAGACCTCGGTCGTCTCGTCATTGAGGCCCGCGCCCGCCACGACGATCCAGTAAAGGCCATTCTCGATCATGAAGGTGGCCAACAGCTATTCCGGGGCAAGGTAATCGACGTTGCTCGCGAAACGACCGGCGGCTTCCTGCGCGGCAAGACAGTCATAGAAGGTATTGATGGCGATCGCGGCTCTCGCATGGAGCTTGCCTTCCAAAACGAATGGGCTGTCGCCTTTCGCGATGGCGAGCCGGTCGCCATGACGCCGGATCTGATCTGCCTTTTAGATACTGTCTCCGGTGGCGCGATCGGCACCGAGTCCGTTCGCTATGGCCAACGTGTGACTGTCATCGCACTTCCCGCCCCGGTGCTTCTGACGACGCCAGCAGGTGTCGAGGCAGTCGGCCCCCGGGCCTTTGGTTACAACATAGACTTCAAATCGGTATTCGCATGAAACGCATTGGTATTGACGTTGGCGGCACCAACACGGATGCCGTTCTGATTGACGGGAACACGATCCTCTCGTCCGTCAAGGTTCCCACCTCACAGGACGTGATGTCGGGGGTAAAGGCAGCACTTGCGCATGTTAGAGGGGCGATCCGTCCAGGCGATAAGCAGATCGACGCCGTCATGATCGGCACCACGCATTTCACCAATGCCGTCGTCGAACGTGCGCGTCTTGAACGGGTGGCGGCCATCCGAATCGCGCTGCCGAGCGGCTCCTCGCTGCCGCCGATGTGCGACTGGCCGAACGATCTGCGCGAGGCAGTTGATCCGCTAGTTTTTATGGTGCATGGCGGCCACGAGTATGACGGCAGCCCCCTTGTTCCGATGGTTCCTGACGAGATCCGCGATGCCGCAATGAAAATCCGCGACGCCGGCATTATGTCGATTGCCATTTCCGCGACCTTCTCGCCGCTAACAATGGAGTGCGAAGTCACAGCTGCCGAGATCGTCCGCTCAGTTATTCCCGAAGCCCGTATCACTCTCTCGCATACGCTCGGCCGAATTGGTCTGCTGGAACGCGAGAATGTTGCACTCCTCAATGCCGCCCTGCAATCGCTTGGCAAGACGACTGTCGAAGCCTTTGCCATTGCGCTGAGGCAGGCAGGTATCACTGCGCCATTCTTCCTGACGCAGAACGATGGCACCGTGGCGTTGGCCGATGTCGCCGCTGCCAATCCCGTGCACAGTTTTGCCTCCGGCCCGACGAATTCGATGCGTGGCGCTGCCTTTCTTTCCGCCCTTAACGACGCAATGGTCGTCGATGTCGGCGGCACGACATCGGATATCGGCTGCCTCGTTGGCGGCTTTCCGCGCGAGGCAAACAATATTGTCCATGTCGGCGGCGTGCGCACGTTATTTCGAATGCCCGATCTGCTCCCAATCGCGCTTGGCGGGGGAACTATAATTGATCCCCAAACGGGAAAGATCGGGCCGCGCTCGGTTGGATACCGCATCCTAAATGAAGCCCGCGTTTTCGGCGGCGAGACGTTGACAACGTCCGACGTTGCAGTGGCTGCGGGTCTGATTGATATGGGTGACCGCGATAGGGTGAAGGATCTCGATCCAGCCCTCGTCACCGCAAGTCTTGCTCGCATCCGTGAGATGGTGACCGACAGCTTCGATCAGATGAAGACCTCGGCTGAGGACGTACCGCTGATTGCAGTCGGCGGCGGTGCTTTTCTCATCCCCGACAGGATCGCTGGCGCTTCGGAAGTGCTCCGTGTTGAGAAGGCCGGGGTCGCTAATGCGCTTGGCGCTGCCATGGCACAGGTATCGGGAGAGGTTGATAGGGTGTTTTCAGGCGTCAGCCGCGACGAAGCCATGGCCGCCGCGGAGAAAGAGGCGCAGAATGCAGCCATTGCATCGGGTGCCGGCCGCAGCAGCCTCCAGACCCTGGAAGTGGAAGACATTCCGATCGCATATTTGCCCGGAGACGCTCGGCGGGTCCGCGTGCGGGTGATCGGCGATATAGCCTTCCATTGACATTACTCCGGTTCATAGGGATCGGGGGTTAGACCGGCCCTTTGAAAAGTGCTTTGAAGATCGGGCTCGCAGTTTACGTTTGCGAGAGGCGGTCCTGTAAAGGTCGGCACCCGTCGCAGCCGGTGTTTTGAAGAGCTTGATCTTGCATTGGCCGGCAGTGCCGATCTGGCCTCAAATCAGGACTATGGATACATCCAAAAAGAGCGTCGGTTGAAAGGAGGCTGGTGAAAGACGCACGATGGTGTGCGTCGCAATGAACCGGCACCAAAGAGCGTCGGAATAGAAGGTCTTTAAGCCGTCGATGCTAACATGGCGGAACTGGCGCTGACGAAGTTTCTGGGTCAGTCAAAGACGGCCAATTTGTTGATGATGACCCCTCGCAACCGCTGCGATTATCCACAAAGGTCAAACTCAGCAGGATACGTCAATTCAGTCGCACACTGCTTCCGCCTCAATTTCCACCTCGTAGTTTCCAATCAGGTTTCCGGCCTCGATGAGCGTATTGGCAGGCAGAGTGGTTGAAAAGGCGCGGCCGTGGGCGCGGGAGACTGGTTCCCATTGGTTTGCATCGCGAAGATAGATACGGGTGCGGACCACGTCGTCCATGCTGCCGCCAAGGGCGGAAATGGACGCTGCGATCTTGTCGAGAATATAAGTGGCCTGCGCACCGGCATCGCCGGGTGCAACGCAGCGGTCCGCGCCATGGGTCGCAGTGGTGCCGGAGACGAGGATGCGGTCGCCGACCCGCACTGCGCGGCTGTAGCCGGCAATCGGCTCCCAGATACTGCCCGACGATACGCGCGAACGACCCGGCCTGCCGGGCACTGGAACGGCGGTGTAGATCGATGGGATAGCGTCCAGATGGTGGCTGAGGTCGCCCGATGCCGTCAAGAACGGCGGCTTGCGGTACTCGTCGCCGCAGTCGCCGGGTATGGGTTGCGTTGCCGCAAAGGCCAAATTGAGAACTGCATGGTCTTCTTTGTCCAGCGCGAAGGAGAAAACCTTAAGATTGTCATCGCGATGCTCGTTTTCCCCGATCCTCGCCCCGACAATGGTGGCCGCGACCGCCGGGTGTTCGAGAACCCATCGGCTGGCAATATTCGAGATAGATACTTTATGCTTGGCAGCAATGCCGGAGGCTGCGCGCAAAATCCCCTGAAACGCATCCCAGCCGCCGGCGGTATCGATGAAGCGTTTGTACTTCGAGCGGCTCCAGTCCGGAATGCTCATGGGCTCGGGCTGGTCAAGCCATTTCTCGGAGAGGAACCCGCCGCAAAGCGTGCCATAGGCCAACAGCTTGACACCGTTTTTGGCGCAAAGATCCGACAAAGTTCCCGCCGCCCGGCGATCGACCAATGAGAATGAAACTTGATTGGTGGCGATCTCGATGCCATCGGCGAGCGCCAGCGCCAAGTGCCCGGCATCAAAATTGGTAAGCCCTATCGCTCCGATGAGGCCCTCGTCTCTCAAACGCTGCATTTCGTGCAGAGCGTCCAGCCAGGCCGGATGTTCGAAGCTCCACCAATGGAACTGAAGCAGATCGACTTTCTCGACGCCGAGCCGGACCAGACGTTCCTCGACCCCGCGACGCACCACATCCGCGGTCATTGGACCCGGTTCAGGACACCACTTGGTAAAGGCAACCGGTCTGGCGCTGCCATCATACCGCGCCAGAAGGCGGCCGGTGATCAGCTCAGCCGATCCGTAATGGTCCGCCATGTCGAAGGTGTCGAACCCGTTGCGCGCGTAAGCATCAAGCGCATCGGCGCCTTGATCGGGGTCAATGATCGTGCCGTTTTTCTCTATGTCAGCCACCTGCCAGAGCCCGCAGACGAGGCGACTGATGGAGAGGTCCTTGGTCAGGGCAATACGATCGGGGCGTTGCGGCATGGTTTTATTCCTTGGGTGGTTCCGGGTACTTGCGCCTTTGCGATGTCAGCGCATTTGAGGCGCCAAGAATACCGCGAGGGCGCAGAAGGAGGATGAGGCAAAGCCCGAGCCCGATCATAACGATTTGGAGGGATGCGGCACGCGCCTGCTGCTCCGGCGGAATGAAGCTGGAAACGGCGGCGGCCGATAGCGCCCACAGACCCCAGACAAGCACTGCACCGAGAATTGCCCCGCGATTGTTGCCTGAGCCGCCAACGATCAGCATCGCCCAGACCTGGAAGGTCAGGATCGGAAGGTAATTGTCCGGGGCAATGAAGCCGATGAAGTGGGCTTGTGCAGCGCCAGCCAGCCCCATAATGCCGCCGCCTATAGTGAAGGCTTGGAGCCGGAAGCGGATCGGCCGCTTGCCGAGTGCCTGTGCCGCCGCTTCATCCTCGCGGATTGCTCGCAACACCCGACCCCAGGGACTTTTCGCCAGATGCTGGAGGGCGAGATACAGCGCCAAGACGACAGCGGCCATGAGCGCGAGATTGGAAAGGCCGAAAGCGAGCGGATCGCCTGCCAGATTGCCGAATGGACGCGGAATGAAACCGATACCGAAGGCGCCGCCGGTGAGCGGCTGCAGGTTGAGCACGCAAAGCTGCACGGTGACGGCGACGCCGAAGGTGGCGATAGCAAGGTAATCAGACCTAAGCCTGATCGTCAGCGCCCCGACCAGCCATGCGGCAAGGCCAGCGACGAGAGCACCTCCCATCCAGCCGATGGCGATTGGAAGATCGAAGCCGCCGACGCGATCGGCCGCGTCCGGTGTTGTCAGCAAGGCAGATACATAAGCGCCAATTGCCACAAAGGCTGCAATGCCGACGTTGAACAAGCCGGTCTGGCCCCATTGCACATTGAGGCCGAGACACATGATGGCATAGGTCAGTGCCATTGTCAGAAAGAAGGCGGCGTAGGCGATCAGGTCTAGGCTCATGCTGACCTCCCAAACAGGCCGCGTGGACGAACGAGAAGAACTGCAACGAGAATGATGAAGGAGACGGCTGCACGCCACTCTGCACCGACAAGCTGCACGGCGGCCGCTTCCGATACACCGACGATCAAGCCAGCAATCATCGCACCCGGCACGCTGCCGATGCCGCCGAGGATCGCCGCGGCAAACAGAGGCAGGAGCAAGTCGTGTCCAAGATATGGGCGGATCTGAACCAGCAAGCCGGTCATGATGCCGGCGATACAGGCAAGCGCTGCACCCACGAACCAGACCACGCGGATCACCCGGCGCACATCAACGCCGGCAATCCCCGCAAGAGCCGGGTTTTCGCTGACGGCCCGCATTGATCGGCCGATGTCGGTGCGGGTCATGAGAAGGTGAATAGCGATGACGGCAACGAGCGAGACGCCAAGCGACAGAAGCTGATCCGGCGTGGCCCTTAATCCGCCACCGATGCGCACGGCGATCTGCAGTGCCTTGGTGTAGTAGGCGGGTTTCGAGGTAAAGATGAACTCAAGTAAACTGCGCAGGGCGAGCGATGCCCCAAAACTTGCCATCACGAGAATGATGACGGGGCTGCCGCGCGTCCTCAGGCGACCGAACAGGACAGCATCGACCGCAAGGGCAAGGACGCCGGTGAGGATAATGGCGAGGATGGCTGATATCGGTAAGGACCAGCCAAAGGAGAACGGCCCGAGCGGCTTCGTCAGCGTGGTGGAGAAAAGGCCGAGACCGCTGCTGATTGCCAGCGCCAGATATGCCCCCCAGGATAGCAGCTCGCCGTGGGCGAAATTGGCAAAACGCAGGATCGCATAGGTAAGGGTCACACCAATGGCACCGAGGCCGATCAACGCGCCAGCAAAGAGGCCATCTAACAGGAATTGAGGATTCATAGCTGTGGAACCTCATGCGGCTGCGATGTTCCGAGATAGAGCTTGGCGATCAGTGGATCGCCGAGCAGGGAAGACGCTTCGCCCTCATGGCCGATCTTGCCTTCGACCAGAATGACGGCGCGGCTGGCGATGGCAAGTGCCGCCTTGACGTTCTGCTCCACCAAAATAACCGTGACGCCGCTGGCATTTATCTCCTGCAGCATCGCAAAGATCTCCGCCACGATCTTCGGTGAAAGGCCTGCAGAAGGTTCATCGAGAATGAGCACGGGGGGATCGACAATCAAGGCTCGCGCGACCGCCAGCATCTGGCGCTGTCCGCCGGAAAGCGCGCCCGCCAGCCGCCAGGGCTTCGTCGCGAGATCGGGAAAGCGGCGATAGAGAGCGGCGATCTTTTCCGCTCGTAGGTGTTTCGGCAAAACGGCCGCTGCAAGCTGCAAATTTTCGTGAATGGAAAGCGTCGCAAAGATGTTTTCCGTCTGCGGCACGAAGGCAAGGCCCTCACTGATCTTGCGATGGGTCGCAACGCGCGTGATGTCGCGCTCCGCCAGGAAGATGCCGCCGGAATGCACGGGCACGACACCAGCGATTGCCTTGACGAATGTCGACTTGCCAGCACCGTTGGGACCAAGGAGCACCAGCAACTCACCGCTCGCTACGGAAAGGTCAACGCCGCGCACAATCGGCAGATCGGGTTCATATCCCGCGACCAGCGCCTCTGTTCGAAGGGCAGGAAGCATCATGCCGCGGCCCCAAGGTAGGCCTCGATCACAGCGGCATTGGCGGCAACATCGGCCGGCGTGCCTTCAGCGAGCGGCTTGCCCAGCGCCATGGCGACGACGCGAGAGCAGAGCCTGGAAACCATGTCCATGTTGTGCTCGATCAGCAGAATGGACTTGCCCTGCCTGTTGAGGTCAATGACACGTTCCATGATGGTTTCGAGCAATGCGGGGTTGACGCCAGCTGCCGGCTCATCGAGCAGGATGGCGCGAGGGTCGGCCATCAGGATACGAGCCAGTTCCAAGAGCTTGCGCTGGCCGCCGGAGAGCACCTTTGCAGGTTGGGTCTCAAGGCCCGAAAGGGTAACAAACTCCAGCAGCGCCCGCGCCTTGTCGATCGCCTGTTTTTCCTGTCGCCGGACGTGGCCGACACGCAAGAAGTTCGCGAAAAGCTTCTCGCCATCCTGCTGCTGTGCGCCTGTCAGCACATTTTCCAGAACAGTCATTTCGAGGAATGGTTTCGGAATCTGGAAAGTCCGACCCACGCCGCGACCGATGCGCCGCTCGGGGCTCTCTTGTGACACGTCGAGCCCTGCAATCCATATTTCGCCCGATGTCGGCTTGAGGCTGCCGGCGATCAGGTTGAACAGTGTCGTCTTGCCCGCTCCATTCGGTCCGATAAGCCCCAGCATCTCGCCCGCTGCAAGTTTCAGCGACATGCCCGCGACAGCCGAAACACCGTCGAATTTTTTAACAAGATCGCGTGCATCGATCACGGCTCCGGTGTCGAGCGCGTGGTTTATTGATGCAGCTGACGCGGAGGGAGGCATGAAAGAAAGAAGTCTCTTGATTTGATTGATGATGTTTGATCAAACTTTACTGCATGGAGAAAAGCAACCGAAAAGTGACCGCACATGGGTTGGATGGGATGGCCGTCCTGTTATGAGGAAAGTGTCTGATAGTTCTGCCGGCTTTGATCGTGACGATGCGCTATCGCCCGTCGGTCGCGAGACCCTTCAGGATCGCGTCTATGCGCAACTGCGCAATTCGCTGATCAATGGCATGTTCGATGCCGGCGACGTCCTGCGTATTGTCGATCTTGCGGCTCGGCTGCAGACCAGCACGATGCCGGTGCGCGAGGCGCTTGGACGCTTGGTATCCGAGCAGGCGCTCGAGTCCTTGCCCAACCGGTCGGTGCGCGTACCGCTCATCACCCGTGAGCGTCTCGACGATCTTGCCCGCGCCCGTATTCTGATTGAGGGAGAAATGGTGGCTTTGGCTTTGCCAAACCTGACCACGCACGACTTTGCTATCCTCAAGCAAACCAACGTCGATTGCGACCTGGCCTTCGAGCAGCATGGCAAGGATATCGGCCATGTCACTTCGGCGCTCAATCAGCGCTTTCACTTCCACATTTATCGGGCCGCACGTTCACCGGTTCTCATTCCAATCATCGAAAGCCTTTGGCTGCAATCGGGCGCGATCATTCGCAAGGCGGCGCATATTCATGATGAACAGGGTGGCCTGGCGGCGACAAATCATCATTGGGCGCTGATCGATGCACTGGAAGCGCGCGATATGCAACGCGCGGTTCAGTCGCTATCCAATGATATCGGCCGATCTTTCGATCTCATCCGCGGTCGGCTGAATGGAGAACGTGACGATGCAGCAAAGGCAATAGCCCATGGTTGATCCGGTGGACGACGGCTTCGACCTTTTCGATTTGCGCGTGGATGTGATCATTCCTGAGGGCGGCGCGGTCTATTGCGGTGCAAAGCCCGGCGATCATTTCTTGCTGCAAGGTGAGATGCTGTATCTGCCGCCCGGACAGGGCATCTCCATATACTCGCTGTCTTCAGTTCTGCCGCTTTTGGCTGCCAAGCAGCGCCCGATTCACCGAAACGACTGGATGACGACAGATGCCGACATCGCCTGCCCAGATCCGAATTGTTCGACCCGGCTGAGGATTACCCGGATGGATCTGCGCCGTTTTAGCCATGCCGCGACAACAGCGGTTCCCTTGATTGATGAATAGGCCAGCAGACATGCAACGTATCGCAATCACCCCCGGTTACGAAATATCCCGCGTCATTCGTGGTGGCTGGCAGCTGGCAGGGGGCCATGGTGCAATCGACGCCGAGAGCGCGATAGAGGATATGATCGCCTTTGCCGATGCCGGCATCACCACGTTCGATTGCGCCGACATTTACACCGGGGTGGAAGAACTGATCGGTCGCTTCCGTCTCACCTATGCGAACCTCCGCGGTAAAGAGGCCCTATCGGCCATCCGCGTGCACACTAAGTTCGTTCCTGATCTCGCAGTTCTGCCGACGATCAGCAAAGCCTATGTCGAAGGCGTCATCGATACCTCGCGCAAACGGCTCAATCTCGATTGTCTCGATCTCGTGCAGTTCCACTGGTGGGCCTACGACATACCGGGCTGGTTGGAGACGGCTGGCTGGTTGAAGGAGCTGCAACAGGCCGGCAAGATCGGCAAGATCAGCGGCACCAATTTTGACACTGATCATATCGAGGCGATCATTGCGTCGGGTGTGCCGTTTACCTCGCTGCAGCTGCAATATTCGCTGCTCGACCGGCGCCCGGAAAAGCAGATGGTACGGCTTGCCACCGAGAAGAATTTCGCGCTGTTCTGCTACGGAACTGTAGCCGGCGGCTTCCTCGGAGATCGCTGGCTGGGGCAGCCAGAGCCGGAGCATCCGCTCGAAAACCGCTCGCTCACCAAATACAAGCTGATCATCGACGATTTTGGAGGCTGGGATCTTTTCCAGGCGCTGCTTTCGACGCTGCGGGCGATTGCCGACCGGCATCAGGTGGATATTGCAACCGTCGCCAGTGCGGCGATGCTGACCAGGCCCGGCGTCGCCGCGGTCATTGTCGGCGCCCGCAACCGCAATCACCTTCAATCCAATCTCGCCATCGCGAACATCAAGCTGACCAAAGCGGATCTGGCGGAGATCGAAGCAATCTTAAGCCAAGGCAATCCGCTTGAGGGGGACGTTTATACGCTGGAACGAGACCGCGAGGGTCGCCACGGCAGCATCATGAAATACAATCTCAACAAAGGGGAATAACATGGGAACGAAGTTTTTGCTGTCTGCTGCCTTTGCGGCACTTGCGGCGTCCACAGCGCCGGCTTTCGCAGCCGACTGCAACATCACCGTTGGCCTTGTCATGGAGTTGACGGGACCAGCCGGCGAGTACGGCAAGGCGGGTGCAAAATCCGTGGAGATGGCTTTCCGAGACTTCAACGACGCCGGTGGCGTCAATGGCTGCAAAGTCGTGACCGATACACGCGACAGCCAAAGCCAAGGCAATGTCGCTGTCGATCAGGCGACACAGCTCGTCAACATCAAGAAGGTCCCGGTTATCATCGGGGGCATTATTTCGTCGGTTTCTATCCCGATCCTCACCTCGGTCACCGCACCGGCCGGCGTCGTGCAGGTCTCGCCAGCATCGTCCTCGCCGACGCTGACCGAGCTCGGTCGCCAAGGCAAGACCAACGGCGTGTTCTTCCGCACAATCACGTCGGACGCGCTGCAAGGAACGGCCGCTGCCAAATATGCGATGGATCAGGGCCTGAAGAAGATTGCGATCATTAATGTCAACAATGACTTCGGCGTCAATCTGGTGAAGGAATTCACCGCTGCCTACACGAAGCTTGGCGGCACGATCACCTCAACCACGCCTTATAACGAAAAGCAGTCGAGCTATGCATCGGAAGCCAGTGCCGCCATGGCGGGCGAGCCCGACGCGCTTTATCTTGTCAGTACGCCAGTTGACGGTGCAACGATCGCGCGCGCCTGGATTTCCGGCGGCGGCAAGCAGACGTTCCTTTTGAACGACGGCATGAATTCCAAGGACTTTATCGAAAGCGTCGGCGCGCAATATCTGGAAAACGCCTTCGGCACCTCGTCCGGTACCAGCCCGACACCATCGACCGAATATTTCAATGCCAACTTCGAAGCTTTTTCGGGCGGCATTTCGCCATCGGCTCCGGCCGCCGACCGCTCGTATGATGCCGGTGCGATCGTTGCGCTTGCCATTGCTAAGGCGGGCAAGGCGGACGCCGCCGCCATCAAGGCGGCGATACCGGAAGTGGTGGCAGAAGGCGGAACGCCGATCCATGCCGGTAAAGAAGAGTTTGCCAAGGCTTTGCAACTCATCAAGGACGGCAAGCCTGTGAAGTACGAAGGTGTCATCGGCCCTGTCAGCTTTGATCAATACGGCGATATCACCGGCCCATTTCGCTTATGGAAAATCACCAATGGCGAGGTAACAACGGTCGGCGAATTGAGCGCAGAAAAGGTCAACGAGATTAAGACTGCGAAGTAAGCGAAAAGGCTCCGGAATCTGCCTGGGGCCTATTCACCTGCGTTAACCGCCGTCGCCGGCTGGCGGCTGTCACGCGTGGTGAGATCGACAAACGGTCCCTTACTATTCTTCTAGGGGCATTCGGCGCTTGACAAATCCCCTCTGCCTCTCTTTTATGCAAGCCTGAAGATTAGGCATTCTGTCTGCCGCTCATCAAATGACTTCGTTTGTCGAAGGGCAATATCGCCCCACAACGCCCCGGTCAGCCGGGAACCGCGTTGTGGGATTTTTTGTGTTTGGACGCTGATGCAAGACGTAACGAAAATTGGGATCCTCTATTCGACAACCGGACCTTACGGCGCCATGGGGCGTGATGGATGGGCGGGGGCCGAATTCGCTTTGCATGACTGGGTTGCTGCTGGAGGAACAGGCATCGAGCTGGAATTTGTCGACGCACATGCGAATCTAAGTGATTATTTGGTGGGCGCACGAAGCCTGATCCGCGATCGTGGTTGCCGCAACATTGTTGGCACGATCACGTCATCTGCACGCAAAGAGGTTATTCCGCTCGTCGAAAAGCATGATGGCCTTCTCTGGTATATGTGCCCCTACGAAGGGTTCGAAGCCAACGAGAATGTCATTTATCTCGGCGGATGCCCGAACCAGCATTTGATCCCTCTGCTCGATCATCTCGTGCCGCGGCATGGAAACCGGCCCTATCTGCTGGGTGCCAATTACGTTTGGGGCTGGGAAATGAACCGGCTCGCCCGAGAGCTGATCACCAAGGCTGGCGGCCAGATCCTCGGTGAGCGGTACCTTCCGCTGGAAGAGACGGCCGTGGAGCGCATTATCGCCGACATCGCAGAAAAGCGTCCGAGCTTCATTCTCAACAATCTCATCGGCCCATCCAGTTATGCCTTTCTCGCAGCCCTGCGTCGCCTCGGCGAACGGGATCCTGCTTTTCTGCCGGAGAACTGCCCGGTCGCGAGCTGCGACCTGACGGAATGCGAACTTTTGGATATCGAACCAGGCGCCGCCGTCGGCCAGCTTTGCGCACTTCCTTACTTTGATAGTCTTGATCACCCTGGCAACAGAGCTTTCAAGGCGCGCATTCAGGCATGGCGGCCGGAGTTCACTCACATTTCCAGTATCTTCGCCGGCGCCTATGCTGCGGTGACCCTATGCATGAATGCCATTGCGGTCTGTGGCAGCGACGACCCAATCTTGCTGCGCCGAACGCTGGTCTCGCGTGCCTGGCCATCCGTTCTTGGTGATATTGTCATCGATAAGGCGACTCATCATTCTTCACTGCCGTTTCATCTGGGGCGGATCACTGCAGATGCAGGCTTTGATGTCATAGCCTCGCGTCCGGCTATTGCCGCAGACCCCTATCTCACTGGAGATCGTTCGCGTCAGGCGCCGTTCTTGCGGGTGGTATCATGATCAACACGCCAAATTTCGCCGGCTGGCGCGCGATCATTCTAGCCGAAGAGGACAGCAATATCGATCGGCTGCGACGCCAACTTATGCTTCTCGGCGTTACGGCAACGCTGCAATGGTTGCCTCTGTCGATAGATGATTTGCCGGATCTTGTGGTCGTGGATGCTGACCGGGGGTGGGATGAATTGCTTCCCTGGCCGGATGGCAAGCCTGCCCGCCCTGTCGTTGCTCTGCTCGGATCAGAAGCGCCTGGCCGCATCGCATGGGCGATCGGTTGCGGAGCCAGTGCGCTGATCCCCAAACCAGTTTCGGTTTCGACCATCTATCCCGCGCTGGTATTGGCGGTCGCCTCTCATCTGCAGCGCTCGGAAGCCGATGCGCGTGTAGCAAGGCTCGAAGAGCGCCTCCGACTGCGACCCGTGGTTTTTGCGGCCATCAACCGGCTGAAGAGCGAACGTCAGATCGACGACGAGGAGGCTTATCGTTTGTTACGTGAGCGCGCGATGGACAGGCGCATGCCCCTGGAACAGCTCGCCGCTTTGTTTGTCGGCGGCTCGAATGCTCTGAAGGATGTCGGTTGATGCGTGTTCTCAAGGAAATCTGTCGGCAGCCACTGGCGCTCTTCGGTCTTGTCATCGTCGTCGCTGTCATCGTCCTGGCGCTGGCAGCCCCGCTTATTGCACCTTTCAATCCGGACGAGCAGATGTTCGATGGCTTGACCCTTGAAGGCGCGCCGATGCCGCCCGGTCATCAATTTCTGCTCGGAACAGATACGCTCGGCCGCGATCTCCTGTCGCGCATGTTGTTCGGTGCGCGCACGTCGCTCATCGTCGGCCTCGTCGCCAATGGCATTGCCGTTGGCATCGGTCTGTTCGTCGGCACCATCGCCGGCTATCTGCGAGGCTGGGCGGGTAATCTCCTGATGCGCTTTACGGACCTGATGATGGCGTTTCCCGCGCTTTTGCTAGCCATCGTCCTTGCTGCACTCCTGAAGCCCAGCCTGTGGATCGTCGCGATGGTCATTGCCCTCGTCAATTGGGTTCAGGTTGCACGCATCGTCTATACCGAGACGTGCGGACTTGTGGAACGCGACTTCATCCTTGCAGAGCGATCGCTCGGCGCTGGCCACGGGCGTATCCTTCTGCTGCACATCCTACCCCATCTGATGCCAACGGCGATCGTCTGGGGCACTCTCGGCATCGCAACGACGGTTCTCTTGGAAGCCACACTGTCATTCCTGGGTATCGGTGTGCAACCACCGGATCCTTCTTGGGGCAACATCATCTTTGAAAGTCAGAGCTATTTTCAGGCTGCGCCTTGGCTCGTATTCTTTCCAGGCGCCCTGATCCTTCTGACTGCGCTTGCCTTCAATCTTGTCGGCGATGCTCTTCGTGACATTCTCGATCCGACGCAGCGCGGGAGGGGGTGATGATCGCCATTCTTGCCAAACGGCTATGCCAGTCCGCTCTTATCTTGCTTGGTGTCGCCGCAATCACCTTCGTGTTGCTCTATGCCCTGCCTGCCGATCCTGCGCGCATGATTGCCGGCCGCAGTGCAACGGCGCAAACCGTTGCGAATATCCGCCACGAACTCGGTCTCGACCAGCCGCTTCTTGTTCAGTTCATTCACTATATTGGCGATCTCTTGAGAGGTGACCTTGGCCGCTCGTACGCGCAGAAAACGCAAGTTACGACGCTGATCGCAGCGCGGCTTCCGGCTACTTTGACCCTCATGGCGGCAGGTATTTTTGTCGAAGTCCTCATCGGCGTTACCCTCGGAACATTGGCAGCGCTCAATCGCGGCGCATTTGTTGATCGCGCCGTTATGACAACCGCTTTTGTCGGTGTCTCCGCACCGCAATTCGTCGTTGCCTTGCTGCTGCTTTATGTTTTCGCCGCCACCCTCGGCTGGTTTCCGATGTCCGGCTACGGCACACCCTTTCATGTCGTCCTCCCGGCGGCCACACTCGGCCTGCTCGGGGCGGGCTGGTACGCACGTATGGTTCGCTCAGCGGTCGTCGATGTCCTCAATCAGGACTATGTCCGGACCGCGCGTGCCAAGGGCCTGTCTCAACGCCGCATCATTTTGCGCCATGTTCTTCCCAATGCAGTTCTTCCCATCATCGCGATGATCGGCATTGATATCGGCCAGTTCATGGGCGGTGTTGTGGTGGTGGAAGCCGTCTATGGCTGGCCAGGGATCGGACAGCTCGCCTGGCAGGCCATTCAGCAAGTCGATATCCCGATCATCATGGGCGTTACACTCACCTCCGCCCTTGCCATCATCATCGGCAATCTGCTCGCCGATCTTCTGGCGCCGGTCATCGACCCGCGCATTCGTTCGAACTGAAGCTTACCGATCAATAAAGGGGAACAAACATGATCAGACGCATGCTTCTCAGCACAACTGCAGCAGCGTTTATTGCGCTAATGCCGCTTGCGGCCGGCGCCCAATCGGCGCCCGCCCAGGGAGGCGATATCGTCGTCACGTACAAGGACGATATTACAACTCTTGATCCGGCGATCGGCTATGACTGGGTGAACTGGTCGATGATCAAGAGCCTATTTTCTCGCCTCGTCGATTACGAACCGGGTACGGCGAAGATTATCCCTTCGCTTGCTGAGAGCTTCACGGTTTCGCCCGACGGGCTTACTTACGAATTTAAGCTACGCAAAGGCGTCAAATTCTCGAACGGGCGTACTGTGGTCGCATCGGATGTCAAATATTCGATCGAACGCGCCGTCAATCCGAAGACGCAAGGCCCAGGCGCCGGATTCTTCGGCGCAATTGCAGGTTTTGCCGACATGACCGCCGGCAAGGCCGAGACGCTTTCCGGCATTGAAACCCCCGATGACGGCACGGTCGTTTTCAAGCTGTCGCGCCCGGATGCTACATTCCTGCATGTCCTGGCGATTAACTTTGCCTCCATCGTGCCGAAAGAGGCCGTTGAAGCTGCAGGTGGAGATTTCGGCAAAAAGCCGGTGGGTTCCGGTACCTTTATCCTGAAGGACTGGACGATCGGTCAGCAGCTGGTTTTCGAGCGCAACAAGGATTACTTCATCAAGGACATGCCGCACGTCGACAGCTTCAAGGTTCAGGTCGGCCAAGATCCGCTGGTTGCCTTGCTGCGCCTTCAGAAAGGCGAGGTGGATATTGCGGGTGACGGTATTCCACCGGCCAAGTTCCTGGAAATCAAGAACTCCCCTGAAGGCTCTCAGATGATCGTCGATGGTGCGCAACTGCACACCGGCTACGTGACGCTGAACACCAAGATCAAGCCCTTTGACAACGTCAAGGTTCGGCAGGCCATCAACATGGCCGTCAACAAGGAACGTATCACGCGGATCCTGAATGGCCGAGCAACGCCAGCGAACCAGCCGCTTCCGCCGCTGATGCCAGGCTACGACAAGCAGTTCAAAGGTTATCCTTACGATGTTGCGAAGGCCAAGGCATTGCTTGCAGAGGCTGGATATGCGGATGGCTTTGAGACGGTGCTTTATTCCACCAATACCGACCCGCAGCCGCGCATTGCGCAAGCCATTCAGCAGGATTTGGCCGCAATCGGCGTCAAGGCCGAGGTCCGTGCGCTTGCCCAGGGGAATGTGATTGCCGCTGGCGGCACAGAGGGCGAAGCACCGATGATTTGGTCTGGAGGCATGGCCTGGATTGCCGATTTTCCCGATCCATCCAACTTCTACGGTCCCATTCTCGGTTGCGCCGGCGCTGTCCAAGGCGGCTGGAACTGGTCGTGGTACTGCAATCCAGCGCTGGACAAGCGGGCGGTCGAAGCCGACTCCATGTCTGATCCATCCAAGGTCGAAGAGCGCCAGGCAACCTGGGAAAAAATCTTCACCGATATCATGGCTGACGCTCCGTGGGTGCCGGTAATCAATGAACGTCGCGTAGTGGCAAAATCAGTGCGCATGGGCGGACCGGACAACATCTATATCGATCCAACCCGCGTGATCAATTACGACGCTATCTTCGTAAAGCCGTAAGAATGCCTGTCGTGCCTCCCCCGTATCAGGATGCGGGGGAGGGTGTCCATGAAGAGAATATCCAAACCGCCGAGGCATTGCCATGTGTGTCGCTTGCAATCATACCATTCATAGCGTCCAGCATAATTTTGGCTGGAACCGCGATTTCCCGCCAGCTCTCGTGGCTAAGCCCGGAGAGACGATATTATTCGAGTGCCTGGATTCTTCGGGCGGTCAGCTCGGTTCAGACGCCACACTCGATACCCTAGCCAATCTTGACTTCGGCAAGATCAATCCCGTCTCCGGTCCCGTTTATGTAGAAGGCGCTCAACCGGGCGATGCGCTAAAAGTCACGCTCCGGAAGTTTCACCCTTGTGGTTATGGATGGACGGCTAATATCCCGGGTTTCGGTCTGCTTGCCGACCAATTCAAGGAACCCGCTCTGCATGTTTGGAGCTATGACACCGCTTCGATGGCGCCATCGGCGTTTGGGCCGGGCGGGCGAGTACCCCTGAAACCATTTACCGGCACGATCGGCGTCGCTCCGGCGGAACCCGGTCTGCATTCCGTGGTGCCGCCTCGCCGCGTCGGTGGCAACATGGATATAAGGGATCTGACAGCCGGGGTGACGCTTTATCTTCCCGTTGAGGTCGAAGGAGCCTTGTTTTCTGTCGGCGATACGCACGCCGCCCAAGGCGATGGCGAAGTCTGCGGCACGGCGATCGAAAGCCAGATGAATGTTGAGCTGACACTGGATTTGATTAAAGGCGCCAATCTCAAGAGCCCCCGGTTTACGACGCATGAACCCGTGACACGCCATCTAGACGGTGCGGGTTATGAAGTGACGACCGGGATTGGTCCGGACCTGATGACGGGTGCGCGGGAGGCCGTCATGCGCATGATCGACCTTTTGGTCAGCGATCACGGCATGAGCCCCGTCGATGCCTATATGCTTTGCTCGGTTTGCGGCGACCTTCGTATCAGCGAAATCGTCGATATGCCGAATTGGGTGGTGTCTTTTTACTTCCCGAGAATTGTCTTTTCATGACAAACGCGTTGCCAAATCCCGCTAGCGTCCTATCGGTTCGCGATCTGTCGATTGATGCCCGCACGCCGAGTGGCCTGAAGCGTATTCTTGAAGGAATAAGTTTTGATCTGAATGCGGAGGAAACCCTCTGCCTGGCGGGTGAGTCCGGTTCTGGAAAGTCGGTTACCTCCCTTGCGATCATGGGTCTCTTGCCGAAGGGTTCGCTAAGGGTTGCCTCTGGCGAGATCAGGCTCGCAGATCGAGATCTGCTGCGTCTTCCCGAAAAGGCGATGCGGCAGATCCGCGGTGCGGATGTCGCCATGATCTTCCAGGAGCCAATGACGTCGCTCAATCCGGTCATCAGTATCGGTGCCCAGCTTATCGAAGCAATCCGGGAGCACCAGGAAGCGGATAACGCGGAAGCGGTGGCGAAACGCATGCTGGACGCCGTTCATATCAGCGATCCTGTCAAGCGAATGACGCAATATCCCCACGAACTATCTGGCGGGATGCGCCAACGCGTTATGATTGCCATGGCCCTTTCGTGCCAGCCAAAGGTGCTGATCGCCGACGAGCCGACCACCGCTCTCGATGTGACGGTTCAAGCGCAGATCCTCACACTCATGCGCGAGTTGAAAAAAGAGTTTGGGACCTCGATTGTCATGATCACCCATGACATGGGGGTCGTCGCTGAGATGGCCGATCGCGTTGTCATCATGCAGAACGGCCGAATGGTTGAGGAAGGTGCGGTGCTCGATATCTTTCACCGCCCGAAAGCCGCTTACACACGAGATTTGCTGGCGGCAGCCCCGCGTCTTGGCGCATACGCCGGCACCGATGCGCCGCCACGCGTGTCGGCGGCCCCACTGAGGCCACTGGCGCCCAGCCCCGTGCTGGAGGTTTCAGATCTGACCGTAACGTATGCCGGGAAAACTGCTTGGTTCGGGCGGGCGGGCGAAGTCGTGCCGACGATCCAGAACATCAGTTTCCGTCTCGAGGCCGGTCAGACGCTGGGCCTTGTTGGAGAAAGCGGCTCGGGAAAATCGACGACGGGCAAAGCGGTTCTTGGGCTTATACCCTTCAAAGGCAGCGTACGGATAGACGGGCGGGAGATTTCGGGTCTGTCTTCTCGGGCTATGCAGCCCATTCGCCGCGCCGCTCAGATGATCTTCCAAGACCCCTATGCCTCGCTTGATCCGCGTATGAGCATCGGTGCCGCTATCGCCGAACCCTTGGTGATCCATCACATCGGCAATGCGGGGGAACGTCGCGACAGGGTGGAGGCTCTTCTAAAACGGGTCGGTCTGACGCCAGATGCAGCCGAACGATATCCGCATGAGTTCTCCGGCGGCCAACGACAGCGCATCTGCATCGCGCGAGCGCTCGCGCTCGAACCAAAGCTGATCGTGGCGGATGAGAGTGTTGCTGCATTGGATGTTTCGGTGCGCGCCCGCGTTCTCGACCTCATGCTCGAGTTGCAAGAACAGATGGGCCTTGCCTATCTATTTATATCCCATGACATGGCCGTGATCGAAAAAATGGCTCACAACGTTGCAGTGATGCGCGGCGGCCAATTCGTGGAAACGGGCACTCGCCGCCAAGTCTTTGAGGAGCAGCGCGACGACTACACACGCAAACTGATCAGCGCCGTCCCCATTCCTGATCCGCAAGTCTACCGGCAGGGTTGATCCATCCGGACTGTCCGCCCGTCGTCAAGATTGCCGTGTATTGATGCGGCACCTCAGACACTTTGACGGAGCGATGTGTTGCCGCCCGCTAGATCTATTATGCAATTCTCGCTCCCGGCAGACAGCACTGTCGGGCCGATACCGCCGACGGCCATCGAAAGTCATCGGTTTGGGCGAAGGAGAAACTTCCCCGCCGTCGCCGATGCAGCGAAGCGCTCGATTGTCCCAGGCTGTAGCATCTCCGTCAGGTCGATTTCAGCGATGTAGTCGGTTTTAAATGTCGTCCTCAGCTCTGACACGACACGATTTCGCAGCACATCCGTCGCATCGGTTCCGATCTTCGCAAGATGCCAGCTCATCAACCAGCCTCCGACGCCCCATGCTGTCCCAATGTCCGCCCGTATTATTCGGTCACCTGGATTAAGCAGGCCATAAACGTAGACCTGTTTGTGGACCGGCGAACCATAGCGGCTGAAATCTGTCGCCTTTTTAACCTGAGCTAATTCCATGGCGCGAAGAATATCGGAGGCCATGGTCCCTCCGCCAATTGCATCAAAGGCGAGTGTTGCCCCCGTTAATTCGACGGCCTCAAGCAGTCGCGCGTCGAAATCCTCGCTTGACGAATCCACCACGTAGGTTGCCCCTTGGTCCTTCAGAATTCGGACTTGGGCTTGGCTCCGGACAATATTGACGAGGGGAATGCCGTCCTTCAGGCAAAACGCGGTTCAACATCTGGCCAACGCTCGACGCCGCTGCCGTGTGCACAAGAGCTCTATGATGCTCACGAACCATCGTGTCGATCATTGAAAGAACCGTGATCGGATTGATGCAGGCGGATGCTCCATCTAAGGGTGTCATGCCGTCCGGTAACAACAGGCAGTCCGAGGCTTTTGCGACCCGGTACTGAGAAAACATGCGGTCACGGAGGGCAACAGCTCGACCGATGAGATGCCTCGCACCGGGTCCAGCATCGATCACCGTTCCGGCTCCCTCGTTTCCGAGCGGAAGCGCTTGATCAAGTCTCGACGCAATAGCAAGCAACCGATCTGGCGACACTTTCCCCGTAACAAGCGGAAGGCCGCTTCTTTCTCCGCTCGAGAGTGAGCTTCGATCTGCCGGACCTAACAGCACCAGAACGTCGGCGGGATTGATCGGGGCGGCCTCAACGCGGATCAAGATTTCTCCTGGTCCAGGCGGCAGGATCTCTTGCCGTGTAAGGATGAGTTCCAACACCCCTGTCGACGTTATCGTTGACTGCAATTCGAGTCCTGACAAGGGCGAAATCATCTGTTTGTATCCAATCAATCAACCGGGTGATAGGGGCTGAGGTCGTCATAAAATGACCAGACGGTGACGTTGGCAATAGAGCCGACGACCTCGGCCAGTCAAAGTATCATGGTGGTAGGCGGCATGCCGAGCAGGACGCGACCGTGCAGTTCGGCGGCAGCATCCATGTCAAAGGCGACATGGCTGCTCATGACGCTGATATCGCGCAGAAGGCGCTGGAAGGGGTTGTCGTTGCGATAGATGCTCGATCCCGAACCGTCGGCGATCAGCCGCGCTGCGTCACGGCACAGCTGCGCCGCATAGGCGAACTCCATGCGCAGCCGCGCGCGTATCGGCATTTGCTCTCCGTTCGCCAGCGAGCTTGCCGCAAGGGCGCGCCGTGCCGCCGCGCGGATCAGTTGCTCCGCCGTGTCGATCATGACGTCGGCGCGCGCCAGCCGGACTTGGGCGGCGGCGTTTTCACCAAGCTGTCCCTGACGGCCCTTGACGATTCGGCTCGGTAGCGCCTCGCGGTAGAGATCAAGGAGGCCCATCGCCGCACCAAGAATGGGAACGACAGCGATGAAGGAGCTGAAGGGAATAGCAGGAAACCCGAAGATCGGCTCCTCATGGAAGCGGGAATACTCGTTGTGACCGGTAAACAGGGTGAGGTCGGTGAGGACCCGATGGTCAGGCACGAAGACGTCGTCGGCGATCACGTCGTTGCTGCCCGACGAAGCCAGGCCGGCGACATGCCAGGTATCGCGTGACGTTACCTCGCTCGCCCGAATGAGAGCAAGGCCCATCGGCGGCGGGGCCTCGGGGGTCGGCGGACCGAGCATCACGACGGCCACGACGTAATCGGCGTCCATGATTCCGCTGCCCCAGCTCCAAGACCCGCTGATCCTGTATCCGCATTCAACGCGTTTCGCCATACCCGGCGGCATGCTGACTTGCGGCGCGATGACGTAGCCTGATGTGCCCCAAACCTCTTGCTGTGCAGCTTCCGGAAAATGCGCAATGACCTGGTTATGACCGGCAACGAAACAGGCTGACCAAGCCGTGCCGGGATCGGCCTTGGCAAGTGGCAGCGCGGCATCGATGAAGGTATCGGGATCGGCACCCAGACCACCGAACGCGCGGGGCACAAAGAGGTAGAAGAAGCCGGAACGCCGGATCGCGCTCCAAACCTCGGGATCAGGCCGGCGCAGCCGCTCTGCATTGGCAGCGCGCTCACGCAGCAATGGCGCGATGGCCTCGGTGCGGGCTCTTAGCGTTGACGCATCAAGCGTAGCAACCTCGGCAGGGTCAAGGAAATCATCGCCTGCGGGAATACGAACTTTAAAATCGTGCTCGGTCACGGGCAGCTCCTGTTGATCAGATTTTGGTTGGTATCGGGTTTAAATTGGAGGCGTTGGGCACATCAACTCCCTATGGTCCGGATGTTACAGTCGTAGCCTTTTAGTGTGAGGGACCGGACAAAATTGGGGAGGGATCGCCATGGGCGCGTAACGCCTTAGAAAGGCTCGATCGTCGCCAAGAGCCAGAGACCATTTCGATATCATGCATGAAAATCGCCAAGCACGATCTTGCCGAACACTCCACCGGCTTCCATTCGGCGATGGGCATCGGAAGCAGCAGACAGAGGGTAATGCGCTCCAATGATGGGGTGAAGTTCTTTGCCCACTTGCGGTAGAATCTGATCTTGGAAGCGTTGAACCATGGCTCTTTTGTCACTGCGCGGTCTTGATTTCATCACCGTGCCCATCAATTGCAGGTGGTTATGAAGAACGGTGCCAAGAGGAATGATGGCATTGTCGTCTCGTCCTAACAGGCCGACCTGAACAAGCCGGCCGCCGGGCGCAAGGCTCCTGATGTTGCGGGCAAGATAGGATCCACCGATAAAGTCAACGATAAGATCGGCACCACGCGACGCTGTAAACTCGATGACCTCTGCCTCGAAGTCGACTTGCCTGTAGTCAACGACGGCGTGCGCACGGAGCGACAGCACGTTTTCGATGTTGTCAGCGGAGGCAGTGGCCAGTACTGTTGCGCCATGGGCCTTTGCAAGCTGAACGGCAGCCGATCCGATACCGCCTGCAGCGGCATGGATGAGAACAGTGTCGCCCCTTGAAATCCTTCCGAGATGGGAGAGCGCCTCCCACGCCGTTACGAAGCTTTCCATCACGGCAGCTGCTTCGGTGAATGACATACCGTGCGGAATGATCGTCGCCATCCCGCTGTCAAGCCGCGCATATTGGGCATAGGCGCCGCCGCCGACAATTCCCATGACCTGGTCACCAACGGCAAAGCCACTGACTGCGTTTCCAACAGCGATAACTTCCCCTGCGACCTCAAGGCCGAGGATACTGCTATCTCCGTAAGTCTGAGAGCCATAGACGCCCTCACGTTGAAGAAGATCGGCGCGGTTGACGCCTGCTGCCATCACCTTCACCAGGAGGTCGTCGGAGCGCAATTCTGGCATCGAAACATCGGCAAGCCGCAGCACATCCGCACTTCCGAAGTCATCAAAGACGATCGCCTTCATCGCACTCATCCTTGCTTCGAAAGCGCGCGCCGGGCGATGCTGGCGGCAAAGAGTGGCGTTTCGCGTCTGTTGTGGTCGCCGCCTGCGGCTTGACGGGCTGCGGCGGCGTCTTCGTAAGTGACTCCGTGGTCTGCTATAAAGGTCATGAACGCATCGGTCGGATGCGCTGTAACCTTGTTGGTGTAGCGCGTCCTGCTGTCGTCGATCTTCTCCAAGGAGAGTTCCCAGATGACGTTGACCTGCGTTCTGCCACTGGCGGTGAAGACGTCCGAAATTGAGTTCATTCTGCAGTAACTTGGTTCGGCGACCTCAGCGACGTAGTGCTGCACCACAAGGCCTGAACCGATCTGCTCGACATTGATCGACATTCGGCGACCATCGTCCGTCCAGGTCACGCCCGCTGCAATGTGATCGGGAGGGCAGCAGCGAAGATATTCCGCTTCCGGCAAGTTGAAGAGCCAATCGGCGATGTCGATCTTTTCAAGTGGAACGTCGATCTCAGCAGAAAAGGCCGATTGGGAGAGAATTGTTTCGAGGACCTTGATCATGGTTGCATTCCTTCTGTTTGGTGAGCAAAAGTGCCGGTTGACGAGAAGGAATGTGCGCCTGATGAGTTTGGATGATAACCAACTGATTGGTCGGAACGGTTTTGCGTTGTAGGCAAAGATGAAAGATCCACGCTTTGCCGAACATCTGGCTGTTTACGTCGATGTCGTCCGCGCGGGCAGCTTCTCGGCTGCATCTCGGCGCCGGGCTGTCACCCCCTCAGCTATCGTGCGCCAAATCGATGCGCTCGAGCAGGATCTGGGAGTGCCACTCCTTGTTCGCTCGACACGGTCGCTTGCGTTAACCGATGCCGGCCGGCACCTTTTTGAGCGTGCCCAGCGGCTACTTAATGAATTGGCCGATACACATGCCGAGGTGGCAGCCTTCGATACCGAAGTCAGCGGCACCTTGAGGATTGCCTGCTTCCCGACGTTCGGAAAGCGCTACGTCATCCCGGTTCTTGCAGCGCTTGCACAACAATATCCAGGCTTGACCGTCGAGCTCGACTTGACCGAGCGGCTGGCTGATCCGGTCGCGGAGCGGCTGGATCTGGTCGTGAGAATGGGTCAGCTTTCAGACAGCACACTGATCGCCACCAAGCTGGCACCGCTTGATCGCATGCTGGTCGCGAGTCCCATTTATCTCGATCAGCACGGTCTGCCGGAAACCGAAGAGGCTCTTCGCAATCATCGACTCCTCGACAAGCTCCATGGCAACGATCTCCTTGGTTGGTCCGACATTGTCGGCGCGCCGACAACCGAAGTTTGTGAGCACGTCGCATTCCGGTCGGACGACTTTGAAGCCCTGAACGGTGCAGCATTGGCCGGCATGGGGATTGCATTTCTGCCGAGCTGGGTTTGCGGACCGTCCGTCAAGGCAGGTGATCTCGTGCGGATCCCATTGTCCGGCGAAAAGTGGAATGAAGCGGGCGCCGGGATCTATCTCCTGCGCGCCCTTCCGGCGCCACCCGCGAAAGTCAAAGCCTTTACAGTGGCGCTCAAGGAACTCATCGGAACGCCACCTTGCTGGAGCTGAACTCATGGGTGGCAACGATCTCTGAGTATTGGTTGCTGCCAGCCGGCTTATTTGCTGAAGGTCTAGATGTTGACAGAGGCTTAAAGAAACCCTGTTTTGCGATCACTGGATGTCTTCGTGAAGTGGGCGCACAGCGATCCCAGTTGCTCATCGGACGATCGTCGCCGTCACTGGCGCGCGCGACGAATGTAGAGATGGTTCCAACAGCAGAAAATTGCGGTGACGATGATTGAAAGCTGTTGAATGCCATCTGCCTGCATATCGGATCGCAAACACAATAGAGGATGCGGCTGAATAAGCTGAGACCTTTAAGGTTGAACGGATGCCGAACTGGAGAAGGAAGTTGAAGAATTTTGTGAGGTTGGTTGGCGTGTCACGCAGGGCAGATTCTTTTTGTCTGGGCAGGTGACGTTCTTTCAGATTATCGATGAAAGTCGGTCTTCATCGTCTATCAGTTTTAGGTGGCCTGGCGGTGAATTACCCCATGTCCAGAGGACAAGATTGAGATCATCGTCGGTTGCGCCGGGGGCGAAACTTTTCACAAGCATTCCACAATGGCCGTCGGCAGCAAGATGACGCGCGAAGGTTTGGGTTTTTGCCTCACCGGAAAGCCTCATCTGATCACGCCAGCTTGGATCCGCTAGCGCCCCTGGATCCATCCCCCACACTCGTAGCGCCCCATTATCCCGGCAATCAAATACAGTCTCGAGATCGGCATCGTAGCAGACCAACGTCGTTGGTTGAAGCTTGCCGACTTGATTGGCTTCCTTCAAAGCAGTCATGATGTTTAGCGATGTGTAAATCGCCGGAACGCCCTTCGAGTTGAATCGGCCACCATAGAGTTCTGCACCACGTCCGGATAAGGGTTCGCGAGCATATATCGGATTGAGCGCCCGATAGAGTTTCCCTTGATATCGCATCTGCAGACTTATGCGTGAACGCCGGCGTCGACCGCATCTATATAGTCGAGTACGTCATCGGCACGGCCGTCCCTCACAAGCTGCATCGCTGTCTGACCTGAGAAGCCAGCCAGCGGTTCGGAGCGATACCAAGCATACGCCATGAGGGCCGAGCCAAAGCGGGATTCGACCTTATTGACGATCTCAATCATTTCGCGAAGGCGTCGCTGCGTTTTGTCCGAGCGAACGCGATCCTTTCGCTGGATAGCATCTTTCCCAAGTCCAGCGGTGCGCGCGATCTCTTCACTGGTGGTGCGAAATGCATCGGCGATCTTGCGCGGTGCGAACAACCCATCATCTGCATATTGCGCGATACCCATGAGCGCCTCACTTTCAATCCTTGCCGTGTGTATAGACGCTATATAGCGTCAATAATTGGAGCATTCAACCTCCTGACAAACCGGGGCCTGTTAAGACTCTCCGACAAAGTTGTAACTCCAGCTTCTTCACGGCGCCTTGGAATAATCCCGTTAGCTTTCTCTTTGCCTCCACCGATGAGACGAAAACAAAGGCGCGTCCGGCAACAATTCTCAAACTTAGTTTCACTTTCCAGTTTGTAGAGCTTCCCGATCTGGATGTGTTAACGCAGCGGTCCATCTCCTAAGCAAAGCTTCTTACTTCCCCTAGAGAACTGTTTGCCGACAAACATCTTTCGCCAGCAGGCTTCAGTCCGGGCAGTCAAAGTGCTGCGATATGCGCGATAATCTCGTCCTCTGAGACCACATCCGCATATTTGGCATTCATATCGAAGAGATTGGCTTCGTGGGGTGCAGAGTGACGATCGCCACAGGCGTCGCGCACCACGGTCGTGATGAACCCGTGCGACATCGAATCCACGCAGGTTGCGCGGATGCAGCCACTCGTAGTAAGCCCGGTGATAATCACATTGTCGATGCCTAGGGATGTCAGTAAAGGTGCCAAAGAGGTACCGAAGAAGGCGCTGGGATATTGTTTGGTGACGACGAATTCATCGTCTTCGGGGCCCAGTCCCCTAGGCCAGGCCGCCATTGGGTTGCCGATTGTGAAGTTTTCGAGAGGCCTGGCCTTTTGGAAGAAACGCCCTCCGTCCTTTCCGCTCTTGTGCAACTGCATCCCGGTCAGGATCACCGGAATGTCTTTCTCTCGCGCTGCCTTACGAATGCGAAGGGCACTTGCCAACGCGTCATCCACATCGGCGTATAGCGCGTTGCCCGGCTCGAAATAGGCTTGCACGAAATCGACCAGAAGCAGCGCCGGACGTCTGCCGTAACCGATCCGGTTGTCGTAGGCTTTCTTATAGTTTTGCAGAAGGTCGGCATCGGTCATCGCAGGCCTCACTGTTCAGAAAATTTCTGTTCGAAGGACCATATATCCTCGAAGCCCAGAAGGCTGTTGAAGTCTTTAAACGGGTAAAGTTGAACGGCGTCCGTCGTTACGCCATTGTCCTTGAGATCCTGA
Organism: Oryzifoliimicrobium ureilyticum; assembly: GCF_037199735.1. NCBI lineage: Bacteria > Pseudomonadati > Pseudomonadota > Alphaproteobacteria > Hyphomicrobiales > Rhizobiaceae > Oryzifoliimicrobium > Oryzifoliimicrobium ureilyticum. Next base: position 112,725 of record NZ_JBBBVQ010000013.1, on the reverse strand, counting down.
TAGGCGTGACGAACAGCGTGGCCATGGGCGAGGAAGCCAAGTGCGGGGTAAATGGCAACGCGATAGCCAAGCGAGGCTAGTTTTTTCGCCTCAACGAGAGGCGTTCGGCCACCATTGACCATATTGGCGAGTAGCGGCCGGTCAATCTCTGCTGCGATCTGGCTCACTTCATCGGCGCTTTCCGGGGACTCTACAAAAATGATGTCCGCGCCTGCTTCAGCATACGCCCTACCTCGCCGGATTGCCTCATGAAGGCCCAGCCCTGTCCGGGCGTCTGTGCGGGCGATGACAAGGAAATCATCGCTCTTTCGACTGTCGACGGCGACGGCGATCTTGCGAACCATATCCTCCATCGGAATGACGCGCCGGTTCGGCGTGTGGCCGCATTTCTTTGGGAATTCCTGATCCTCGATCTGGATTGCGGTCACGCCGGCCTCCTCATAACCCCTGACGGTATGGCGCACATTGAGAAGGCCACCATAGCCGGTATCGGCATCGGCGATAACGGGCGTTCGGGTCATCTTCACGATCTGAGCCACACGCTCGAGCATGTCGCGATAGGTCGCAATGCCTGCATCGGGAATGCCGAGATACGAGGCAATCGTGCCATAGCCGGTGATGTATAAAGCCTTGAATTTCATTTGGTCGGCAATCAGCGCCGAGATGAGATCATAGACGCCGGGCGCGAGGATAAACTCACCGTTTGCAAGCGCAATCTTCAGAGCGGGATCTGCCATTCATTGTCCAATCAAGTGTTGAGGAGAGGCGCGATCTTCGCCGCGCTTGCGAGAAGCGCAACGTCATTGTAGCGCATCGAAGTCAGGGTAACGCCGATCGGCATGGCAACATTGGCCATGGAGACGGGGATATGGATACACGGTACCCGCAAAAGGGTCCACATCGCGTTGAACAATGGATCACCTGGCTTTCGGCCTGGAGGTGCAGTCCCGGGCGCACTCGGTGCAATGATGGCGTCAAAACCGGAGGCAATTTCGTCAAACATCATCTGTGCTTCGGCAGAACGATCAATGGCGGTTACCCAATCGGACAACGTCCTGTTGTCGCGGTTTTCAACACGATGATGAAATTCCTTATGCAGATCGCTGCCGAAACGGCGGGCTAGAGCACGAAATGCCGCAGCGCCTTCGCGGTGCAGGATCGTACGGTGATACAGATCCAGCGCCTCGAACTTGGCGGGAAGATCAAAAAACGTGACATCATGCCCGCCCTCTCTCAACCTCGTTGCGGTGGCTTCGAGCGCAGCGATCGATTCCGGTTCAAGTTTGTCGCGATAAGGCCCGAAGCTTACGCCGATATTGAGGGTGTCACGGCTTTTTCGGTCCTCGTTAAGCTTCTCTGTGATGCCGTAGACATCTGCCATTAAAGCAAGATCTTCAACCGAACGGCCGTACCATCCGACCGTATCGAAGCTCACCGAGTAAAGTTTGACACCCTCGCGGCTGACAAGCCCGGCGCTCGGCTTCATTCCGTAGATGCCGCAGAAGGAGGCGGGGCGGATGGTCGAACCGCCGGTCTGAGTGGCAAGTGCAAGAGGGACATGAAAATCGGCGACTGCGGCGGCAGAACCGGCCGAGGAACCACCCGGCGTTCGCGACAAATCGTGAGGATTGGCGGTGGCTGCGTCATTGCCGCAGGCAGCAAATTCCGTGGTATCGGTTTTACCGATGATGATGGCGCCTTCAAGTCTAAGAAGCTCGACGGCCGGCGCATCGGCAGCGGGGTGAAAGCCGCGGTAGAGTGGAGAATTGTGTGTCGTTGGAAGGCCGACAGTGTCGAATACGTCCTTGACTGCGATTGGGAGGCCATGCAACCGGCCATGCTGGTCTTTGGGCAGAGCATCGAGGCGGTCAGCTTCAACGAGGGCGTCTTGGTTGATCGCCAGCCAGGCCCGAATGTCGCCGTCACGGTCTCGGATCCGGCTCAAAGACGCGGCGACCAGTTCGCGGGCCGTGAGGCGACCGCCGGCCATCAGTTTGCGGGCTTGCGAGGCGGTCAACTGGTTGAGCGCGATGCCGTTCATGCGGTAAACCCTGAAGGTGCATTGAGATGATGTGTGGTCGCCTTCTGGAAGGCGACACCTGCCTTGAGGCAAAGCGCATCGGCGCCCGGACGCCCGACGATCTGCACGCCCGTCGGTAACCCGCACCCGCCAAGGCCTGACGGAAGCATCAATGCCGGAAAGCCTGTGTAGTCGAAAATCATGGTATTGCGCGAAATAATCTCGGCAAATGGATGAGCCTGCCCGTCAACATCGACGGTCAGGGCGTCAATTGAACCCGCTTCACCGCCAAGGCCGGGTGTGACGATGAGATCGACGTCCTCCATGGCAGAAAGCAGCATATCCTGCGCGGCCTTGCGCCGCTGCAGTGCGCGTCCGTAATCGCATGCCAAGATCGCGGCACCCTGTTTCAGACGGGCTAGGAGGCCGCGATCGAAAAGCTCGGCGCGATCAAAGCGCTCGGACTGGTACGCTGCAAGTTCTGACAGTAACACTGTCCAGCCGTCTGCATGAAACGGTGCCACATCAAGGCTCGGCAGCTGTTTTATAACACATCCCAGCGCCTGCAGGACCTTCACTGAAGCGTCGAAGTTCGCCAAAATAGCGGAATCGACAATCTCGGTAAACCAGTTGACCGGCACCCCGATGCGCAGGCCGATGATGTTTGAACCCGAAAGAGCGTCCTGACAATCAACCATCAGCGAGGGATCAGATTCGGCTGCCATGAACGGCAGCATCAGGGCAATATCGCTTGCGCTGCGGCCCATAGGACCGACGTGGTCAAGCGTCCAGGAAAGCGGTGCAACGCCTTGGCGCGAGACAAGTTCGCGGCTGGGCTTCAGCCCGGTCGTGCCACACCAGCAAGACGGAACACGGATCGAGCCGCCTGTATCGGTGCCGAGGGCAAACGGCAGCAGGCGAGCCGCGAGAGCGGCTCCTGATCCTGTCGAGGAGCCTCCAGTCCACCGACTGGCGTTCCAAGGGTTTGTCACGGTGCCGTAGCGGGGATTATGCGGCGAGCCGCAAGCAAATTCCGTCGTGGCAAGCATGGCAAACGGGATCGCGCCAGCCGCACGAAGCTTGCCGACGACATCGGCGTCGTCAGGCGCTACCCGATTTCCTGTGAACCAGGATCCAGATGTGGTGATGGTATCGGCAACGTCAATGATGTCCTTGATGCCAAAGGGAATACCTTCAAGCGGCCGTGCGGTGCCATGGGCCCAGCGCTCAGAGCACTCTTGCGCTGTCTTTTCCGCGTCCGACACAAAACGAAGAACGGCTTCTTGACCGCTTGTTGTCCTTTCAATGCGGTCACGAAGCCGCGACACCACGTCGATTGGTGTGACAGCCCCGTGCCGATAGGCGGCGAGCAGGTCGCCAATGCTGGCCAGCGGTATATCCATCGCCAGTGCGTGCGCTTCTGCCTCTGCATGCCGAGGCAAAAGCACTGAACCCTGCTGACGCCGGAACGGTCGATCCGCCTCAGCCGGATCCACCAAGTTTCGTGGATCTAGCACCTCACCAGGCAGAACCGGCATGCTCAGATCCATTGCTATTCCGCGGCGATCTGAACACGGTTGCGCGATGCCATCAGCGGTTGGATGCGCTGGCCGAATTGGTCGAGGCCGACGAGGAAGTCATCGAAGGTCAGCATGATTCCCTTAGTTCCCTCGACGGAGGCCGCCTCATCGAGCATCGCGGCAACCTTCGCATAGGAACCGACCAACGTACCCATGTTGAAGTTGACGGCACCTTCCGGCAGATTGATATGCCGGGCAGTGGAGTTGTCGGCTGCCGACTTGTCCTTGCTGCCTTGATCCGCCATCCAGGCGAGCGCATCGCGATCGGCGCCTTCGCGATATTTTTCCCACTTGGCCATAGCAAGTTCGTCAGTCTCATCTGCGATGACCATGAAGAGAACATAGGCGCCGACGTCGCGGCCCGTCTTGGCAGAGGCATCGATCAACGGTTTGTTGTTGGGAGCATAGGCGGTCGGCGTGTTGATCCCGGACGCCATGACGAAGTTGTAGTCGGCATATTGGGCGGCGAACTCGACGCCGCGGGGACTTTGCCCGGCGGCAACGATTTCGATCTTGTTCTCCGGCATTGGCTTCATCATGCAGTCTTTCATGGTGAAGTGCTTGCCTTCGAAGCTGCAAGTTCCGTGTGCCCAAAGCTCCTGCATGACGTGAACATATTCGCTGGCGTAGTCGTAACGATAACCGAAATAGTCATTGCCAGGCCAGAGACCCATCTGGTCGTATTCAGCCATCTGCCAGCCGGACACAATGTTTACGCCAAAACGGCCTGGCGCCACGCTATCGATTGTGGTCGCCATGCGCGCCACGATCGCGGGCGGCAGGGTAAGAACGGCTGTAGAAGCAAACAGCTTGATCTTGTTGGTGACGGCGGCAAGGCTTGCCATCAATGTGAAGGATTCCAGATTGTAATCCCAAAATTCTGCCTTACCGCCGAAACCGCGCAACTTGATCATCGAAAGCGCGAAATCGAGGCCGTATCCTTCGGCTTTCTGGACGATCTGCTTGTTAAGGTCGAAACTCGGCTTGTACTGCGGTGATGTGGTCGAGATCAGCCAGCCGTTATTACCAATGGGAATGAAGACGCCGATATCCATTTGAGTTCCCCTGCGTTTCGTTTTGGGAGGATGCGAAGTCAATATGTACGAACTAATGCAAATTTCTAAAAACCTGTCTATACCGAAAATGACTTTATTTTAGGCCTGCATAAATGTTGTGCACTTTTCCATTTTGGATGCATAGGGGATGATGATTTAGGGGGCGGAAACGCAAAAAAATCGGCAGCCGTGCGGCAACCGACCCGGTAGTTTTAATTTTGTTCAGAGGAAAAGGACTAAGATCCAGCCCGTAATGTCGTCGTATATGTGAAGCGGTCTGCCGGGAGAATTTGGAACGCATATTCGATCAGGCGCCTGCCCGACCCGTAATAGCGTCGTGTGACTTGGAGGGCGAGATCGCCGCCTTGGCAGCCGATCTTTTCCGCAATGTCCGGTGTTAAGGTAACAGGTTTTATATCCTGCTGGATCTCGTGAATTTTTTCGCCGGTATATTCTTCAATCAGATGGAAGATGGCGGATTTGGCAACTGTGATATCGCGCACGGCCGCGGCAACGCGCGCGTCCACGTAAACCTCGTTCCATGAAAATGCCTTTTGGCGCGTCGCCGGATAGCGAATGCCGCTGATATGAAAGAAGCGTCGACCGGGTCTGCAGCCGAGCTCGACGGCAAGCTTTCCCCGTGCCGATATCTCTTCTTTATGAGAAATGACGAATTCGGTTTCGCTTGCAACCTCGAAAAGCTCCGAGCGGGAGTGCGCAATGAAATGTCGGCGTGTGATGTCGGGTCCTGCCTCGACACGCGTGCCGACGCCCTTGCGGGCAGATAGCCGTCCGCCGGTTCGCATCGTTGAGATGGCCTGCCGCACGGTCTGGCGGCTGACGCTCAAGGAGGTTGCGAGTTCATTTTCTGTCGGCAGCAGCGAGCCAACGGGGAACTCGCCGCTGCGTATCCGTGCTTCAAGATGATGCGCCACCTGAAGATAGAGCGGCGCCGTCGCCAGCTCTGGCTTCCAGGTCGTCTTGTCTTGATCGTCCGGGGTATCGTCGGCGGTTGGCAGCGGTGCTCTCATTTCCATTTCCCGTTCGCTTCCTTCTTTGAACAGACTTTCTTGTGGCGAAGCAAACAAAATCAACTCGATAGGCGCTTCCATAGATCAATATTGCGCTGCGATATGAAATCAGTTAGTACGTACAAATACAGAAAATCTTTTCTTCTTTCCAAGGCTTCTTCATCGATGTCGGACGCTACGGCTGAAGTATCGCGCGTCGCCCGCGCATCATCGCTTGCTCAGACTCTGGCGGCCGCCACGCTGATACAAATCGTTGCCACGACCAGTGTGCTTGCGCTCACTGCTATCGCGCCTTCAGTCGCCGCAGACCTTGGCATCGGGGCTCACTGGATTGGATATCAGATAAGCTTGATCTATGCGGCCGGCATGTTTTCCTCGGCAGTTGCTGGAACTTTGGTGCAGCGTTTCGGCCCGGTGAAGATCGAGCAGACGGCTTTGATCTGTTTCACTGTGGGATTTGCGGGCGTCGCTTCGGCGCTAATTCCGCTCATCATCCTGGCATCGCTTCTGATTGGTATCGGCTACGGTCTCAACAATCCTGCCTCCTCGGAAATGCTGAGCCGTATTACGCCCCATAAGAAGCGCAATATCGTTTTCTCGCTTAAGCAGACTGGCGTTCCACTCGGCGGAATACTAGCCAGTTTCGCCTTTCCATTCCTTTCAGGACTATTCGGCTGGCATCTGGCGCTTCTGATTGCCGCGGCCGCTCCGCTTTTGACGATGGGGTTGCTTGCTGCCACCCATGCGGCGGAACCTGCTATGGTCCGCAAGTTGCCATCCTTCCGCAAAGGTTTCATCGACGAGCAGTCGACCATCTGGAAGAGCCGAAGATTGAGAGTATTGAGCGGTCTCGGCTTTGCCTATTCCGCGATGCAGCTCTCCGTTTCTGCTTTTGCGGTCGTCGCATTGGTTCACGATGCCAGATGGTCTCTTCTTTCAGCCGGCAGCGTGGCAGCGGTGATGCAATTCTGCGGTGCGTTCGGCCGCATATTTTGGGGCGCTATTGCTGATCGGATCGGAGGCGGTTTCCTGACGCTTGGCCTTCTTGGCCTGATGAGCGGCTTAGGCTTTCTTGCTTTGTACTGGTTGCACGATCTGCCAACGTTTCTTCAGGCCGGGCTCTTCATCCTTTTGGGCTTCGTCTCGATCGGTTGGAACGGCGTCCTCTTGGCCGAAGTAGCCCACAACGCGCCGGAGTCGCGCGTTGGCGCCATCACAGGCGGCGCCTTGGTCTATACTTTTATCGGTGTTATCGTCGGGCCCTCCACCTTCGCCATGATCTACGAGTTGGCTGGGCACTATGGCGCCAGCTTCCTTTTCTTTTCCCTCTTCGGATTTGCCGGCACGGCGACGGCTTGGAAGGTTCATTTTCAAAAAGGCTAAGCCTGGTTTGGCCGACGCAAGGCCCAGGTAACGTTCTGATCTACATATATTTTCGCACTGCGAAACAAGCGGCGGTTCTCGCTCATTTCAGACGTGGGGCGGCATCGCTCGCATGAGCACAAAACACTCAATGAGAACACAATATTTTCGGCGTTTGCCTCTTTAGTGTGCAGTGCAAAAAATTAGGCAAAACCCGTTGACGAATTTTTGTTTATGTACGTACATTATCACCGTCGGTCATGGATGGACCGCGATAAAAACTTCGCCCTTGAAGGCGGAGGAACACGAAGGGGAACGTTTCGAATGCGCAAACTCCTGCTCGCCTCCCTTGTCAGTTTGGCCGCATCTGCCGGGCTTTTCGGAGTGGCTCAAGCCGACCCGATGGCTGATGCCAATGCGATTATTGCCGAACATGAAAAGATGCCTGTGTTCAACGCACCTGGCGATGCTTTCGATGCCAAGACTTGCATGGCTGGAAAGAAGGTCTTGTCGATCCCCATTTCAATGACCATTCCCTTCAATGTCGAGTTGCAAAAGGCCATGGCAAAGGCGGCCAAGGAGGTCGGCTTCACCTATACGACATGGGATAACCAGCTCAAGAGCGACCAATGGATCCAAGGTGTTTCCCAAGCCATCAGTCAGAAATATGACGTGCTTGATCTTGCTGGTGGTCTCAACCCCGAATGGCTGGGCCCACAGCTCGCCGAGGCCCGCGCTGCTGGCCTGAAGATCACCACGACCCATTTTTACGACGTCACGCAAAAGCAACATGCGAGCGTTGATTACTCCGGTGCTGTCGACTACACGGGCGCGGGCAAGCTTCTTGCCGCTTGGGCCTTCGTCAAAACCGCAGGCAAGCCCAACGTCCTGATCGTCGGTTCCTCCGATGTTCTCCCATCGATCCCCTTCGTCAAAGCGATCCAGGATGAGCTGAAGACCCTTTGCCCTGAATGCAAACAAAAGCATCTCGATGTTCCTGTCTCCGAATGGGCAACCAAGATCCAGCCTGGCGTGCAATCGGCCATCCTTGCCGATCCTGGTATCAATTTCATCCTGCCAATCTACGACTCCATGTCGCAGTTTGTTGTCCCTGCGCTGCGCATTACTGGGGCGGAAGGTTCGGTCAAGATTGCCAGCTACAACGGAACGCCTTTCGTGCTCGATATGGTGCGCGAGGGGCAGGTGCAGATGGATGTCGGCGAGAGCCTTGGTTGGTCCGGATATGCTGCCATCGACAATATGATGCGTATGCTCTGCGGTTTACCTTCGGTCACGAAGCTCAACTCTCCGCTGCTGGTCTTCGATGAGAAAAACATCAAGACAGCGGGGGTGCCTGCCACGTTCGACGATGGTTATGGCGACGCCCATCTGGAAGGCTTTCGCAAGCTCTGGAAACTGAAGTAACCGCCTGCTGACAGGAGCCAGCAATGTCCGATCATGCCGTGCTTCAAATGAACAACATCCGCATGCGCTTCGGTAGCCACTACGCACTGAAGGGCGTTACCTTGTCGGTCCGGCGCGGTGAAGTATTCGGACTGCTTGGCCAAAATGGATCTGGCAAGTCTACCATGATCAAGGTTTTGGCCGGGTTTTATCAACCCGAGGAGGGCAGCGAAGTCATCCTGTGGGGGCAGAAGATGCCGCTGCCGCTGAACCAAATGGATATCAAGACCAGGGGTGTTGCTTTCGTTCACCAGCACCTTGGTCTTGTGCCCTCGCTGACGGTCGTCGAAAACATGCGTGTCACGGCGCTCGGTCAGAAAAACCCTTGGCTCGTCTCCTGGAAAAAAGAAGCGAAGCGGATCTCCCGTCTGTTTGCCGAGTTTGACCTTGAAATCGATCCTTTATCGACGATTGCGGAACTGGCGCCGGTAGAACGTGCTTTCGTTGCCATCGTTCGCGCCTTTGAAGACTTGCGCGCTTCAAACGCTGGTTATGGCGGGGAAGGCATTCTCGTTTTAGACGAGCCCACCCCATTCCTGCCGGCGGATGACGTTAAGCGGCTTTTCTCCCTCATTCGCTCGATTGTCAAAACCGGTGCGTCTGTCGTCATCGTCACTCATGATATCGATGAGGTGCGCGACATCACCGATCGTGTTGCCGTTCTTCGCGACGGAGAGCTCGTTGATATCATCGATACGAAGACCGCCGAACGCCAGGCAATCCTCGATACCATCGTCGGTAGCCGCATCGATGCTTTTGTCAAAGACCGCAATGCCGACGCGCGTGTGGCCGCGATCGCCGTACGAGGCGTAAGGGTCGAGACAGGGCCTGCTTTTGATCTTGATATCGCTGAGGGCGAAACGCTCGGCGTTACGGGTCTGATCGGCTCTGGCTTCGCGGCACTCCCTTACATACTCTACGGTGCGCGAAAGGGGGCAGGGCGGATCACACTGGGTGGGCTGACTGTCGATCTGGAGAAGATCACGCCAGCCAGAGCTCAGATGATGGGTATCGCTTTTCTGCCTGGCGATCGTTTGGGCGCAGCCGGTTTTGGCAGTCTTTCCGTGACCGACAACATCACGCTGCCGGTGCTTGGCGAACATCTCATTGCGTTCGGACTTGATCGCAGCAGCATGACGCGAAAGGCCGCGCGCCTTTCCGAGATCTATGACGTACGCCCTCCGCGACCTGAAATGATGCTTGGCTCGCTCTCGGGCGGAAACCAGCAAAAGGTATTGCTCGCCAAATGGCTTCAGATGAAGCCAAAGCTGCTGATGCTCGATGAGCCGACGCAGGGCGTCGATTTCGGAGCCCGCCAGCAGATCTTCAAGGCCCTCGACCGGGCCACGGCCGAAGGGACATCGATCTTGTGCGCCTCGACCGACAACGAGCAGCTTGAACAGATTTGTGACCGGATCATCATCTTTTCCAAAGGCCGGCCAGTCATTGAGCTGAAGGGCGACGAAATTACGCGCAAGGCTATCACCGAAGCTTGCTTCTACTCTGGATCCCATCACGCGGAGGCTGCAGAATGACGACGATCGACATGTCCGCAAAGGCGCCGCGACACTCCTTCAACGTCAAGCGCGAAGGTGAGCGCTACGCCTTGGTCGCAGCCTGGCTTCTTTTGATCATTATCTTCGGCGCCTTGATGCCGGACTCGTTCCTGAGTTGGCGTAACTTCTCGACCATGTTCGGTTCGCAGGCGGTCCTCGTTGTGCTGACACTTGCCATCATCGTTCCGCTGACATCAGGCGATTTCGATCTCTCCGGCGCCTCCGTCCTGACCATGAGTTCGATGTTGATTGCCGTCCTCAACGTCAAGCAGGGATGGCCCATTGGCCCCGTCATTCTCGTGGCACTTGCCTCAGGCGTGGTCATCGGAGCGATCAACGCTTTCTTCGTTCTCTATTTCCGCATTCATTCTCTGATTGTGACCTTGGGCGTTGGCACCTTTGTTAATGGCATGATCTTGTGGGTCAGTCAGTCCCAAACCATTTCCGGAGTTTCGATGACGCTGGTGGAGTGGGTCATCGTCAACAGACTGTTCGGCATTCCGTTGGCCTTTTTCTATGCACTGATCCTGGCGGCGGTGCTGTGGTACGTGCTGGAATACACGATTGCGGGCCGAAAGCTCTTGTTTGTCGGGCGTGGTCGTGAAGTCTCGCGTCTTAACGGCATCAATGTGGATAAGGTACGGGCGGTATCCTTCATCATCTCTGGCCTGATCTCTGCCCTGGCCGGAGTGTTCTATTCCGGAATGACCGGATCTGCCGATCCGCTTTCTGGCCTCAATCTGTTGTTGCCGGCGTTTGCCGCAGCCTTTCTTGGGGCGACCACTATCTCGCCAGGGCGCTTCAACGCCTTCGGCGCCATCATCAGCGTCTATTTCCTGGTGACAGGCATCACCGGTCTAACCATGCTTGGCGCACAGGCCTATGTGCAGAACTTGTTCTACGGCGGAGCGCTTGTCGTTGCAGTTTCGCTCAGCCAGCTCGTGCGCAATCGCCAACCGCAGGATTTCAGCTAATGGAAGAGATAAAGGAAGCGATGGGCCTTCTGGCTCTCACTTATCTTGATCGCGAGGCAAGTGCGGAGGAGCTGTCTGCCATGGAACAGGAGATGGCGCGAGATGCGAAATGGATTGCGCCGCACGCCTATGGGCGGCATGGCAGCATGTTTCATCTGGAGACGAGCAGTTTCTATGCGATCTTGAATGCGAAGGCGGCTGAATGAACGATCTTGATCCAAACTCGCTTTTGGAGGCGGCACATCTCGTGCGAAGCGGCAAGTGCTCTTCGGTGGATTTGACCGTTGCAGCATTGGATCGCGCCGAGGCAACACATGCGCGCCTTAATGCCTTCATCGAGATCGATCGGGAAGGGGCCTTGGCCGCAGCGAGGGCGGCAGACGAGGCCGTTGCTGAGGGCCGCCGCCTCGGACCTTTGCATGGCGTACCGCTTGCCCATAAGGACATGTTCGATCACGCAGGCAGGGTAACCGGCTGCGGCTCGAAAATCCGGGCGAATTACCTTGCCGAGACAAATGCCTGTGCGATCGCGCGCCTTCAGGCGGCAGGGACATTCTCGATCGGCCGGCTCAACATGTCGGAATTTGCAATGGGCCCGACCGGCCACAACCATCATCATGGCCGCGCCATCAATCCCATCGATGCGGCGCGCATTACTGGTGGTTCTTCAAGCGGTTCGGGCGCTGCGGTCGGCGGCGGGGTCGTGCTTGCAGCACTCGGCTCGGACACTGGCGGCTCCATCCGACTTCCAGCTGCCTGTTGCGGCGTGGTCGGCATCAAACCGACACAAGGCCGCGTGCCGCGCACCGGCGCGATGCCATTGTCTTTCTCGCAAGACTGCGTAGGCCCTCTCGCACGCTCGGTCGAAGATGCCTTTACAATTCTCAAGACAATCAGCGGACCCGATGGCAAGGACACCACTTGCGTGGACGCAGAGCTCTTGCCTCTTGCGGATGATATCTCGGCAATCAGGGTCGGGCTCGGGACAGGCATGTTCCTGAACGGCGTTTCAAACGACGTCGGAGCTGCGATGGAAGAAACGGTCACGGCGTTGAAGCCTCATGTAGCCTCTATGTCTGAGGCCGACTTGCCTGATTTCAGCGGCATTGCAGAGCTTGCAAATGTCGTTGCCATGAGCGAGGCTGCAGCCATCCATTTTGACTGGATGCGCGAGCGCCCTAAGGATTATGGTCCGCAGTTGCAGTCGCGACTGGCGCAGGCAATCGCTGTTCCGGCGCCGATTTACCTTCGCGCATTGCAGATCCGGGCTCGTATGCTTGCCGATTTCTTGCAGACCGCCTTTGCCACATGCGACGCCATCATCGTGCCCGCCATGCCGTTCGTCGCGCCCCTTGATGCGGAGGTCAATGTCGGTGCGGGGCCACGCATGAACACAATCCTCGCTGGTATGACGGTGTTTACCCGGCCGTTCTCATTTCTAGGATTGCCTGTCGTGACCTTGCCGGTAAAGAACTGCAACGGCCTGCCGGTTGCGATCCAGATCGTCGCGCCGCCTTGGCGTGAAGACATTGCGGCCTCTGTAGCCCGCAAGCTCGAAACTGTCTTGGCCCTCGGCCGGTTCCAATCGCTTGAAACCACCCGTCCGGCGGCCTGAACCGCGCCACCATTTGCGAAGGAGTGATCCATGAACGCCATGACCACCATCACCGCAGAGTCCGATATAGCCGAAGAAATCAGCCAGCTCGATTTCCGCAACGCCATGGCGAAGATGGGAGCTGCGGTCAATATTATTACGACAGACGGTCCGGGAGGCAAGGCAGGCTTCGCCGCCTCTGCCGTCTGCAGCGTGACGGACACGCCGCCGACTTTGCTCATCTGCTTGAACCGCTCCAGCTCAGTCTTCGAAACCTTCGAGAAGAACAAGACGCTCTGCGTCAATACGTTGAGCGGTGCTCACGAAAAGCTCTCTGGCCTGTTTGGCGGCAAGACGCCCGTCGATGAGCGCTTCGCCGCCGCCGATTGGGACCGTGGATTGACAGGAGCTCCCCGACTAGCGGATTCGGTCGTCTCTTTCGATTGTATCGTGAGCGACAGCGTCGATGTCGGCACCCATAAGGTTCTGTTTTGCCGGGTGGTTGCCATCCACGAAGGTGGTTCCAGCGAAGCGCTCATCTATTATCAGCGCGGCTATCACCGGATCATACCAGAATGATGCTTGGAAGGCTGGCCATGCGACATCCTCGTGTTTGGAGCGATGCGGCACAGTCCATGGTTCCAGTTTCGGTGACGGACAGTCACTTGGTTGCCATCCAATGCGCGCCTTTTCGCTTATCTCCAAGCGGAACGTAGAACGTCGCGCCATCCAAGTGGGGTCAATTGTGCCAGGATCTCATCCGAGGATGAGATCGGATGTACTTGTCCTGGATGCTAGAGTATTCGAGCATTCAAAAACCGGCCTGAGGCCCAGTTTCAGTTCGAGTTCTAGGCAAGGGACCATTTAAACGGGCAAGGGTCTCTGTACATCACGGTAGCGGACCGAGAATGTGAAAGGCAATTTCTTCCAGAACGATGAAAATTGGTACGCTGTTTCACGCCAATTGGACGAAACGTTCTATATGTCTTACGAAACTGAAACGGATTATGTTCAAGGGGAATACAATGTTCTGGAAGTCTCTGACCGGCCTGCTGGCGGGCGCTATAATGACTGCGGGTGCCGCGATGCCCGCCAATGCCGATGCGGTCAAGATTGGTAGCAAAAATTTCACGGAACAGTTCATCGTTGCGGAAATTTACGCGCAGGCCCTTGAAAAAGCAGGTGTCGACGTGCAGCGTCGTCTCAATCTTGGTGCCACGCTTGTTGCCCATACTGCACTGACGAACGGTGAGATCGATTTGTATCCCGAATATACCGGCACGGCATTGGCCGCCGTGGTAAAGGGTGATCTCTCGGGGTCGGCAGACAAGATTTACTCGGACGTCAAGGACTATTACGAGAAAAACCTCAAGCTGACGCTCCTAAAGCCGACCCAAATCAACAACGGCTATGCGATCATCACGTTGCCTGAGACCGCCGAAAAGTACAAACTGAAGACACTGAGCGATCTTGGCCCCGTTTCCAAGAACCTGAGCTTCGGCGCCGAGGGCGGTTTTGGAGAACGCAAGGACGGTCTGCCGGGCCTGAAACAAGTCTATGGAATCGAATTTAAGGAATTTAAGATTTTCGCTAAGCTCGGAATTCGCTACAGCGCACTGATGAGCAAGGATCTCGATGTGTCTTACGGTTTTGCAACCGACTGGCAGATCTCTGACAATAAGCTTGTGGTTCTGGAAGACGACAAAAAGCTCTTCCCTCCCTATTACCTTGTTCCCGTCGTGCGGCAAGATGCGCTCGCCAAAAACCCGAAGATTGCCGAGGTCCTGAATAAGATCAGCCCGCTTCTGGACAACAAGACCATGCGCGAACTCAACGCCAAAGTCGATCGGGACAAACAGGAACCGGCGGAAGTCGCTGCAGAGTTCTTGAAGGCTCAAGGTATCTGAGAAACCCAAACCGTTGCTTGCCCTCACCATGAAATGCGGCGAAGCTGCCGGCTTCGCCGTTTTGTCTTGATCGCTAAAGCAGGATACGTCTCGTTGAACTGGGCACCCAAGCATATTCCGGAAATCGCACTGGCCGTCTGGCAGCATCTGGTATTGTCGGTTTCCTCGGTGTTGATCGGCCTTGTGATCGCACTCATCCTCGGCATCCTTTGCGCCCGGCGGCCGCGGTTTTATGCTTTCGCGCTCACAGTAACGAACGTTGTCTTCGTCATTCCGAGCCTTGCGCTCTTCGCCCTCTTGATCCCGTTCTTTGGTCTCGGCATGAAACCGGCTCTGATTGGTCTGTCGTCCTATTGCTTGCTGATCCTGCTGCGGAACGTCGTGACTGGCATCCGGGGCGTCCCAGTGGATGTGCTTGATGCTGCCGATGGTATCGGGTATGGCCCATGGCAGCGTCTGTTTCGCATCGAGTTGCCGCTCGCGCTGCCCTTAATTGTTTCGGGTGCGCGTATCGCGCTCGTTACCGTAGTCGGTATTGCAACGGTTGCCGCCTTTATCGATGGCGGCGGACTTGGATCGATCATCCTTATCGGTATCGACCAGGAATATGCTGAGAAAATTCTTGTTGGAGGCCTCCTGACGGCGCTGCTGGCAGTCATCTTTGACTTCATTCTTTCCTGGGCGGAGCGCGCCCTTCTGCGTTGGAATTGAGGGCTGCTGCATGCTGAGCAAAGCCTTCTTTTGGGTCATCGATCACCAGGCCGAGTTTTTTCGCGCGCTGGGCCAGCATCTTTTAATGTCGGGCGTATCCCTGGCGATCGCGCTTGCCATTGCCCTGCCGCTTGCGGTCCTCATCGTCAACCATGGACGCTTTGCCTTCGGCGTCATCAATGCCATCAACGGTCTCAGGACTATTCCCAGTCTCGCCATTCTGGCGATCATGATGCCATTGCTTGGGATCGGCATCATGCCCTCGATTGTCGCGCTCACTGTTCTTGCTCTTCCGCCGATCCTCCTCAATTCTTATGTCGGTCTGCGAGATGTCGATGCAGACGCTGTTGAAGCGGCGATCGGCATGGGCATGACCCGCAGCCAGGTCTTACAAAAGATCCGAATCCCGTTGGCCGCTCCCGCCATGTTTGCAGGCGCGCGTACCGCTGCGGTCCAGGTGCTGGCGGGCGCAACCCTGGCGCCCTTTATCGGCGGGGGAGGGCTTGGGGACTTCATCGCAACGGGGATGGGCATGATGGATACATCGCGGCTCCTGGTTGGAGCAGTGCCGATCGCGGTATTGGCTCTCAGCACCGAATTTATCCTCGGCCGTGTGGAAAAACACCTGTTTGCAGAAGGGCCTACCGCATGATCCGAATGGAGAATGTCACCAAGCGCTATGACGCGAATGCGGCGCCGTCGGTGGACGACCTCACGCTGGACGTGCCAGAAGGATCCACTGTCGCGCTGATCGGCCCTTCCGGCTGCGGTAAGACGACGACAATGCGGATGATTAACCGCCTGATCGAGCCGACGGATGGTCGGATCTTCGTCAATGGCGAAGACGTAACGAAAGGCGATCCAGTCAAGCTCCGACGTCATATGGGTTATGTCATCCAAAATGTCGGGCTTTTCCCGCATATGACAATTGCTGAAAACGTCGCGGCCGTACCGAAGCTGCTTGGTTGGGATCAGCAGAAGATTGTCAAGCGCACCGATGAACTGCTGGGTCTTGTTGGCCTTGATCAGCAGGAAATACTGAACCGTTACCCGCGCCAGCTCTCCGGTGGCCAGCGCCAGCGGATCGGCGTAGCGCGCGCCTTGGCGGCCGATCCAGCGGTGCTTCTGATGGACGAACCCTTCGGCGCCATTGATCCCATTGCGCGGCTGCGTCTGCAGGACGAGTTCAAGCAGATCCTCAAACGTGTCCGCAAGACAGTCGTTTTGGTTACCCACGATCTTGACGAGGCCATCCGCCTCGGCGACCGCATCGCCATCATGCGCGCCGGTAGGATCGTGCAATATGATACGCCCGATGCAATCCTGTCCCATCCGGCGGATGAGTTCGTTGCAAACTTTGTCGGGATCGACCGGGCGATCAAGCGCCTTACTCTATTTTCAGTGGCCGACGCGATGTTGGCGGGCGCGCCGCCTGTATCGACGACCGGCGTTGCGGCCAGCGCCAATCTGCGCGAAGCCCTCTCGCTGATGATTGCCGCCAACAGCGACGTCCTTGCCGTGATCGACGCCAGCGGCACTGTGACCGGACATCTGACGCGCGCTGCCATCTTCGCGATCTGAGCGCAGGAGCTTTTGATGCATCTCGGTTTGTCTCTTACCCCTTTCGGTCATGATCCATCTGCTTGGCGCGAAGGCGGAACGATGGAGCAGCTTGGTTTCGATGCACTGCTTTCTCACGTCGAGCAGGCGGAAGAAGCCGGGGTTGATTTTGTTCTCCTCAGCGATCGACTTGGACAGCGGCCGACTGCTAATCTTTCGCCTATCGCGATTCCGTTCGAGCCGACGACGCTTGTTGCAGCCCTTTCCACGAGGGTACGCTGGATCGGGTTTGTTGCTGCGGCGTCTACCGCTCAACACGAACCCTACAACCTTGCGCGCCGTTTCGCCTCGCTGGATCATATCAGTCGGGGGCGGACGGGTTGGCTTGCCGTGCCTTCGACTGATGATCTCGCCTGTAGCGCGGAATATCTCGGCCTGGTCCGTGACCTTTGGGACAGCTGGGAGGACAACGCCTTCGTCTATGACAAGGCAGCAGCCCGCTTCTTCGAACCGAGCAAGATGCATGTGCTGGGTCACAAGGGTAAGCACTTTTCGGTGCGCGGGCCGCTGAACGTCAATCGTTCACCACAGGGCAGACCAGTCTCCGCCCAGTTTTTAAGCGAGAAAGACACAGTTCTAGCTGCTCATCATGCCGAACTTCTCCTTCTTCAGGACGCTGTCCCGGAATCTGCGAACAAAGCCGCTGCTGATTTCGTTCGCTTGCTCGAAGCTGCAGGCCGTCAGCGGCAAGATGTCTGCATTCTCGCAAACGTTGTTCCGGTAATTGCTGAGAGCTCAGACGCGGCGCAAACGGCTAGTCATGCGCTTGACTTCGGTCAGGCTGATCGGGCGATACAGCCGCTATCGGCGGCCCGGCTGGTCGGGACATCGGATGAGATAGCCGATGCGTTGGCGCAGTGGTTTGAGGCCGGCCAGGTCGATGGTTTCACCATCTTGCCGCCGACGGTCGCGATCGGCCAACTTTTCTTCTCAGATGTGATGCCGCAACTGCAACGCCGCGGCCTGATCAAAGAGAAGCGAGGTTTCACCTTGCGCGATCGCCTCAGCCTATCGCACCCCGCACATCCGGCTGCCGAAAAGGAGCACGCGTCATGAGCCGTGGCCGACAAATGAAACTCGGCGCTTTCCTGATGGCCGGTGGTCATCATATTGCGGCATGGCGGCATCCGGATGCTTATGCGCCAGCAGGCGCGGATATCGACCATTTTATCATGCTCGCCCAGATTGCGGAAAAGGGCAAGTTCGACATGCTCTTTGTTGAGGATGCCGCCGCCATCCGCGAGCGCAATCCCGAAATGGCGAGCCAAGCCGCGCGGTCCACGGGGTTTGAACCGCTGAGCCTGCTTGCAGCGCTTGCCGTCAACACCTCGCACATTGGTCTCGTCGCAACGGCATCGACAAGCTACAACGAGCCTTATGGGCTTGCCCGAGTCTTCGCTTCGCTTGATCAACTGAGCGGTGGCAGGGCAGGGTGGAACCTCGTCACGTCGGCGAGCGAACTTGAGGCGGAAAATTTTGCAAGCCGTGGACTTCGTCCGCATTCGGAGCGTTATGACCGTGCCAACGAGTTCGCCGATGCGGCGCTCGCTTTATGGGATGCCGTAGACGATGGCGCCCATCTGCCGGAACGCGCCGATATTTTTGCGGATCGCACCAGGCTGCATCCTGTCCATCACGACGGCAGGTATTTCACGGTTGATGGCGTTCTGGAAAGCCAGCGTTCACCTCAGGGGCGCCCGATCATGGTGCAGGCAGGCGCCTCCGAGATCGGCAAAGAACTAGCGGCACGCACCGCCGATGTCGTATTCGCGGCCTCGCAGACGTTGGAAGAGGCTCAGCTCTATTATGCAGATCTGAAGTCACGGCTGGGGAAATACGGACGCAGGCCCGACGACATCAAAATCATGCCGGGAATTTCACCGATTGTCGGCGCCACGGAAGCCGAGGCAAAAGCCAAATACCGGGCTCTGCAGGAATTGATTCCTGACGCTGTCGGCGTGGCTCTGCTCGCAAGCTATCTTAGCATTCAGGATCTATCGGCATACCCGCTTGATGGGCCTCTGCCCGATATGCCACAGAGCAATCTAATCCAAAGTCGGCAGCAGTTGATCATCGACCTTGGCAAGCGAGAACATTTGTCGATCCGGGAGCTGGCGCGTCACTTCGCCGGCGCCCGCGGTCACTGGCAGGTTGCAGGTACGCCTGAGCAGATCGCCGATGCCATGGAACAACGTTTTATTGAGGGTGCCGCCGACGGCTTCAATGTGATGGCTCCTCTGTTTCCCTCGGGGCTTGAAGATTTCATCACCTATGTGGTTCCTGAGCTGCGGCGCCGCGGACTGTTTCGCGTGGACTATGAAGGTCGTACGCTTCGCCACCATCTGGGCCTCGCCGCTCCCCCACAAACGAGAAGTTGATGATCATGGATCCCATCTATATCGATTACCTGAACGCCTTTGATATTGAGGCGCTCGATCTTAGCAACGATGAAATCCTCGCGGCGATTGAAACATCGCTTGGTGCGCAAGGTAGGGGTGAGACGGTCATCGAGCCCCGCGTGCATCTCGAGCCTGATTCAAGCTTCCATGGTCATTTCAACGTGCTACGCGGCTATGTGGCACCGATCGGCCTTGCGGGCGTAAAGGTTGTCGGCGATTACGTCGATAACTATAAGCTCGGCTACCCCTCCGAATTCGGTGTGCTCAACCTGTTCGATCCGCGCACCGGCGTGCCGAAGGCGATTCTGGACGCCACCGTGATCACTGACATGCGCACCGGTGCGGTGACAGCTCTCGGGGCAAGATATCTAGCTCGCAAGAGTTCCAAAGTCCTCGGCCATATCGGTGCGCGCGGTACGGCCTATTGGAACGTGCGCCTCCTGGACCATCTCTATGATTTTGACGAAATCCGCGTGCACTCGCGCCGGCCGGAAAGTCGCGATGCTTTCGGTGCGAAACTCGAACAGGATCTCGGAAAGAAGGTCACTGTGACCGACAACTGGCGTGACTGTGTCGAGGGGGCCGATATTGTCGTCGAAGCCTCGCGCCTGTCCGAACCGACACCTCTTCTCAAGACCGAGTGGATCAAGAAAGGCGCCTTTGTCGTGCCGTACGGTACGATGAGTGCGATCGAACTGTCACTGACCGATATTATGGATAAGCTAGTGGTCGATGACTGGGGTCAGTGTAAGACCGGTAAGTTTGGCTCGTTGCGCACACATGTTGAAACAGGCCGGCTCTCGGAGCAGACATTGCACGCCGAGCTTGGCCAGGTCGTTGCTGGCCTGAAACCGGGCCGGCAGAACGAAGACGAAACGATCCTTCTCTGGCATCGCGGCCTCTCGCTCAGTGACATTGCGCTTGGTCACGCGCTGCTGACGAAGGCGCATACGGCGGGGATTGGCCAGAGGCTGCGCTTCGCATGACCCGAGTTCTGCTGACCGGCTCCGGAACGACGCTAGCTGACATCGTTGCGATCGCCCGCCGAAATGCGAGCGTTGATATCACTCGTTCGGTCAGCGATCGGTTGATCAAGGCACGCCGTATTTTGGAAGACGCAGCCGAAGGCGGTCAGCAGATCTATGGCATGAATA
Source organism: Oryzifoliimicrobium ureilyticum (assembly GCF_037199735.1). Taxonomy (NCBI): domain Bacteria; kingdom Pseudomonadati; phylum Pseudomonadota; class Alphaproteobacteria; order Hyphomicrobiales; family Rhizobiaceae; genus Oryzifoliimicrobium; species Oryzifoliimicrobium ureilyticum. The sequence goes on along the minus strand of NZ_JBBBVQ010000013.1, from coordinate 92,298 downwards.
CCGGGCTTGGCGCCAACCTTAAAACGTCTGTAACGAGTGACTTCGACCTATTCCAGCTGCAGTTGATCCGCGGTCGCGGCGTCGCTGTTGGCGAGCCGCTTTCGCGCGACGTAACCCGCTCTGTCATTGCAGCGCGGCTTTCGATGTTGGCGGTTGGTGGGTCCGGTATCTCATTGCCCACCTTCCAGGCGTTGGTTGCCCTGCTGAATGCCGGCGTTCACCCGATCATGCCATCGGTCGGCTCGGTTGGCGCGGGCGATCTGGTGCTTCTGTCGGCCATGGCACGGGCCCTGGTTGGTGAAGGAGAGGCTGAGTATCGCGGTACGATCCATCCGGCGGGTGAGGCCTTGAGACTTGCTGGTCTTGCTCCTGCAAGGCTCCAGCCGAAAGACGGGATATCTCTTCTCAATGCATCGGCTGTCTCATGCGGCTTTGGCGCACTTGTTCTTCACGAGGCGCTCGCATTGATGGATGCCCAACGGCGGGCTGCATCGTTAAGTTTCGAAGGGATGGGCGGTAATGTGCTCATTTTATCGCCTGCCATCCAAAAGGCGCGGCCCGTTTCTGGTCAGGTCGAAGAGGCAGATCGATTGCTGCAGATGCTGGACGGTTCGATGCTCTTCGAGCCAGGCGCAGCGATCCAGGATCCACTAAGTCTTCGCTGTCTACCGTCGATCCATGGCGCGCTTGCTGACGCGTTGTCGAGAGCGGTTGGCATCGTCGAGCTCGAGCTGAATGCTGCGGCGGATAATCCAGTTGTTCTCCTGGAGGAGCAGAGGGTCCTCTCGTCGGGCAATTTTCACACACCCGCACTTTCTCTTGCATTCGAAACGCTCGGCCTTGCCATAGCCCAGGCGGCTGCAGCGTCGGCAGCACGCTTTCTTCAAATGACGGGTGCCAGTCGAGCCGGCCTGCCGCGCTATCTTTCGGCGGTCGGTGGGGCGTCGGCCGGCTTCGTCCCAATGCAGAAGACAGTGGCAGCTCTCATGGCCGACATCCGTCACAAGGCTAATCCTGTCATGCTCGACTTCCTTTCCGTGTCTGAAGGCGTCGAAGATCATGCGACGCAATCTGCCCTTGCAGTCCGCAAACTCGGCGAGATGTTGAAGCTCTGGCGCCTGTTGATTAGCTGTGAACTACTTGCCGCAGCGCAAGCTGTCGATCAGCGACCCGGACATCGATGCGGGCAAGGGACGGCGGCGGTGCATGCTTTCGTGCGGAAGCACGCTCCCGTCATGATCGAGGATCGGTCGCTTGGCGATGATGTCATGGCGATCGCATCAGGTTTGCTCGATGAGAGCATGGCTTAGAGACACATATCTAAGCCACAGAAAAGTTGCGAACTCTGCAGTGACGATCCCAGGGTCCCGCTCCGAGTTTACCGAAGAGGCAGCACTTCCCATCAGACGAGGGGCTTTCGGTGTCTGCGGTACAATGCCTCACCGATCTATCATGTTTCTTTTCTTCTCTCTCTACACTGACGTTGGAAGTGACAACAAAAAGCACTTATATTTGTCATTATCTTCTTTTACCTCATTGAGTAATATGATTAAATTCCTAAATTGAAGATGACAACAGGTGTTTTGGATGCTGGTAATCCTGGCTGACGACGTCACAGGCACGCTAGATGCCGCCGCACCCTTTGCCGGGCGAGGGCTCTCAACTCGTGTGGTGATGAGGATAGATGCCGTTGCCGATGCCTTGCGCAACCATGACGTGGATGTCCTTTCCGTTAATCTGAACTGTCGGGAAGTCTCTGCGAACGAGGCACGGGGCGTGATGGCAAGGGCAGTTTCCTTGCTTCCCCCTGGCGCTACTGTCTTCAAAAAGGTCGATTCCCGGCTCAAGGGAAACATTGCCGCGGAATTGGATGCTATCGACTTTCCTAAGGCGCTCGTTGCACCTGCGATTCCCGCCTTCGGCCGCTTCGTCGAGAACGGGCACCTTCGAGGATTTGGTGTCGATCAACCGATTTCTGTCCTCGCAGCGCTCGGGGGGGCAGGCGACCGCTGCCTCGTTCCCGATATGCAGACGGACCAGGATATGCGTGAGGCACTAGCGCGAGCGCAAGCCGAGGGCGTCGATCTGTTTATCGGCGCGCGCGGCTTAGCCGAGGCACTTGCGGCCTCCATGACAGGAAAGGCTGAAGCGCGGCCGGTGGACATTCCCTCTGGTACTGCCCTTTTCGTGATCGGATCACGAGATCCGATCACGCTTGCACAGGTTGCCGCTTTACGGCACGGGCTTTGCGTCGACTATGTTGAAGCGTCAAATGGTATCATCGAAGCTCCGTCCCGCTCGGAGCGAACCATCGTTGTTGTTCAGGCGCTATCGGGAGCAAGTAGGGCTTCCCCTGAGCAGGTTTCAACGAATTTAGCGGCGGGAGTTGTGCCGGAGATGACGCGGGCGGCGCGAACCTGGCTTCTTTCAGGCGGAGCGACGGCAGACGCGGTGCTTTTGCGAGCGGGCATCAGTGAGCTTGCCTTGCTTGGCGAGTGCCTGCCTGGCCTCGGCGTTGCGGAGGCTCACGGACATTGCATCATCGCCAAGTCTGGCGGTTTCGGTGCACCGGATACGCTGGCAAGAGTGGCTGCAAAAATTATGGGGGCAGAGTGAACATGGACCTGGTCGGCGGAACAGCACGCAAGGCGTTGCCTGACATTGTGTTCGAACGGATACATCGGGCGATCAAATCGGGAGCCTACAAACCGGATGAGCGACTGCCAACGGAGAATGATCTCGCGATTGAGTTTGAGGTATCGCGACCAGTGATCCGGGAGGCGCTCAGGCGCCTGCGCGAACAGGGGCTGATCTATTCGCGGCGCGGCGCTGGAAGCTTCGTGCGGGTGCTGGGGCTGCGAGAGCCGCTGGGGTTCGGTCAGCTTGAGAATGTCGCCGATTTGCTGAACTGCTATGAGTTCCGGCTGACGCTCGAGCCTGCCGCTGCTGCTGCCGCCGCTGCAAGACGCGATGAGGCGACACTCGCCACCATCCGTCGGGCTTTGGAGCTGATGCGTGACGCCACCAACAGGCAATCCCACCGTGAAGACGCGGACTATCAGTTTCATCTCGCTATCGCGCGTGCTGCCAATAACAGCTATTTTTCAACGGCCATGGAAGCACTCAAGGACCACATTTCGGCAGGGATGAAATTCCACGGCATTTCCGTTAAACGAGAGGCTGCTGGACTGTCACGCGTATTTGGAGAACATGAGGCGATCGCCGATGCAATCGCGTCGGGCGATGGTTCGGCGGCCATGGCATTGATGAAGTCGCATCTGGAAGGATCGCGCGAGCGTCTCTTTCAGACTTCGCATCGCGACTGAGCCGAAGGAGCATCAGTCGCGACAGAAGCTTATGTCTGCAATGGCCTCAGTACGCTGCCCGATAGATTCCAAGGACATCGTCGACGCTCATGTCGATTGGATTGTTATCCATCAGCCTACGTATGGCGTGAGCGTCGGCCGCATAGCGGGAAAGATCCGCTTCTTGTGCACCATGCGCAGAAAGAGCCATCTCCACGCCGAGCTCGAGGCAAAAGCCCTTGGCGACATCACTCACCGCTTTGGAGGAATCGGCCTGCGCTGCTCCAAGTGCCTTTGCTACTTCTGCTGTTTTTTCCGGCACTGCAGGCTGGTTGAAGGCTAGGACATGAGGGAAGATGACCGCATTTGCCAGCCCATGCGGCATGTGAAGCCGCGTTCCTAGCGGATAAGCAATGGCATGACCGGCAGCCGTGTTAACCGGCCCAAGGCAGATCCCCCCATAGTAGGAGGCAAGCATGAGCCCCTCGCGAGCCTCGGTATCTGCTCCATCCCGAACGGCCCGCGCCAGAAATTTTCCCACCAGCCGAAACCCTATCCGTGCGAAATCATCGATCATCGGGTGGGCGCGCTTGTTCGTGTAGGCTTCGACGCAATGCGCCATAGCATCTATTCCAGTGGCTGCAGTCACGGCCGGCGGCACGGAGTAGGTAAGTTCCGGATCAAGGATCGCCATGTCTGCGATGAGATGCGGGCTTTCGACCGCAATTTTGGCACCCTTCTCTGGATCCGTGATCAATGATCTGATCCCGGCCTCCGATCCTGTGCCTGCGGTGGTTGCGATCTGAACCAGCCGCGCTTTGCGTCCCCCGATGCGATTTGGTCCAGCTACATCTGATAGGCTCTGATTCCGGTCCCAAAGGGCGGCAACCAGCTTCGCCACATCCATCACAGATCCGCCGCCGAGCCCAACGACCAGATCCGGCTTTGCATGACGGGCTGCTTCTAGGGCTGCTTCGAGTGTCACGGTGTCCGGTTCGCCGGGAATGGCATCAAACAGGTTGACCCGACCTGAAAGCTGCAGGCGATCTACAAAGGTCGCGGTAATCGGCGTTGCAAGAACCAATACGGATTTTGCCTCCCCCGCCCACGCTCCAACTTGCGCGACCGTGCCCGCGCCGACCGTCAGGCGGCGTGGTTGATGGATGGTAATGGGTGCAAAGGCCATAGCTGTCATCCCTGCTGTGTTTGCCCGGCGACGAGCTTGCGCGCATAGGCGATGGCCGAGTTCATGTTGACGTGATTGGCAATGCCTTTGCCGGCGATGTCAAAAGCTGTCCCATGATCGACCGATGTTCGGTCGATCGGCAGGTTGACGGAGACGTTAACCGCGGTGTCGAAAGCCACCAGCTTAATCGGGATATGTCCCTGATCATGATATTGTGCAACGACCAGATCGAAGGCGCCGCTATAAGCTCGGTGGAAAACCGTATCTGCAGAGATCGGCCCCTGTACGTCAATCCCTTCCGCCCTTGCGGCGGCAACGGCCGGTGCGATCTGATCGTCATCTTCCGTGCCGAAAAGACCGTTCTCGCCGCAATGAGGATTAATACCAGCCACGGCGATCCGCGGCTTAACATATCCCACGCGCTTGAGGTGGCTGTTGCCCGCCCGGATTGTCGCCAGCACCCGCTCGGTCGTGGACCGGCGGATCGCCTCCTGAAGGGAGACATGCGTAGAGACATGGATCACCTTCAAACGCTCTGAAGCCAGGAGCATATAGGCTGCAGATGAACCGGTTAAGCTCCGGAGCATCCCCGTGTGGCCGTCATAATGATGACCGGCCATGTTCAGCGCTTCCTTGTTGATGGGCGCGGTAACGATGCAGCCGATGTAGCCTGCCTGCGCGTCCCGCACTGCCTTTTCGATGAAGCGGAATGCGGCGTCGCCTGATCCGGCCGAAAGCGTTCCCCAGGCAAGCGGCGCTCCCTCGACCGGCAGATCCACAACGAAAGGTTCAAGGTCGATATTGATCTTTAAGGCCTGCCGCGCCTCCTCAAGGGTCGCAAGGTTGCCGTAAATGCGGGTTGCCCGTCGATCGGCGGCCCCCATATCTGCGAGTGCGCGAACCGTAATTTCAGGGCCAACGCCGCAGGGATCGCCCATGGTAATGCCGATGGTTGTCCTCATCGATAGTTCCTTTCCGCAGCATCTGCCCAGCCGGGCGCCAGCCGTATATATTTGATCGCGCGCCTGTAATAGGTATAGGCTATGTGGAGATGACCGTCGGGATCTTCTAATACCCAGGGATAGGACATCTCCTTGTTGCGCCCGTCAGTCGAGTCATTGGAAAGGCAGCTTCCTGGGCCGTCCTCGATGAGGATGCGGATGGGAAAGTTCTTGCCGCCGTCTTCCGACAAGCAGACGCTGACCGGCGATCGCGCGACGCCCCAGACGGGAAGGCAGCCGCCCGTGGGATCCGCATCGGGACGGGTGTCGTCCTCGCCGAGTTCGTCGTAAAGCGACACGCGTCGGTCCGGGGACCGATCCGCATTGACTGGATTGCAAATGACGGCAATGCGCCCGTCAGCCAGAGTGATCGCGGCAAGTGATGAATTGTTGTTTGGTAAATCCGTTGCCTCTGGGACGCTCCAGCTCCGCCCTCCATCGGAACTCTCTGTTCTGAAAACAAAGTCTGCCTGGCGTCGCCGGAAAAACGCCGCCTTCCGGCTGCTGCCGATGTCAACGGGGCTCATATGGACACAGCCGGTCGTCTGCGGGAGCTCCTCCAACTGCCAGCTCTGTCCTCCATCTTCTGACGAGGCAACGGCCGCATAATCATGACTGCCGTTCCACTTCTGGCCGGGCCGTTGCAGGCATCGAAAGATGGGCAACATGAGTGCGCCATCCTCGCGCACCCATAAAGGCGCACGCACGAAGCAGCCGCGGGGCAGATCCAGATAGCGTTCTTCGCCCGTTGTAAGGACATTTAAATCGGCCCTGTCACGAAGAACCTCCGCCATACGGATGCGGCACTCATCCTGATTTCCCGAAGGCTGCGAAGTATGAAATAGCCAAAGGCGGCCGTCAGGCGCTGTGAAGAGAACCGGGTTCTGTTCGGAATGGCTTGGATCATGGCTTAATCTTTGGGCTGGCGCCCAAGCGCGGGAACCCGGCACGAGAACCGAAGCAAAGATCGAAATATCGGACTTGCCCTCAAGCGTGCCCCCAAACCAGGCACAGATGATACTGCCATCAGAGAGCCAATGGAGGAAGCTTGCATGATTCTGGACCATCGGCGATGGCAAGAACGCTTCCAGTCGTCCTTCTCTTGCACCGCGCACGGCACCCGTCATCGCCCGGCCTATCTCATCAGGTGTCATCGCATGTCTCCTCTCGACCCAAGGATCAACAGAAAGATAAAGTTGTCAAGTTTGTAGATAAAGAAATTCGGCAAATTTAGTAGAGGAGTATATGCTAAACTATTGGATAAAAAGATAAAATATTTACGGGATATTTTAGAATGAGCTCGGAGTGCAAATTAATTTGACAAACTCGAAGGAAAGTTCGATGGTCTGTGTACCTTACTTGAGCTGTTGCGGGCGCCGATGAGTGCTTGTGGACCGCCTGATGAGAAAGGTCTGCGGAACGATCAGCGATGGAGACCTTGTTCGCGAGGGAGCGTGGCGAGAATTGTCTCACTGGGAGGAGGATACGATGAAAAAGAATGTAATGATGGGTGCAATTCTGGCCGCCGCACTTGTGGGCAGCATCTCGCCCGCTGCGGCAGGATCAGGACCAATCAAGATCGTCCTTGCGGAAGAGGCCGACCTTCTTGAGCCTTGCATGGCAACCCGATCGAATATTGGTCGGGTGATCATGGAGAATGTCAGTGAGACATTGACCGAGCTTGATGTGCGCGGCAAGAAGGGTGTCATGCCGCGTCTGGCTGAGAAATGGGAGCAGACGCCCGACGGCAGCTGGCGCTTTCATCTTCGCCACGGCGTAACTTTCTCGAACGGAACGACTTTCGACGCCAAGGATGTGAAGCACAGCTTTGAACGCATCATGAGCGACAAGAACGCCTGCGAATCCCGGCGCTACTTTGGCGGCATGAAGATCTCCACCAGTATCGTCGACGACTACACGATCGACTTCAAGGTTGAGCCCGCGCAACCGATCCTGCCTCTTCTTCTGTCTCTGGTGACCATCGTTCCGGAAGAAACGCCCATGGAATTCATTCGTGAACCGATCGGCACGGGCCCCTATAAGCTCACCAACTGGACGCCGGGTCAGCAGATCGTTCTGAACGCCCGAAGCGACTATTGGGGCGCCAAGCCACAAGTGACCGAGGCAACCTACCTGTTTCGAGCCGATCCAGCAGTTCGGGCAGCAATGGTGCAGACCGGCGAGGCTGATCTGTCCCCTTCGATCTCACAGCTGGATGCCACCAATCCCAAGACGGATTTCTCCTATCTTGATAGCGAAACGACCTATCTGCGCATCGACCACAACATTGCACCGCTGAATGATGTGCGGGTCCGTCGCGCACTTAATCTTGCGATCGATCGCCAGGCTTTCATCGGTTCTCTGGTCCCCGATGGAGCGCTTCTTGCGACAGCGCTCGTGCCGCCAACAACGCTTGGCTGGAATCCGAACGTCAAGGTCTTCCCCTATGATCCCGAGGGCGCCAAAAAGCTTTTGGCAGAAGCCAAAGCCGATGGTGTTCCGGTTGATACGCCCATCACCATTATCGCGCGCACCGCCAATTTCCCGAACGTTACCGAGATTATGGAAGCCATCCAGGCTCAGCTCCAGGACGTTGGGTTCAAGGTGGATCTCAAGTTCGTAGAGGTTGCTGAGCACGAGGGCTATTACTCGAAGCCCTTCAAGGAAGGACGTGGCCCTATTCTGGTTGCTGCTTCGCATGACAACTCGAAGGGTGATCCATCCTTCACCATGTTCTTCAAATATGCGACCAAAGGCACTCAGTCCGGTTTTTCCGATCCTAAGGTGGATGATCTGATCCAGCGGGCTACGGCGGCCGTCGGCGATGAGCGCGCTAAGCTCTGGTCGGAACTGATTGCCTATCTGCATGACGACAAGGTCGCCGACGTGCTCCTCTTCCATATGGTTGGCTTTGCCCGCGTTTCGGAACGGCTGGACTTCAAACCGACGATCGCCACCAATTCCATGCTGCAGTTATCCGAGATCGGTATCAAATAGAGGTAGGAGCCGCGGGGAGAGCGGCGGATGATCCGCCGCTCCTACGACATGAGGATGCTATGCTCAGTTTCATTCGCAAACGCTCGCTTTCCAGTCTGATCTCTCTGATCGGGCTGGTCGTGCTTGTCTTCTTTTTATCCAGACTGACGGGCGATCCTGCGGCTTTGTTTCTTCCTGTAGAGGCATCCGCTGAGATGAAGCAGCAGTTCCGCGAACTGCACGGTCTGAATGACCCTCTGTTTGTGCAGTTTGTTCATTATGTCGGCAATGTGCTGACAGGAGATCTGGGCGAATCCCTTCGCAAGGCGCGCCCGGCTCTCGATGTCGTGCTGGAGGCGTTCGTATGGACGCTCTGGCTTGCGGCCATCACCATGACGCTGGTTGCTATTGCCTCCATCGTCGTTGGCTCTCTTGCCGCATTCCGCTCGGGCGGCTTCTTCGACAGGTTTTCCTCCATGATCTCGCTGGTCGGCGCATCAGTGCCCGATTTCTGGCTCGCTATCGTCGCGATCGTGATATTTTCGATCCAGCTCGTCTGGCTTCCGACCTCGGGCACCGGTTCCGTCCTGCACTGGATCCTACCGATCGCTGTCCTCTTCGTGCGACCCTTCGGAATCATCGTTCAGGTCGTGCGTGGATCGATGATCAGCGCGTTGTCGTCCGCCTATGTCAAAACCGCGCGCGCCAAGGGGGTGAAGGCTGGCCCGATCATTTTTGTGCACGCCCTGCGCAACGCCATGCTACCTGTGATCACAGTGATGGGCGATCAGGCCGCGAGCCTGCTCAACGGCGCTGTTGTAGTGGAGACTATCTTCGGCTTTCCCGGCGTGGGCAAGCTAATGATCGATTCCATTCTGCAACGCGATTTTAATGTGGTGCTGGCGGCAATTCTTGTCACGGCAATCGCCATCTTCCTGATGAACGTCTTGATCGACCTGGCCTACGCTCTGCTCGATCCGCGGATCCGGCACTGAGGAGGAGAATATGAGTCTATCAGGCACAGATATGCTGATCGCCTCCGAGCCGCCAATCTGGAAAAGAATCTTCGGCATGCTGTGGGCGGACAAGTTCGCTTTCGTGGCGGCACTCTTACTCATTCTTGTTATAATACTTGCCCTCGTAGGTCCCGAATGGCTGGGGGAGCTCGCGGGCAAGCAAAATCTGCGCGGGCGAAATCTTGCACCTTTCGACTTGCAGCGAGAATGGGTTTACTGGCTGGGAGCCGATGCGCTCGGTCGCCCGCTGCTGGCACGCATGATCGTCGCATCACAGAACACTTTGCTGGTCGCTGCTGGAGCTGTCCTCCTGTCGTCGGTGATCGGAACCTTTCTCGGCTTGGTCGCCGGCTTTTCTGGCCCGCGCACAAGCCAAATCATCATGCGGCTTGCCGATGTGATCATGTCTTTCCCGTCGCTTTTGATTGCAGTGATCGTCCTTTATCTGCTCGGCTCATCGATCCTCAACTTGATCGCCGTTCTCGCCATTACCCGTATCCCCGTCTATCTGCGCACGACACGGGCGGAGGTGCTGGAGATAAGGGAGCGAATGTTCGTGCAGGCCGCAAGGGTGATGGGCGCTTCGAGCCGGCGTATCCTGTTCCGTCATATCCTTCCCGTCGTTATTCCGACGCTCACGACGCTGGCCACGCTCGACTTTGCTTACGTCATGCTGGCCGAGAGCGCATTGTCATTCCTAGGCATCGGTATCCAGCCTCCCGAGATTACCTGGGGCCTGATGATATCGCAGGGACGTCAGTATCTCACTAATGCCTGGTGGCTGTCCTTCTGGCCGGGGCTCGCCATTATCTTGACCACCCTGTCACTGAATCTTCTGTCGAACTGGATGCGGATCGCGCTTGACCCGGTCCAGCGTTGGCGGCTTGAAATGAAAGGCCGCAAGAATGGCTGATCATCTGTTGGACGTGCGTCATCTGTCGGTCGACTTTTTCACGGCGGCCGGTAAGGTGCATGCAGTTCGTGACATCTCTTATCACATCGATCGGGGCGAGACACTCGCAATCCTTGGCGAGAGCGGGTCAGGCAAGTCCGTATCCTCGTCGGCCGTGATGAACCTGATCGACATGCCGCCGGGCAGAATTAGTTCCGGCGAGATCCTGCTCGACGGTAAAGATCTCTTGACAATGCCGGCAAACGAGCGCCGCGGGGTGAACGGCCGTCGGATCGCAATGATCTTCCAAGATCCGCTCAGCCATCTCAATCCGGTCTACACAGTCGGCTGGCAGATCCGTGAGGCAATGACGACACATGACATGGATGCCGCCAAGGCTGAGGCAGAGGCGTTACGGCTGCTTGGTCGAGTGGGTCTTCCAGATCCCGCGCATGCCATGAAGAAATATCCACATGAGTTTTCCGGCGGCCAGCGCCAACGCGTGATGATCGCCATGGCTCTTGCGCTGCGCCCGGACCTCTTGATTGCTGACGAGCCGACGACCGCACTCGATGTGACGGTTCAGGCTGAGGTCCTCGCACTGCTGAAGGAGCTACAGCGCGAAACCGGTATGGCGGTTCTCATCATCACCCATGACCTTGGCGTTGTGGCAGAGATCGCCGATCGGGTTGTGGTTATGGAAAAAGGTGTGCTCGTCGAGCAGGGCACGGTGCGTGACGTCTATAAGAACCCGACGCATCCTTACACCAAGAAGCTCATTGCTGCTGCACCCGGCAAGGGAAAGATGCACCTTCCAGCCGGAAAGGTCGATCCGCTTCTGGTCGTGAGGGATGTACGCAAGCGCTTTGGCGCCTTTGATGCGCTGAAAGGAATTTCCTTCGACCTTGCGGCTGGTGAAACACTGGCCATCGTTGGGGAAAGCGGTTCCGGCAAATCGACGCTTGCGCGCATGCTGATGCGGCTGGATGAGCCCGACGCCGGGACGGCTCACTGGAGGGGAAGGGACCTTTTCCAACTGTCGCCTGCAGAACTCTTTAAGCTACGCCGCGAACTGCAGATGGTTTTTCAGGATCCAACGCAGTCGCTCAATCCGCGAATGACGGTGTTCCAGTTGATTTCGGAAGCTTGGGCGATCCATCCGGATATCCTGCCGAAGGCGAAATGGAGGGAAAGGGTGGCAGAACTTCTTGTTCAGGTCGGGCTGACGCCTGAGCATATGCCACGTTATCCGCACCAGTTCTCAGGTGGGCAGCGCCAGCGCATCGCGATCGCGCGCGCCCTGGCGCTTGAGCCGCGACTGATCGTCTGCGACGAGGCCGTTTCGGCGCTTGACGTTTCTGTTCAGGCGCAGGTCATCGCGCTTCTCGACAAGTTACGTCGGGAAATGGGAATCGCCTTTATCTTCATCGCGCACGACCTGCCTGTCGTCCGTGACTTCGCCGACTATGTGATGGTCATGCGACACGGTGAGGTGGTCGAAATGGGCCCCGTACGTCAGGTCTTCGATGCGCCGCGTGAGACCTATACACGGGCGTTGTTCGCGGCCAGCCTGGATCCGGATCCGGATGTCCAGGCCGCCCATCGGGCCGCTCAGATCGATCGAGCCTCTTAAGGCCCATCACTTTCTTGACTGGAGTCTCCTTATGTCAAAGTCCGCTTTTGTCGCGCTCGTGACCTGCTTCAACGAAGACGAGACGATTAATTTCGAAGCAACGCGCGCCCAGGTTCGGCGACAGGTCGCTGCTGGCAACAACATTATGTGCGCCGGTACCAATGGCGACTTTACAGCGCTGACGTTCGAGGAAAAAATCAAATTGACCGAGGAAGTCGTCGATGAGGTGGGCGGACGCGCGCGGGTGATCGTGAACGCAGGAATGCCAGCCACATTCGAGACGATCAAGCTTGCACGCGAATTCGACCGCATTGGTGTGGATGGAATTGCCGTAATCACCCCATTCTTCATCGCCTGTACCCAAGACGGTCTCATCCGTCACTTCAGTGCGATCGCCGATGCGGTTGGAACGCCGATTTACCTCTACGATATTCCCGCACGGACCCAAAACCATATCGAGCCACAGACCGCTGACAGGCTCGCCAAGCACGGGAACATTGCCGGGATCAAGGATTCAGGAGGTGCGCAGCAGACGCTCGAAGCCTATTTACAAGTTTCGAAGGGTAATCCAGGCTTTGAGGTCTATTCCGGGCCCGATCACCTTGTTCTATGGGCGCTGGGAAACGGCGCCGCCGGCTGCATCTCTGGGCTTGGTAATGCCATGCCGGACGTACTTGCTGGCATTTTGAGCGCTTTCAACGCCGGCAATTTGGCTGAAGCGGAACGCCAGCAAGCACTGTTTAGCGCATTCCGAAGAGATCTCTATGCCCTGGGCTTTGCGCCGGCCATGGTGAAACGGTCGCTCTACCTCCAGGATCCGTCCGTAGGGGCGAGCCGTCAGCCGGCCCTTCTGCCGAATAAAGAACAAGACGAGGCAATTCGTTTATTGCTTCACAAGCACGCGATTGCCTGAAACTCTCAAGATCATATCCAACTCAGCGTTTGATCTAAACAGACACGCTCAGCCGCAGATGAACGGCGGCTCTTGAAGCCGATGATCTATAGATTCATCGGGCTAGATGTCGTCAATAAAGATCGGCCAAGGGCCTTCTACGGACATGGTGGTGCCCGATGGAAATGGGTAAGACGGACCGGACTTAAGCGGACTACGAACAAATGGGACGCTTTTGACCCTTACCGACACGCCATTTCAATTTGCTGACGGATAGAATGATAGCCTTCGTTCGCATTTTATTAAATATGTTGGCAAATACTGCACGGTGAGGGGCGATCTAAATCTGGACAAGCGAGTTGATCTCGTAGCCACGAAGCGGAGAATGCCATGTATCAGCGTACGGTTCTCATCGTCGAAGACGAATATTTGATCAGGATGGTGCTTGCAGACACACTTGCCGAAGAAGGCTATGATGTCGTCGAGGCAACAAACGTACTCGAAGCGGTTGCCATTCTCGGACAGCGCAAGGTGGACGCAGTCGTCACGGATGTTGATATGCCTGGAGGCCTGAGCGGTCTTGATCTCGCAAGGATGATCTCATCCACTCATATGAATGTACCCGTCATCATTGCCTCGGGAAGACATCAACTTAGTAATAGCGAGCTGCCGGGCGATGCCATCTTCGTTCAGAAGCCGTATGGCGTCGATGTCATCGCCGCGATGGTAGGAGAAATCACCGAACGCGGCGCCAGCCGAATGATCGCCTAAGCGAAATCTCCGATTTTGCCGGACTGGAAGACGACTTCCGGTTCGCCTTCTTCACCGACCACTGGATTGCCCTCGCGCTTCCATGCGACGACGCCCGCGTACTGGTCGGCCAGGCTTCGAGCTTCCTCGATCGCGGCCTGCTGGCTCGCGGCGATGCGTGGTTTGAAGGATCTTACAGGGTAATTTCTGTCGTCAAGGTCGAAAGCGACTAGATAGACGGTGCTGAACGTTCCGGGCATTTTAAAGTCTCCTTATGCCGTGGAAACGTCTTCAGGGCCGCGCGGTTCAAGGAATGGTCGCTGTTTGTTTCGTCTTTGGTTTGATGGCGGTAATCAATGGACAGATCAGGCTACAAAAGGTTGGGTAACATCGACCGCATAGCGAGAAACCAGCCGGAATGTCGAAGAGCAGCATCTTGTGGTTGGAACGTGATTTGAGGAAAGCCTCCATATGGCGCAGAGGCTTTCCCGCTGATCCACAAGCTCAAAGCGTGTCGATGAGGCCGCCATCGACCCGCATCGCGGCGCCCGTGGTTGCCGATGCAAGCGGCGACGCCAGATAAGTGACGATGTTTGCGATCTCGTCGACACTGGCAGCCCGTTGGATGAGAGAGCCACCCCGGTGCTGTTTGACGAAGTCCGCGGCAACCTCCTCGATAGATTTTCCAGACTTTTCACGCGCCTCGGTAAGCATCGCCGCGACGCCCTCCGACAAAGTGGGACCAGGAAGAACCGAGTTGACGGTGACCCCTGTCCCGGCCATGCGCTTGGCAAGCCCGCGTGCGACGGCGATGTCCGCGGTCTTACTAACGCCGTAGTGGATCATCTCGACTGGAATGTTAAAGCCAGATTCCGATGCAATAAAGATGACGCGTCCCCATTTTCTCTTCTCCATGCCGGGAAGATAGGCGCGAGAAAGCCTCACAGCCGACATGACATTTACCTGCCAGTGACGATCCCAAACGTCGTCCGGGGTATCGAAGAAGTCACCCGGCTGGAAGATCCCGGCATTGTTGATGAGGATGTCGACATGAGGCACCTTCGTTACCAGTGCCGCACAACCTTCGGACGTGGCAAGATCGGCCGCCACCGCCTCGACGTTGCCCCTGGCGCCTTCGCTCTTCAGCCGCGCGGCGGCCTTTGCGGTTTTGTCCTCAGACCTGCCATTGACGATGACGTCGGCACCAGCGCCGGCGAGCTGGCCGGCTATTGCATAGCCAATGCCCTCCGTCGAGCCTGTCACCAAGGCCTTTTTGCCCGTGAGGTCAATCTGCATGTTGTGCTCCCTTGAAAAGTGTGACGTCGATAAAGCTAGCTCAAACCGCCGTCGGTACAGAGCTGACTGCCAACAATATAGGTTGCCGCATTGGATTCGAAGAAGACCAGCGTCCTGTTGACTTTCTTGACGTTCACGAAGTTGCCGAATGTATCGAGTCCTAGCCGTGTTTGACCATCCTAGAGCCCTCCTTGCGCTTTGGGGCGATAGCATCCAGCGATTGTGATGTGCAACGGGCCGCGATGACGTCGATGCCGTGGCCTTACTGTCCATGGCATTCCATCAATGCGCGAATTGCCGTTTCGAAAGTGGTTTTTCCCTTGCGCTGCTCGGCTTTGCTGCCTTCAAATTCAATCCAGCCTTCGTTGAAGCCGTCGAGCATACGCATCCGCGGGCTGGGGTTCTGCATGCCCTGACTGCGAAACAAGTTCTCCCAGCCACCTCGTTCGATCGCTTCGGCATGCACGGGCCGGCCGAGCACGGTGGAAAAAGCTTCGGCCATCTGCAGTGGCGTGATCCGGGAAGGACCTTCCAATTCGATGATGCGCTTGCCGGTCCAATTTTCTTCCAGCATCTCAGCCGCGACGGCGCCGACGTCAAGAACGCTGACCATTGGAACGGGTTTATCAAGCGGCTGCAGAAAGCTTGGCATGACGCCGTTGCTCGCTAGGGCAATGTCCCATGCCGAATTTTCCATGAACCAACTCGCCCGGAGAAAGCCGATGGGCACCGGAAGCTCGAACAGTGCTTGCTCAACGAGGCCAAGTTGTGTGAGCAGATTTTCTTCCTTTGCTTGAGCACCGATCGTGGAGAGACAGACGATCTTCTTCGGTGCAACCTTCAGCAAAGCCGTTTTCAACGCTTCAATAATCATCTTTACCTGTGGAAAGCCTGGAGCGGGATCGAAAACCGGCGGAATTAAGAGGAAAATTGCTTCAGCTCCCGTGAAGGATGCGGCAAGCGCTGCGGCATCCGTCATGTCTGCCGTTGCAATCTCCGCACCGCGTTCGCGCCAGCTCGTTGCTTTTTGCACATCGCGCATGATGGCACGAACAGGCAATCCACGCTCCAATAATTTGGCTCCGACGACAGCGCCAACCTGGCCTGTTATTCCGGTGACAGCAAACATGTCCTAACTCCTTTTGACGGCGGCTTGTGCCGCGTAGGCCACAAGATGCAGGGAATCGGTCTTTGACTGAACTGCGCTGTTGTCAGATACTCCGTGACATAAAATCAGGAATGAGACGATGTTCGACGGGCGATTGCTGAACGGAGTGAGCGTACTGGCGGCTGTTGTGCAAAGCGGCAGTTTTGCCCGTGCGGCTGAAGCGTTGGGGTTGACGGCGTCGGGCGTCAGCCGGGCGGTGGCACGGCTTGAGAGCCGGATCGGTGTGCGCCTTCTCGATCGGACAACCCGGTCATTGCGCCTCACCGATGAGGGCGCTCGTTTCTACGAGCAGGTGGTTCCGCTTCTTGGCGGCATCGAGGAAGCGGCCGCCTTTGTCGTCGGAACGACACAGGCAGTGCGGGGTCGATTGCGGATTAATGTCGATCCCTATTTCTCTCGTCTGATCCTTGCGCCGAAGCTTGGCATTTTTCTCGATCGCTATCCTGATCTGCAGATCGAGGTCGTTGCCCGCAACGAAATCGGCGATCTCGTCGCCGATGGCATGGATGTGGCGGTCCGTTTCGGAGAACTTCCGGGAAAGAGCGCGCTGATTGCCCGACAGCTATTTCGCACGCGGATTATCACCGTTGCTGCGCCCTCCTATCTTGCGAAACATGGCGCGCCGCAGCTGCCGCAGGATCTTGCCCACCATACCTGCATTCAATATCAAGACCCGTTAACCAGCCGGCCGTTCGAATGGGAGCTGCGGCGCGGCAAGAAGGTGGTGCCGATCGAGACGCAGGGCCGCATCCTCGTCAATGACGCCGGGACGACGCTCGCGACGTGTCTGGCTGGGATCGGAATAGCGCAGGTCTTGTCGCTCGGCATGAAGCCATTTCTCGACAGCGGGCAGCTGGTCGAGCTCTATCCAGATTGGCCGGATGAAACCTTCCCGCTCTATTGCTTTCAACCTTCCCGCCACCATGTGCCGGCTAAGGTGCGCGCCTTCATCGATTTCTGTATCGAAATGATCGACGAGATTTAGCGAGCGATTGAGGATCTTGCTTCAAGTGACTGAATGGAAAGTCGCCGGAGCTGCATTTCAGGGCTTTCTGGTGGAACAGGGCCACAGCACCTTTATCCGGCCTCCGAACTCGGCGTCTGGCGAAATTGATATCCAAGCGGCTTTTGGCACCTTCGCATCGTAAGGAGAGAGCAGGAACCTAAGAGATGCAATAGACGTCACAAGGGAAGAGGTATGACAGCAATGGTAGCTTGCTTCTAGGGCGCAAAACGATCACTGCTTCAAGTCGACCACCTCCAGCGCGTAAAGACCGCCCGGGCAACTTAGAAGCAAAGCGCGTGCATCAATGGGGCGGGGTAGGTGTCGGCAAGCGCCGACATCCCACCTTTATCACATTCAGGCAGCTTTTGGGCTTTGCAGGGCGCTGATGAGAATGCGCGCTGTCTCGATGGAGGAGCCGGGATTTTGCCCGGTTATTAGGTGGCCATCCTGAACGGCATAAGACGACCAGTCGGGACCGCTCGAGTAGATGCCACCATTTTGCTTCAGAACATCCTCAACAAGGAAAGGCACGATATTCGTTAGGCCGACACCGTCTTCTTCGGTGTTCTTGAAACCGGTAACCTTCTTGCCGTGAACAAGTGGCGTACCATCTGCGGCTTTGACGTGGCGAAGCACGCCAGGAGCATGGCAGACGAAAGCGACCGGCTTTCCGGAGCGGTAGAGGGATTCGATGAGCGTAATCGAATCCTTGTCTTCAGCTAGGTCCCAGAGCGGGCCATGGCCGCCCGGGTAGAAAACCGCGTCGTAATCTTGCGGTGAAATAGAGGCAAGCGGCAACGTCGAGGCGAGCACCGCTTGTGCGGCCGGATCTGCATTAAAGCGGCGAGTTTGCTCGGTCTGAAAGTTGGGCTCGTCGCTCTTTGGGTCCAGCGGCGGCTGACCACCCTTTGGTGATGAAACGGTGACGGTCGCGCCTGCCTCGAGAAAGGCGTAGTAGGGAGCGGCGAATTCTTCCAGCCAAAAGCCGGTCTTGCGGCCAGTGTCGCCAAGTTCGTCATGCGAGGTAAGAACCATCAAGATATTCATTGTCTCGATCCTTTCGATCTGTCCGGTTTTGGATGAGCCCATACTGCCTTGGAATGGATCATTCGGAAAATTTATCTTATTGATTTAAGATATACCGTCAGCAATATAACTTGATGAAGTACGATCTGAACCTACTGCCTGTCTTTGTCACCATGATGGACGAGCGCAACGTCACACGCGCTGCTGAACGGCTTGGTATGACGCAGCCGGCTCTGTCCAATGCGCTCAATCGCCTTCGGGACACACTCAAGGATCCGCTCTTCATCCGTGAGCGATACGGAATGAAGCCGACTCTGATGGCTGAGGATCTCGCACCGACCATACGCGCCGCACTCTCCGCCCTTGACGAAGCGATCGGTGGCCAACAGGAATTTGATCCGGGACAAGCGACGCGACAGTTCACGATCGCTCCCAACAGCTATGTCGAATTCGCCTTGATGCCAGAGA
This sequence comes from Oryzifoliimicrobium ureilyticum, assembly GCF_037199735.1. Lineage (NCBI taxonomy): Bacteria > Pseudomonadati > Pseudomonadota > Alphaproteobacteria > Hyphomicrobiales > Rhizobiaceae > Oryzifoliimicrobium > Oryzifoliimicrobium ureilyticum. Next base: position 73,683 of record NZ_JBBBVQ010000013.1, on the reverse strand, counting down.
TCGTCTCCCGGCTGCGCGATATCGCACCGGGAGTACGGCTGCGATTAATCCCGTTCGGAAATGATCTGGTTGAGACTGGCGCCGTTTCAGGCGCAACCGAGATGGTGCTGGGCAGGATTGTCGATCCGCCCGACAACATGGTTGTGCAGCATCTGATGGATGACAGTCTCGCTTGCGTGGTACGGAAGGATCATCCGGATGTGAAGGATAAGCTGACCCAGGAGCTGTACGAGGGGCTGAGGCACGTCAACGTGCTGCCGCCTGGAAGGATCCGCACGGGACTGTTCCAAGCGCTCCAGCAGCGTGGGCTAAAACGCGAAGTAGCCGTATCGGTGACGCACTTCCTCGCGGTTCCAGAGATGGTCGCCGTCAGCGACTATTGTGCGACCCTGCCAAGCCTGATCTGTCAGAGGTTGGCGCGCGATGAAAGGCTGAAGGTGCTGCCGGCGCCCGTCGATCTCGGGACTTTTCCTGTCGAGCTCGCCTGGCATGTCCGCTATCGCAGTGACCCCGCGCATAGGTGGCTACGGTCTTTGATCGCAGACGTGGCGAAGGATCATGGCCTACCTGTTGCAGAAGGCCATGCCGGGTAGATGTCAGGATGAGAGCTCGGGATGCAAGTCGCGTGTCGGGCTGACGCTTTCCAGCAGGGAAGCGACGTGCAGGATGGTTGATTCAGCTTGCCATTTTCCGACGATCTGGACGTTGATCGGCAATCCTTCCTGACTGGTGCCGAACCGCATAGAGATGCCGGGCAGGCCTGTAACGTTCAATGGCACGGTCGCACCCTGCAGGTAGGTCGCGTCCACCCTTTGACCGTCGATGACAAATTCGTTCACGCCGTGCTTATGTGCAGCGATGGGCAGAACTTGTGTGATGAGTGCATCATATCGGGAGAAATAATCAGCATAGCCGTCCCGAAGGCGCTCGGCGGCCTGTTCTGCGTCGACGTAGTCCGCCATCGAAGTGTCGGGCAGCGAAAGCATCGTCTTTGCCATCTTGTAAATTTCGTCGTCCTGATGTCCGGCGACTGTCTCACGGAAAGCCGGCTTCATCTCCATAACGTGGAGACGGTTGAAGACGTCGAGGGCAAAGTCCTTTTCTAAGGCGGGGATGCCGACATGCTCCACCGAAAGTCCGACATCCCTAAGAGCATCTGCCGCCGCCTTAACTGTTGCGGCGACCTGCGGATCGACCGGTCCGAAGCCGGGTCCGACCATCCAGCCGATGCGGAGCTGTCGGTATGGCTGACGGCCAATCCCGTTGTCGTAAGGAACGGAGCTTGATGCAAATGCGTCTTGCCCGTCCGGTCCCGCCATCTGCGAAAAGGCGAGGGCTATGTCACGCACGGAGCGTGCCATTGGTCCAACATGCCAGAAACGACGCGGTGTGCGCGGCCAGATGCCTGTCATCGGTACCCGGCCGTGGGTTGCCTTCATCGAAGTGATACCGGTCTGCGCTGCGGGACCGCGGACCGAAATGGCAAGATCGGTTCCAAGGCCAAGAGGTGACATCCCCGCGGCGATCGCCGCTGACTCGCCTCCGCTCGATCCGCCGGGCGTACGCTCGAGATCCCAAGGATTGTTGGAGCGCCCGGTAAGGAGGTTGTCGCTCTCGATCCAGTAAGAAAATTCCGGGAGGTTGGTTTTGGCGAGCAGAATGCCGCCAGCCTTTTTCATGCGTGAGACGCTCGTTGCGTCTCGGTCCGGTTTTCGCCCTTTGAAGATGGGCGACCCACGTTGAGTGAGCACACCCTTGGTATCAATCGAATCCTTAACTGTGAACGGCACGCCATGAAGCGGCCCCAGGTCTTCACCTGCCATAACAGCCGCCTCCGCCTGCCGAGCAGCGTCCAGCGCATTCTCGGAGATCGTGACGATCGCGTTGATTTGCGGATCGACGGCCTCGATGCGCTCAAGGTGGGCCTGCATGATTTCGACAGGGGAGACCTCTTTCGTGCGGACGAGTTCAGCAAGCGTAGTCGCATCTGAGTAGATCAATTCGTTGATCATTGGTTCTCTCTAACTAACAGTTGGTAGGTTAGCTTGAATTAGAGCTTTACAAGGCGAACGTCAATCCCTATCTAACAATTGTTAGTTTTGCGGAGAGGCATGGCATGAACGGAAGTGGACGGGAGGCTATTCTGGCGGCGGGACGGCTGAGCGCGCAGGCGCATGGCTATGGCGGCCTCAACATGCGTGAACTTGCCGCCGCGGTCGGTATCAAGGCCGCCAGTATCTATCATCACTTTCCAAGTAAAGCCGATCTCGCCGCCGCCATCGCCGCCCGATACTGGCAGGATACAAAGGCTTGGCTAGAAGAGGTTGCTGAAAAGAATGGCGATCCAAGGGCTAGTCTGCGAACCTATCCGGAGACATTCCGCATGTCGCTGGAAAATGGCAACCGCCTATGCCTTGGGAGTTTCCTAGGGGCTGAATACGATGATCTTCCCGAACCTGTCCGCAAAGAGGTGCAGACCTTTGCCGACGTCAATGTCGATTGGCTTGCACAGCGGCTTATCGATGCCGGCATTACCGATGAGAAAAACAGCGAGGCACGGGCGCGGGCGATCTTCGCCGCCGTCGCAGGAGCTCAACTTCTTGCCCGCAGCCGTTCTGACATTTCGCTCTTCGATACGATGATCGAGAGCTATCGGGGTTCGGGTCTTCTACCTGATTGATCATGGTGAACTCGACTTCGTCCTATGACAGCAAGCAGACATGAAACGTCTGTGTTGGACATCGCAAAGGATGTCTGCTGGCAAAGGCGCGATCTTGATCGCTTGCTTCGGCGGGCGTCAGGTCGCGAGAAATCCGCCGTCAACGCTTAAAACCGTGCCAGTTACCATTTGTGCATCCGATGACAACAAGATAGCGATCGTCCGCGCCACATCGTCAACTTCGGCAAAACGGCCGATCGGATGACGCACCATCATTGGCTCCGACTTTTCGGGATCACTCCAAGCTCTCAGCGCGAGCTCCGTCAGGGTAATGGTCGGTGCTACTGCGTTGACCCTGATGCCGAAGGGGCCGAACTCCTTGGCCAAGACGCGCGTCGCCCCCTCAAGGCCAGCCTTTGAGGCGGCATAGCACAGATGATCCGGAAAGCCTCGATGGCCAGCAATCGATGTGATGTTGACGATTGCTCCGCCTCCGCCAGCGGCCACACGGGCTCGACCGAACTCCTGGCAGGTGATCAAAGCTGCGCGCAGATTGATCCCCATGACAGCCTCATATCCCGCCTCGCTCATATCAAAGCTGGATTCAAGAACATTGATGCCGGCACTATTGATGAGGAAATCGGCAGTGCCAGCTTGCCGCATTGCGGCACGCGTAGCGGCAGTATCGGCAAGATCGACAGCGATCGAGCGGCCGCCGACCTCAGCGCGTAGACTCTCTAGGTCTGAAGAGGTTCGGCTGAGCGCAATGACTTCGGCACCGCGTTCAGCCATCACCTTTGCACATGCGCGGCCAATCCCTTTGCCAGCGCCGGTTATGATGACGGTTTTGCCGGTGAATTGCATTTTGTCTTCTCCCTTAAGATTCAATGTGAAGACCTGGAGTTATCCTAGGCGGTGCCTTCGCTGCGCAAGACACCGCTCGAGATTTTCTTAAACGCGATCGAAATTGGTTGGCAGCACCAGCATGTCACGGATCGTGACGGTGCGCTTGCGGGTCAACATGTATTCAATCGCGTCGGCAATCTCTTCCGGATCGATAAGGCTGCCGGATTCCTTTGCCTTGCGCAGATTCTCTTCCGGCCAGTCTGCGAGCAGTGCAGAAACGACAGGGCCTGGCGACACCTGCGAAACGCGCACGCCATGCGGGATCATCTGTCGACGCATGGTTTGAACGAAGCAGGTGATAGCCCATTTCGAGGATGCATAGACTGGCTCCCAATAGGTCGGGAAATGTCCTGCGATCGAGCAGGTGACGACGATATCGCCGGTTTTGCGTGCGGTCATGTGTGGCACCACGGCATGGACGTTCTTCATCACTGCGTTAACGTTGAGGTTCAGCATCTTGTCGATGGCCTCGCTCGTGGTCTCGGTCAGGTCGCCGCCGATATAGGTTCCTGCGTTACAATAAAGAATATCGATGTGGTCGACCTTCTTGAGGATTTCCGGGATCATCGCGGCACAGCTCTCAGCATCGAGCAAGTTGGTGACCTGCGCGATCGCCTTGTCCCCAAACTCGGCAACGAGTTCGCTGAGCTTTGCCTCGTTCCAGTCGACCATGACGACAGTGACGCCGAGGGAGAGGAGTTTTTGCGTAGTGGCTAGGCCAATACCGGAGGCGGCGCCCGTGATGACGGCAATCTTGCCCGCAAGCGATTCAGACATTTTGTTCTCCTGTGGTTTGTCTAGGATTGAGGTTCAGCGCCATTCGCGGGCGATGTAGATAGCAAGAAGGATGATGAAGCCGCGGATGATGTCCTGCAGGTAGGGATTGATCCCCATCAGGTTCAGGCCATTGCTGAGGATACCGAGCAGCACAGCCCCGATAAGCGTTCCGATAATCAGGCCGCGGCCGCCGGCTATCGCCGTTCCGCCAAGAACAACGGCCGCAATCGCGTCGAGCTCGAACCCGACGCCGGCATTCGGTTGACCGGACATCAGACGGCCAGTGAGGATGATGGTTGCAAGGCCCGATGTGACGCCGGAGATGGTATAGACTGCGATCTTGATCCTTGCGGTCTTCACGCCCGACAATTTTGCAGCCAGCTCGTTTCCGCCGATTGCGTAGACGTGGCGACCAAAGGGCGTTCTTTGCAGGATGACCCAAGCAATGGCGTAGATGATGACCATGATGATGACGGGCACCGGAATGATGCCGACCCGTCCGACGCCGAACCATGAAATCCACGATGGCAGGCCCGAGATAGGATAGCCGCCGGAATAGATGAGGCCAATCCCGCGAGCAATGCCCATCGTTGCGAGCGTCACGATGATCGACGGCATTTTTCCCCATGCAACCATCAGGCCGTTGAAGAGCCCGAGTCCGAAGCCGATACCGACCCCTGCCAAAAGCCCGACCCAACCGGGCATGCCAAGATGCACCATCACGCCGGCTGCCATTGTACCTGCCAGCGCCATGACCGCGCCGACGGATAGATCGATTCCTCCCGTTAGGATGACAAACGTCATGCCGACGGCAAGAACCGCGACAACGGAAACCTGCCGCAGGACATTAAGAATGTTCGAAACGGAGAAGAAGCTGTCCGATGCGAAGCCCATCAATATCGAGACGACCACAAGGCCCGCGAGCGGCAGGGCGAGCGGTGAGTGGATTACAGACTTCCACAGAACGGCGCCGGCATTTTTCGTTCCGCTGACGGGCTCAGCAACCGCATCATGCGACATTTTTATTCCTCCCGGTTGTTGCATGCATCATGATCTCTTCCGAATTGATCGCAGCACCTTCAACAGTCGCAACGATGCCGCCTGAGCGGAAGACGCAAACGCGGTCCGACATGCCGATCACTTCAGGCAGCTCCGATGAGATCATAATGATGGAATAGCCCCGCGCGGTGAACTCGCGCATCAGCTGGTAGATTTCGGCTTTGGCGCCGACATCGATACCGCGGGTCGGTTCGTCGAAGATCAGGACCTTCATATTGTGGTTTAGCCAGCGAGCAATGACGACCTTCTGCTGGTTTCCACCGGAAAGAGTATCGACACGGGCCATCGGCCCCTGCGCCTTTACCTGCACCTGCTTCATCGCCGAAACCGTGTCTTCCAGTTCCTTGGTGCGGTTGATGAAGAAGTGGCCGAAAAGATACTTGCCGTAGTTATTGATCGATACGTTCTGCAAGATGGAAAAGCTGGTGATCAACCCTTGTTCCTTGCGGCTCTCCGGTAAGAGGCCAATGCCCGCCATCAAAGCCTCAGCGGGATCCGCAAAACGGGTCTCGACGCCATTCAGCAAAAGTTTGCAGCGCGCCGCCGCGTAGGCGCCTATCATGGCCAGCGCGGTTTCGGTGCGGCCGGAGCCGACAAGCCCGGCAAAACCGAGGATCTCACCCTGCCGAAGTTGAAAGCTGGAGATTGGGCCATTTCTTCTGAGCTGGACGGCTTGCACATCGAGGACGACATGCGCATCCGGGGGGATGGCAGGCTTGGCTGGAAAGCTGCTCTCGATCCGGCGTCCGACCATCATCTCGACCAGTCGATCCTGATCGACCTCGCTAATGGGGCAGGAGGCGACGAACTCTCCGTCGCGCAGAACCGTGATGCGGTCGCAGATCTCAAAGATCTCATCCAGGTGATGAGAAATGAAAATGATGGCGACGCCCTGCTCGCGCAGACCGCGCATGACCTTGAAGAGATGTTCGACTTCCGCCGGCGTCAGCGTTGCGGTCGGCTCATCCAAAACTAGGATGCGCGCGTTAAGCGCCAATGCCTTGGCGATCTCGACAAATTGCTGTTCCGCCACCGACAGCGAACGGATCGGTACGTCGAGTGGAATGGCGATGCCAAGCTGCTGCATGATTTCGGCCGCGCGCTTGCGCATAGCGGCACGCTTCAAAAGGCCGACGGAGTTGCGGATTTCCCGCGCGAGAAACATGTTTTCGACTGCAGTCAGATAGGGAATGAGCGAGAATTCCTGGAAAACCACGCCGATGCCGTGGTCAATTGCATCGTTGTAATCGGTGAATTTATGCATCTTGCCTTCAAGGCGGATCTCTCCCTCGCTGGGCTGGAGGATCCCGCAGAGAATTTTTGTCAGCGTTGATTTGCCGGCGCCGTTCTCACCGAGAAGCGCATGGATCTCACCACTACGGACCGAAAGATCGACGCCGTGCAGAACCTCAATCCTGCCGAAGCTCTTCTTGATGCCACTGAGTTCCAGCATTGCGCGTGCCCCGCATTCGAAATGGATGGATCGTCCCCGCCACTGTGGCGGGGACGGGAACGGCGCCTACCAGCTGAAGCCGGAAGCATTTTCCTTGGTGACGGGCTTCACGTCGATCGGCACTTCTTTGGGCACGACCCGAGCGCCCCACTTTTGCGCAAGCGCCATAGCAAGACCGACGCGGACTTGGTCGCGCGGGAACTGAGCCGTTGTCTCGATGAAAGGACCGCCGTCGGCGATTGCCTTGACCGCTTCGGGAGCACCGTCGACCGAGGTCAGCTTGATATCCTTGCCCGACCCTTGGATCGCGGCGAGCGCACCCATTGCACCGCCGTCGTTGACGGAGAAGATGCCTTTGAGATTCGGATGTGACTGGATGAGATTTTCAACAACGCCGAGAGCAACTGACCGGTCCTGTCGGCCGTTCTGCGTATCGACGAGCTTGATGCCACTGAATTCAGCCAGTGCCTGCTTGCAGCCTTCGACGCGTTGCAGGATCGGAACGACGGCAATTCCGTCGAGGATCGCAACTTCGCCCTGACCGTTCAGGGACTTTGCGAGATATTGGCAGGACTGGTAGCCAGCATCCTTGTTCTTCGAGCCGACGAAGGTGTCGACAGGACCGCTCGCATTGGCATCTACGGCAACAACGATGACACCCTGTGCCTTGGCTTCGTTCACGGCAGCCTCGACACCGGCCGAATCCGTCGGATTAAGCAGCAAGATGTCGATCTTCTTTTGCAGCATGTCCTCGACGTCGGAAATCTGCTTGGCAACGTCATGACCGGCATCGGTCACGATGACCTCGGCGCCGATGCTCTTTGCGGCTTCGTTGAGCGCTTCTTGCATGGATACGAAATAGGGGTTGTTCAGCTCCTGGAATGTCATGCCGATCTTCAGCTTGGCCTGCTGGGCCATCACAGGCGCCGTGCTCAGCATCAGGGCCGCGATCGACAGTGCTGTCAACGTCTTCTTCATTTCAGTCTTCCTCCCGAGGATGACGACAGGTAAAGCCTGTCCGGTTCCGGGCGGCACCATGCCCCCGAATGACGACGCCCTTTGTGGGCAATAACGTGTGCTGACTTGCTATTCCGCCGCCTGCAGCTCCTCATTGGCAGCAAAGGTTGCGCGGAATTGCGAAGGCGACATTCCTTTTTGCTTCAGGAAGTGTCTGTTGAAGTTCGATACGTTCGAAAAGCCGATCTCATAGCAGACTTCGGCAACCTTAACCTCAGGTTGCGTCAGGAGCATCATGCAGGCAAGATCGACCCGCAGCTGGTTCTTATAGCGAACCAGTGTCGTCCCGGTGTGCCGCTTGAAAGCCCTTGAAAATGAACTCGGGCTCTGGCCCACGAGATCGGCAAGCTCCCGCTCGTCGACGTCATCGGTCAGATGTTCACGCAGGTATGCTATGGCGCGATTAACTCCTACGTCGTTGATGTGGGAAAGATCGAGTTCGTAGCTGAGGCTTGCCAGAACTTCAGGCTCCGGCGCACGCACGAGAACGTCGAGTATCTCGCAGAAGATCGCAAGTCGGACCAGTCCGTGTGCATCGATCAGACGCTCCATCAAAGGCCTGAGCTGAGCGCCGGTTTCATGATCGAACAAGAGGCCTCTGCGACTGCGCTCGAGGAGTGGCGAGACGGCCAGCATTTCAGGCATTCCAGCGATGCAATCCTGAATGAATTTTTCTGGAAACTGGATAACAAGACCCCGCGTGGGAACGACCTCGCCTGGACCGATCTCGGAGATCCAGTTCTGCGGAAGATTTGGTCCTGTCATGATCAGTTGACCCGGCTCGAAGCGCCCGACGTGATCGCCGATGTAGAACCTGCCCGTTGTAGCCACAACGAGGTGAATTTCAAATTCCGGATGATAGTGCCACCGAACCGTGCGGAACGGATAACCATGCTTCCACGCAGCAAAGGACTCCCCTTTGCGGATGTGCACCAGTTCCAAATCGGGTTGCATTGTTGCTCCTCACCAAAACATCAGCCGCCGCTTGGCGAATTCTGCAAACCTCCAACTTTGCAGATCTGATGTTGTCCAAGACGATAGCCCGCTAGTTCCGGGCTATCTACATCAGTGCGGGTATTTCTTAGATACTTTTTTGACAGAAAGTCGTCGTGGAGGCCCATGTTCAAGGCATTCGAAAACGGACGAGGTGCTCGGCTTTCGCGCCAGCGCAGATAGAAATGCCTGTCCTGTGGAATTCCAGCTATGGAAGGTCGTTGGCGGGGATACGATCTGGAAACGATGCACGGCACGATCCAACGATAAAGGCATATGGCAATGAACCGACGCAAAATGGTGTCAATAATCTTTCCAGGCTGAGTGCCCCCGGCGAATGTCTGGCGTCGGGGGTAAATCGCAAGCGGCGGTGAGGCTGAACTGCGTTGTCCAAATTCATCTTCACCACGTGATGAGGGGCGACTTCTTGATCCATAGCTCAGTGTTGATCTGGTCAAGAACAAACTTTGCCACATCCTCACGGGCGATACTGCCGCCACGGAAATTGGAAAGATCGGTCAAGGCTCGGATCGCGCCCCGTCCCGGCTTGTTGGTGAGAACAGACGGTCTGACGATCGTCCAGTTCAACCCGCTCTCTTCGATGATGGCTTCCTGTCTGTTCTTGTCCGCATAGACCTTCTTCAGCAAGAGTGGAAAGATCAATTTATCGAACATTAAACCGCCATGTCCGACGCTGTCGCCGGCGCCAATCCCGGTCACTGCAATCAGACGCGGCACGTTTTCAAGCTTCATGGCGGTCACCAGCGCGCGAGTGGCGGTTGAAAGCAAGGTCACTTGCTTGAACGGGCTCGCTGGCGTGCCAAGCGCGCTAATGACCGTATCACGACCTGCAAGAGACTTGCGCAACGCGGTCTCGTCGCGAGCATCGCCGATGACAAGCCTCACACCTTTCATGTCCGCGGCCTTTTCCGGTGAGCGCACCAGCGCTGTGACATCATAACCGCGTTCGAGGGCGTAAGTGACGATGTGGCGGCCGGTCGGACCGGTTGCGCCGAGGATGAGGATCTTCGGGACAGAGTGAGATTGCGTTTCAGAAGCAGGAGAATTCATGGCCTCAATCCTTTGAAGGCGGGCGCCTCGATCAGAGGCTGCGCCGGTTATGTTCGCGATTGGTGTGATCAAAGCCGGTTTTCCGCAAGAAGTTCGCGGGTCCGCTTCAGTGTTGAAAGGAGCGCCGACCGATAACCTTTGTCGCTGTCGAACAGCGCTTGTTCGGCCTGCTCTTCGGGACCGTTCGGTTCCTCGCCGCGCAATCCGATGTAGCAATAGAAGCGAAGCTGAAGAGCGCCAGTCTCATCCTCGAACAACTCGTTGACGATGGCGCCTTCGCGCGGGCCGCTGGCCTGGAAAAATGTGACCTTGCTTTGCGGTTCGAGGGTAATGATCTCCCTGATCTCAGACCCGGCGATCGTGGCTTCCCGCACGAAATGGCTCGCGCTCTCCTCCACGACATCGCAGCGGGTGCAAAGTCCGGGTGGCAGAAACAGGCGCGCGTCGCGCGCCTTCAGCTCCAGCCCCTTCCAGACCTGTTCCTTCGTAAGTTTAAGTTCACCTTGCGGGTTCACTGGCACGGTTGCTGTCGAGTAGATCATGATGACGGTCCTTTGTGAGGTCGAGTGTGGTAGAGGGAACTGGTGATCGCTGCCTCAAAGGGAGGCAGCAGTTTCTCGCGCGAAGTTTCGGTAGGAGCGGAGCGGGCGACCCAGGATCGTGGTTAAGCGTTCGACATCGCCGTGATCAGGCAGCATTCCATCGGTCAGGAAGCGTTCGCCCATCATACGCATGTCATAGGCCATCCAGGCGGGAATGAACTGCTTGAGGTTCTGCTCAAAAGCCTGGGTATCGCCTCCGCCATAGCGGACGGGACGCGAAAGTACCTCCGACCAGATGGCTGCGATATCGGCGCCGGTGAGCGTATCGGGTCCAACGAGGTTGATGCGTGTCATTGGAAGCGACTGTTCAGCCTGTTCACGCCGAAGCAGTTCATGAGCGGCGATCTCCGCGATATCTCGCACGTCGATCATAGCCAGACCTTTGTCGCCGACCGGCATCGGATAGACGCCGTAGCCAGTGATGACGTCCTTGATCATCAGATCGTTCTGAACGAAGTAGGCTGGGCGCAGGATCGTCGCGGACAGCCCCATGTGCTCGATCATTCGCTCGACAGCAAACTTGCCGGCAAAGTGCGGGACGTTGACATAGACGTCGGGATGAATCACCGACAGATAGACGATCCGCTCGATGCTGGCAGATCGCGCCAGATTCAGCGCGATCAACGCCTGGGTGAATTCGTCGGGAGCAACTGCGTTGAGAAGGAAAAGTGTCGTGACGCCTTCCAAGGCTTCGCGTAGTGAGTCAACGTCCAGGAAATCGCCTTTCACAACCGCGACGCTCTCCGGGAATGTGGCCTTGGAAGGATCGCGGACCAGCGCCTTGACGTCGGCGCCATGGTTGACGAGGTGATGGACGACTTGGCTGCCAACGTTGCCTGTGGCGCCGGTAACGAGAATGGTCATGGAAGTTTCTCCGGGGTTGTTAATCTTGACACCCCGAATATGAGCGGTTCATGATTGAGCCGATAGATGGTTTATCTGAACACCTTGTCTCATAATTGGAACGAAAATGGATCTTGTTGCGCTTGCTGACTTCAACCTTGTTGCCCGCCATGGGGGCTTTGGAAAGGCAGCCAGAGCCTCAGGCCGGCCGAAGGCGACGCTGTCGCGCCGGGTGACGGAGTTGGAAGCGGCGCTTGATCTCAGGCTGTTTGAACGTGGCACGCACAAGCTGAAGCTCACCGAAGAAGGACGCGCACTTCATGAGCGTACGGCTGCGTTGCTCACTGAACTTGATGAAGCAGCAGCCAGCATTGCATCGGGAGCCGGACAACCACGGGGAAAGTTGCGGATCAGCGCACCGCTTCTCTTGTCGCAGACGGCCATGGGCAAGATCGCTGCAGGTTTTGCCTTGAAGTACCCGGAGGTAAAGCTCGAGATCACGACGGAAGACCGCCCGGTCGATATGATCGAAGAGGGCTATGATCTTGTCATCCGTGTCAATCCGGATCAGGATGAAACCCTTGTCGGTAAACCGTTCTTGCGCGACCGTCTTGTCATTGTGGCTGCTCCAGATCTGGCAAGGCCAGAGGCCGACCATCCGGTGCCCGGCGTGGTCCGCCAAGGTTCGGACCTTCAGTCATGGCCCATGTTGACGGCACGTGGATCGCAGGTGATCCGCATTAATCCTGTCCTTGCCTTATCGTCGCTGATCATGATCCGTGATGCCGTTCGCGCCGGTGTCGGTGCGGCTCGCTTGCCTATTTCGCTCGTGATCAATGATCTTGCGGCCGGCACTCTCGTCCATTGGGGCGAGGTGGAGGGACCCGAGATTGCACTTTGGGCGCTTTATCCATCAAGGCGCCTGCTGAGCGCACGTGTTTCGGCGTTCCTTGCTTTTCTAAAGCAGGCTTTCCCTCATGGTACGCCGGAAGAGCTTGCATCCTACATCAGCCGTTAGCGCTCCCGTTCACGCGACGCTTGACCGTCTGGTATCCAGACACTTCGCTCACTGAACGCAATCAACCGGCTTATTCATAGTGTTCAATTGCAATATCTGGATCGCGCCTCGCCCGGACCGGAAAAGCAATTATCGGAAGCGCGTTGGGCCTTCAGGGGAACTTGCGATCACCCAGCGCGGCGAGCATCAGGCCCGTCATGCGACGACTGCCGAAATTTGAAAAATGGCCGGTGTCGAAATAGAGCAATTTTTGATCAACCATGTAGGGGCAGATGTCATTCGAGCAATCGAGCGCGATCGGATCGATGAAGTCCGCGCCATGAACCAGGCGGCGCAGTTTTAAGTTCAAATCGGGTTGAATCACTGTCTTCCAGCTTGCCGTCATGTCCGTGGGCAAGGCCTTGCGAAAGGCGATAACGTCAACATTTGTCACGAAGACAGGTGACTGTCCTATGACGATAACCCGAATATTGCGTTGTCTCAGCGTGTCGATAGTTTGCTGAACGCCATCGAGCCCGCGAAGTTGCAAATCAGTCCACCGCCCTGAAAGGATCACGGTGGATATATTGAAACGTTGCAACAGTTGAATTGCGTTCGCATTAAAGTCCCGGCAGCGAGGCCGCGCATAGGAATAATATGAAAGAACTGGAGGGCAGCCAGCTTGGGTGTACTGATAGATCGTTCCCTCAACATGTCCAGCATTGGCCATAATGCCGGGCGCATAATGTGCTGCATATGAATCGCCCCAAAGGAGCGTTTTTGGCTCGCCGTTAGCAGCCAAGATGCATTTTTGAGGATCCCAGTTCTCGAAGGAATTGTCGTCCTCGAAGAAGCAAGTGCCATTTCTCCAGGAATGGTCATTGTTCTCTACCGGATTGCCAACAGGCACCGCCACATCGTCAATTTTGCCTCGATCGAACATGGAAGCCTGGAAGCGTGAAAAACCGTCAGATCCACCGGCATATTTGTCGGCCGTGTAGCCGAACGCTGCGACCAATATCATCGCCAAGACGGCTGTGGCGTTCGTGATGGAGGAGCGTGAGGTGCGATGCGGTAGCCTGAATGGTCGCTCGACGTAGCGCCATGAGATGATCGCCAGGACCATGCCGAAAAGAACGATAAAGGCAGCGTCGCCAAGCGTCGGTTCTTCTAGCGTGAGGTAGCGTAGGAAGACAGTGACCGGCCAATGCATGAGATAGAGCGAATATGAAATCTTACCGATGAAAACGAGAGGACGGAGGGAGAGAAGTCTCGCAGACAGTGCTTTTTGCGATCGGCCTGAAAGAATGAGAAGGGCCGCGCCTATGCACGGTGGCATGGCTGCCAATCCAGGAAAGGGCGTGGCCTCCGAATAGAAGCCCACACACAGTGCTGTAATGCACAGTCCAGCGATGCCGAGTACATTGCGTGCAACCGACGAAAGTCTGTCGCCATTGACGGTCAGAGCCAGGATAGCTCCCACCAAGAGTTCCCAACTTCGCGTTGGAAGGAGGAAGAAATTGGCCGTCGGTGCGACTGATGTTGCATAAACACTTAGGCCGAACGAGAGAGTTGCGATCACGGCGAAAAGAGCCAAACGCGAGGATTGCCCCATCCTCTTCGTGATCATCATCAGGATCGGCATCCCGATGTAAAACTGCTCTTCAACAGCAAGCGACCATGTATGAAGAAGAGGACGTAGGTTGGCGCTGTTGTCGAAATAGCCAGAGTTTCGCCAGAAGTAGATGTTCGATGTGAAGGTCCCAACAGAAACAAGGCTTGCATTGTAGTCTCTGAGGAAGGATGGGAGGAAGATAATCCATGCGGATATCGTCGTCAGAACAAGCACGAATAGTAGAGCCGGAAGGATACGGCGGAATCTTCGTTCATAGAAACGGGCAATCGAGAACTGATCTCTGGTCAGGTCCTGGTCTATGATCGTCGTTATGAGATATCCGGAGATGACGAAGAATATATCGACCCCTATGAATCCACCGGAAAATCCTGGCACGCTCGCGTGAAACAGAATAACCGGGATAACCGCCACGCTCCGAAGACCGTCAATATCACTTCGATACTTCATGGCGTTCCACGCGACTGTTCAAGTTGAACCTTCACCGGTTGATGGAACAACCAAAGCAGATTTTCCCTCATATGATCCCCGTGATTGCATCGTGGGTGCTGGAAGGCAGCATCCTCTTTCCGTTCAAAACAAATTCGAGGAGCTTCGGATCGACGAATGGGAGGGTGAGTTCAGATCGCTAGTTCCGATTAAAATCCACCATTCCCTCTATGCGAGATCCTAGGTCTCGTGGGCTTACGCATTCACGGACATCGCAATCATCTGGTTTCAGCCATAAGAGATCATCACAAAACAAGTCGCGGAGCCGTGAGCGACAAACTGGCGCGGCCTGGTTACGGCGCAATTTCTGTTTAGGAAGAGTTAGTTGCAGCTGTAACGACGATGGGTTGGATCGCGTCCGGCCCGTGGCGCCCTGATGGAACTCTGATCGTCAGGAGCGGATATGCGCCATGAGAATAACCAGCGAACCAACCGAGGTTCTGATCTGACGCCACTGTTTTAAGATGTCTGATCGCTAAACCTCAGGCGACTTAACGCGACAGATCCAACCGGCTTGGCGGATCTGAGTGTTTAAATGCCGAATTGGCCAAGCCATTCGTGAATTTCCGGAACGAGTGCAAGGACAATGACCCGCCTTCTGCCTCTGTCTTTCCGGGATTATCTCTCCTTCATCGAACAAAGAAAGGAGACCCACATGAAAATTGATCTTACAGGAAAACGTGCTGTCGTGACCGGCTCGACTGCAGGCATTGGCCTTGGTATTGCGACAGGACTTGCGTCAGCAGGCGCTGAAGTCGTCGTGAACGGACGCAGCGAAGAACGGGTTGAAAAAGCGATCGAAACGATCCGTCAGACAGTTCCGACCGCAATCCTGACCGGCGTTACGTCTGATCTTGCCACGGCTGAAGGCGCCGCAAAGCTGGCAGCAGCCGTGCCGGAAGCTGACATTCTGGTCAACAGCGTCGGCGCTGCACTCTTCAAGTCCTTCGACGACCTCACCGACGAGGACTGGCTGTTCATGTACCAGCTCAATGTGATGAGTGGCGTTCGCCTCACGAAGCACTTTTTGCCAGGTATGACGAAGCGCGCTTGGGGTCGTATTGTCTTTATCAGCAGTGAGTCTGCCTTGAACCCGCCAAAAGAAATGATCGATTACGGAATGACGAAAGCGGCTCAACTTGCGATCTCTCGCGGCGTCGCCGAACTCGCCGGGCGCACGGGTGTCACCGTTAACTCCGTTCTACCCGGCCCGACGCGATCTGAAGGATTCGGCGCCGTGATTGAAAATATCGCAAGGCAGACGGGACAGACGATCGATGAGGTCGAGCAAGACTTTCTGGCAAATAACCGTCCGACATCGCTGCTTGGGCGTTTTTCTTCAACGGAAGAGATTGCCAACATGGTCGTCTACATCTGCTCGCAGCAGGCATCGGCGACAACAGGCGCTGCACTACGCGTTGATGGCGGTGTGGTGCGCTCGATATCTTAACCGAACCATCTTGTAGCACGATTTGGAAAGCAGCAAGGGCGGGCGATCGCGCTTGCTGCCCCATGCATTTTGTATCAAGTCTAACATTTACAGCAGACGCCGTATTCAGACGATCTCGCTCAGATCGGAAGTGCCAAGATTTGCGAGGCTGCAGGAATCTTCAAGATCTATCAGCCTTGTTTGCAGTACCCGCAGATAATCACAGATGCGAAGTTGATAAACGGACGTAGACGACCATGACAGCCGAGAATTTCGTCAAGGTCTGGCGAGAACCAGATCTACACGACGCCGAGATGCTGAAAGGCGCTTATGCGCATCACGCATATCCGTCGCACTCTCACGAAGAGCTCAGTCTTGGTCTCGTGATCGATGGCGCTATTCGTCTGAAAACCCGCAGAGCCGAGGGGATCGCTAAAGCCGGCAGTTTCGTCCTCATCAATTCCGACGAGATCCATCAAGGTGCGCCGGCGGTCAAAGATGGCTGGAGATGTCGAACAATCCATCTTCTACCAAGTGCGATCATCTCTGTCGCCGAGCAGATCTTGGATCGATCTGTGTCAGAGCTTCCCCAATTTGATGGTCCCACATTTGAGGATCCAGAACTTTCAGGTGAACTGCTTGCTCTTCATAGAAGGGCAGAACAAGGCTCGTCCGTCCTGGAGCGTCAAACATATATATCTGTGGTGATTGCACGTCTTCTGGTGCGCCATAGTGCGGTGCCGACCAAGATGCCGAAACTGGACGGCGACGAACCCCTTGCAGTGACCCGTGCGAGAGACTATCTCGACGAACACCTCGCCGAAAAGATAACTTTGGACCAACTGTCGCTGATTGCAGGTTTGCCCCCTTTCCGGGTTTGTTGCGCGCCTTCCAGCGTTCTGTTGGTGTGACCCCTCACTCATATCAGCTTCAGGCCAAAGTCCGCCGCGCGCACATGCTCCTGAGACTCGGACAGCCGATCGCCGACGTTTCGTTCGCAGTTGGATTCTCGGATCAGGCACACTTAACCCGCACCTATAAAAGCATTATGGGTGCCACGCCTGGCAAGTTTAGAAGTGCAGCATTAGCTGCCTGATCACGGCAGCCTCCCCTCCAAATTGCTTTTCCGTCGCTATCGACTAGGCAACGACGGCCGCTGAATACTACATCCCTGAAAAGGAAATTGAGATGAACATCGTTCTGTGTGGATCGTTTTTCCCAGACGTGCACTACTATCTGTCCAAGGCGCTGCCTGAAGGTCAAGACTTCAAGATTGTCGCATGGAACGGAAGTGACAAAGAGATTCCTGAACGCGCGGACGTCATGATCCCGATGATGCACAAGATTGATGCTGACCTTATCGACCTAGCTCGACCACGCCTGATCCAACAATGGGGCTCGGGGTTGGAAGGCGTTGATCTTTCCCATGCCCGCAGGCGGGAGGTTGCCGTTGCAAACGTCGCGGCATTTGGTGGCAATGCGGATTCGGTGGCAGAACACGCTGTCCTTTTGGTTCTCGCCTTACTGCGCAAAGTCAATGAGGCTCAACTCAATGTCCGTGGTGGCCAACTTGGCGCTCCGGTCGGCACTCCTCTTTTCAGCCAAACGGTATGCCTATACGGTCTCGGCGCCATCGCCTTACCCCTCTCTCGCCTCCTAAAGGCGTTCGGTGTCCGTCTTGTCGGTGTAACGAGGGATCCTAATGCGCCAAAGGTTCAGAATTACAATGTGGATGCATGCTACTCGACCGAGGAGATCTTGACCTGTTTGGCGGAGACGGACATTCTAATCCCATGTCTGCGACAGTCGGATAATAACGCTGGTCTGATAGGCGAGCCGGAGCTACGCGCCATGCCGCAGGGCGGACTTTTGGTCAATGTCGCGCGAGGGGGGCTTGTGCAATATGACGCCCTGTTCAGCGCTCTTCAAGACGGACACCTTGCGGGCGCAGGACTTGACGTCTTCTGGAGGGAGCCCTTCGATCCCAGGGATCCATTGCTATCATTGCCCAATGTGATTGCAACGCCGCATATCGCCGGGATCACCAGGAATTCAATGCGTGATATTGCCCAAGGGGTAGCGGAAAATCTTATGCGCCTTCACAGAGGCGAACCGCTCATCAATCGCGTGGTCTAAAAAGAAACCGGATATTGATGCAAAGTCAGCAGTCGCTCGATGTCATTCAATGCGCATTGCCGACATCTTCGGCTTGGCAATTGGCTCGATCAATGAGCGTTCAGGTTTGATATCGATTAAAGGCGTTCCGTCGATACAGTCGAGCCCACGCACCGCGATATAATGATCGCTGACGCCGATGAGTTGCACAATCGCCGTACCGATCGGATTGGGGCGGACCGGAGAGCGGAGCGAAAAAGCGCCATGGACCCATCCGTCGTCGGCTGGACTTTGCAAAACGACATCCCTTGGTGCTTCATGGAGCCAATATAGGATTTCGAGTTGGTCATATTGCTCGATACCCTTCAAGGCATGGCGCCACGGCGCGGCCACATCAATGACGCAAGCAGGACCAGCCCGATCACCCTGGCGAGGTGTCTCGGCCCGCGTCTTCCAAGGCGTTCTCACACATCCGATGAAATATAGTTCGGCATGGGTGCGTTCAGGAAGTGCAACCCTCATTTCGTTGATACGTAGCTCACTCATTGCGCGCGGCCCACCTGCTGGTTGTCAAGCATGATGGCGGCTTACAATTTCCAGATGAGCGTGCTGTTGCAGGGCAATCCTTCTCGGTTTCAGTTGATACGAAAAGTCAGTCCCGAGCATTCAACCAGATCCAGCAAGGAGATTGCCCTGTTCACCGAGCATTTCGTTTTCATCAATGGAGGCAGCCAATAAAGTAATCCGCTCCACGGTTATTGATCACCCTGAGATCTGCAAGCGGGGACGCCCTTCCATGAAATAGGAAACTCGTGGCCTTACGGTTTCGGCTGTAACGCGACACTCATTCCCGAAATGCTCATGCAACCTGCTCTGATCAGAAACTGGGTCGAAAGCCTGGATGTTCGTTCGGGCTCTCTGCTCAGATAGAAGGGATCATGAAATGAATCTTACATCTCTACGAAGCGACGACGATGCGAGCGACTGGATCGATGTCATGGGTCCAAAGATGAAGCCTCTAACAAAGTGGAACGAAGACTATAAAGACTACATGATGTTCCTGTGTATCCTGCCGCCAGGCGTTGCGGTCCCAATGCATAAACATGAGGATCGGGAGACATTTTATGTTCTCGAAGGTGAGGCACAGGGCTGGGTCGACGGCGCCTGGAACGCGCTAAGCGCAGGAGAAATTCTCGATATCCACGAGAATGAGCCACATGCCTGGCGCAATGTTTCAAATCAGGAAGTCAAACTCATTCTGGTGACGACCGCGAAGATGGGGGCCTTCTTCGAGCTCATCGGACGGCCTCTATCAGCAGGGGCCATGCCGCCGACGCCAGAGGCCCTCGCGCATCTGTTCGAAACAGCGGATCGATTTGGCTATTGGCTGGCGCCACCAGAAGAAAATGCCAGGATCGGCTTGGCAATGCCTCCGATAGGTCAAAGCGAAGAGTTCGATAATGTATCGCTCTCTTAACTGATCGTCGAAATCATTGGCTGACGGCAAACTTTTGCGATCGCTCGCTGGTTCGCAGTCAGCCCTTTGTCGTGAGAGCTATTGACGAGGAAAATCTGGTCACCGGAGAACAGCCTTCCTGAGTTTTAACTTTCGATTTCGTGGACGATACCATCTCGGCCGCCACGCAGGAACTGATCACTTCGAGGCATCAGGCGGCACAATCTTAAAAACAGAGACGGTCACCTGTTCTGTGGGGCCGAAGGGGCCAGCCACCTTGTTGGTGACAGGAGGTAAGCTTCTCAGATAAACTGCAATAGCGTGAAGATCTGCTGGCTGAAGCTTTGCAAATCGGCGCCATGGCATCATTGATGCAAGTTCGCGTCCATCCGGAGTGATCCCGGTGCTGATCGCTTTCACGATGTCATCCTCAGACCAGGTCCCCAGTCCTGTGTCCACGTCCGGTGTGAGATTAGGTCCGACAAAAGTTCCGACTTTCGGTATAAAAAAGCCGACGTCAGAACCGCCAAGCAGCCGATGTTCGTCCGGCTTTCCGAAAAAATAACCCGGGGTGTGGCATTCACTACAACCACCCAAGTTGACGAGATAGCGGCCTTTATCAACGTCACTTTCTGCCGAAGCGCCACTTGCCAAAGCAGAGACTGCCAAGAGGGCACACATAGTTGAGCGTAGCTTACCCATCGTGCTCAAAGCGATATTTCCCATAGACGAGATCCCCTGCATTGATCTGATATAGTTTCTCCGACGTTCAACACGCCGCCGCCTAATTACTGCTCTGTTTAATTTCATTAGAACATGGTCTCGGCCGCCTATCCGACCGTGGGTTCCGCGGCCGCTGGCAGGGCATAGTTCGCCCGCACGTACATCTGGGTGAAGCCGGACTTCCTATAATTTGAGAAGGACGCATGATCGGCTTCTTTCCCACGCTCCGGCTGCCCCGTCTCAGCTGTTACCCCCTTGAGGTGCAGACGGGCTGCATGTTCAAGGCGCGAGCGGATGAGGAGCTTTTGGCCACCGCGGCCTCTGTAGTCTGGCAAAGTCCCGTCGATGCCGAACCACCCAAACTTCCCATTTGAGTACATTGCGGCACAAGAAACCGGCTTTTCGTCGTGATAAGCAAGGTGAATGGTCCAATTGCGCCGGCCGGCCACCAGAGACAGCCATTCCGCAAGATCAGAAGGGAGACCAAAGCTCTGCGAAATAATATTTGCAAACGCGTCAGCTTCGGCTGCCGTGACGATCTTTGCGGTGAGGTCGCAATGAACTTGGTCATTATCGCGTAGCCCCGATGAAGGAAGCTTCTGGTAGAACTTTGCCCACCCATTTCCCCGTGGGGCCATATTTTGCTCTTCAGCGTATCGCGCCAATTCGTCCAAAGGTGGCGGGATCTGAACGACCCATCCAGGTGCACAATTATATCTCATCCATCGTGTTGCTACCTCGAAGTCGTTGACGTCTTGAAGACCCACAACGCGCGCCAATTCAGGAATGACGATGGTTTGATGGGTTAGGCACGTGCCGCTGCCAAATTGCTGCAGCATGACGCCATTAGAAACAGCGTACTCTTGCGGAGTAGCCTTGTAGATATCGGCAAATGCCTCGGCCTCAATCGTCTCGATTGCGGCAATCAAATCCTTGTCATGCATTTTTCTTAATGTCCCTAGTGAAGCAAAGACGCTCTTTGCGAGCGAGCTTCAGATCACTGGTTGCAGCTTCTCTACGGTTTTTTCATTTCCATCGATCAAGCTTCAGCTACAGTTGAAATCGGGCGACCTGCCGAGGTTGAAGTCGACGGCTGGCCATCCTTTATCCGAATGGATACACGCCCCTTGCCGCACAATCGGAGCCTTCGCTAACGATTTATCCGAGAACCCAGCTCTGCGGGCTTTTCCCACTCTGGACGCGGCCAAAGAGCTCGAAGTTTGTGGTCGTGTTCAAGCCTCCGTGGAGACTCGCGACCTTTGCATTTCGCCAAACTGCTCCAAGCGGATTATCCAGTTGTGCCATGGAGCCGCCACACGCCGTAGCGAGGAGATCGATCGCCTCCCATAGGATTTGGTTGACGAAACCGGCATCGCGCATGATGCGCGCTTTGGTGAGATGGTTTACGGCAGTTCTGCGAGACGCCATGTCACCGAGAATTTTGACGTTTCGTTGCAAGATCGTTTCCGCCGTATCGATCTTCGTTGCAGCTTCAGCAAACTGAAGATGAGTGATTGGTGCATCGTCTTGGCGGTTATAGATGGTGAAGGGAATAGCGCGACGAGAGGATGTCGAGAGAGCAAACTCCAATGCCGCTTTTGCCATGCCAAGTGAAGGAAAAAGCAGCTTCATCGACAGAAACGGCATCAGCGGCAATCGATAAAGCGGATGGTTTTCCAGGTGAGTGGATGCGTATTCACCTTTCAGTCCACTTGCGAGGGAGACGGTCTGATCCTTGGGTATAAAGGCTTGCTCAACAACAATCGTTGTGCTTCCGCTACCCCTCAGTCCGAATGTATCCCAATCCCCGAGGGCCAAGCATTTTTCTGCAGGAAGAAGAGCCGCCAGATTGTCGATCACGGCGCCGTCTTCGTTCTGAACGGGAAAGCCTAGCAAGTTCCAGTGCGCGTGGAAAAAGCCACTGTTAAAGCTCCATTCGCCCTTCTCAATGAGATAGCCTCCGTGAAGCTGACGCGCTTTGATTCTGCGCGGTGACAATACGGTGGCTATTCGCGCGCCTCGCGTTCTGAGAATTTCCTGGGAAACGTCGGGCGGGAAGAGAGCCGCCAGAAGCCACGGCGCTCCACTCAATATTCCGAGTGTCCAGGCGACAGCACCATCTCCCCGTGCGATTTCGACAAGAACATCCATATATGTTTGGAGATCAACCTCCAGGCCCCCGTCGGTCCTTGGAACAAGAAGATCAAACAGACCTCCTTTGTCCATCTCCGAAATCGTTTCCTCCGGAAGTCTGCCGAGCTCACTTGTTTCGGCGCTCCTTTGGCGCAGAACAGACACAAGTGCATGGGCAGTTTCCACTGGATCCAGTTGGGCGTTCATATGAGAGTTACGGGTTTGCAATGTCATCGGCTCTATCCTTCTCAACGGGCCGTCTTTCAAAGGCGACAAGCCTTTACTTGAGTTGCCTACGGCTCGTCGCACCATGTTCTTTGCTTCCGGTCAGACCGATCAGTAAGTTTTTCGCTCAGTTGACGGGCCATGTGTGAGGTCTTTGACGATGTCCAAGATTGCCGATCGCGAATCAAAGGACGAAAATTCCTTGGCAAGACTTGAGGCGTGGGCACGGTATTCCGGTTCCCCCAAAACTGTCAGAACGGCCTCACGAATGTCTGTTGCTTCCGGAGCATTGGTCTTCAGATCGATGCCGGCACCCGACCAAGTCACACGCGCATTGACGTCTGCTTTGTCTTCCGTCAGCCCGGCGGTGACCAACGGGATACCAAAGCTCAAGGCCTGATTGACCGTGCCGTAACCGCCATTCGTCACGAGCACATCTACTTTGGGAAGTAGCCACTCGAAGGGGAGATAGGTTGCCGCGCGCACATTTTCATAATGCGGCCCCGGGATGGCCTCTAGAGGACGACCTCCTGTCGTGACGACAACAAGGACGTCAGGCCTGTTGGCCAAGGCGGCTAGCGTCGGTGCGACCAGCAAGTTTAGATCATTGTTGGCAACGGTACCTTGAGTCACGAGAACAACCTTACGACTTCCATCAAGATCGCTTGACCAGGGCGGCAGTGGTGCCTGATCAGGGATAATTGGAAGCGCTCCGACGAAGTGGACGGACCGAGGTAGTTTCATTGGAAATTCAAAGCCAGGGACCGTCAGTTGCAGAAACGCATCGGGCAGTTCCACCATGGCATTAAACAAAGAGGTCTGAAGAGGACCAATGCCCAGTTCCCGCAGTCTCTGCGCGATAGGATGCTCGAATTGAACGTTAAATTTCTGGGCAATATCTGCATATCGTTTGCGTTCCACATGATCTTGCGCCGGCGGAAGTCCGATAAAAGGAGGTGATCCATCCTCTCGCTGCGAATGAAGGATGGACGTCCCACACAAAATAACGGGCGGTCGAGTGGATTTGCTTCTCAAGATGATCGGCAGGAGACCAAACATCATGCTATCGCCGATGATCAGATCCGCTGAGAAATCTTTCAATGCCTCCAAGATCTTCGCGTGCTGAGCCGGCGCAAGCTCGATAAAGCGGCGTTGGATTGCAACCCGTAACCGCTGCACACCTGGGGGTGTTCTCTTCAGTTCATCTGTGACTTCAGTGGATTGCATCTGGTTGACATCTGCGGCCGCTCCGAACTCTCGGAACGCCGCCCCAGCTCTTTCGACCAGATCCTTGAAGTCGCTGCCGGAAAGACAAAGAATATCATGGCCTTCCGCAACCAAAATGCGGGCAATCGACAGAAGCGGACTGAGATGGCCTGCCAAGGGGGATGCGACCAGGAAAACTTTCATTGGAACCTCACCATGCTCATGAGAGACAGCAACGACGCTGCCGCGAATTGATGATGAAGACTTGGCGGATATGATTACGATCACATGTGGAAAACTCTTGGAATTCCTACAACTGTCACAGGAAGCTTGCCTGACGAGGAGGTCACAGCTCTGAAGCGGACGGCGCCGCTGAGGCTTCTTAACTGCTGTGTGTTGCTGCAGTCGAAAGCCGGTGTCGGCTGGTCGCTAGGTTCAGGAAACAGTATTTGTTTGGAGAAGAACGCCGCTGAATTCAGGGCAATACCTTGCGAGAGCCGGCTTAAATAATCGATCGATCAACGCAATGGTCATGGCTCTGCCAAAATAACAGGCCCGTGAAATAGGATCGTGCTTCTAGATGCGTGGTCATTGCGATCTGTGCAAGTGACATTTGTCTGTGCACTGTGAGTAAATCAAAAAGCTAGTTTCGCTCCAGAAACTCTTTGATCAGTTGGAGTAGCTTTTTGGGGTTCTCCAAGAAAGCAAAATGCGATCCGCCATCATTGGCGGCGAAAATGAAGGTCTCAGAACCACTAATCATTTCGCCGATCTCGACCATGGCCTGCCAAGGTGCGATGCTGCCTTGAGCGCCTATGACGAGGGTCGGCACATCGATGCGCCGGATCACGTCAGTCCAATCTTTGAAAACATGATCATAAAGAAGCCTGCCTGCCAGGTCGCGCGGCATCAGCAGATTTTGTGCCAACAGTTGGTCGAAAGCAACCGGGGGGAAGACATCGCTCGTCATTGCCTTCAAAAGACCGGATGTCAATGCGACACCGTCGAGCCCGCGGAGACCTTGTATGAACTCAAGAGCTTGTTGCGCCGAGAACATCGGTGCGGCCTTGCCATCTTCATTGGTTGATGCATGTGGTTCGGCTACCAGCGCGCGAGGCTGATCGACGAGAACGAGATTTCTGATCCTCGAACTGCTATAGAGCTCCAGGTAAGACCAGATGATCGCGCACCCCATTGAGTGCCCAATCAGCGTGATATCGTCCCACCCTTCGGAGTTCAGCACCGCCTGCAAATCTGCTGCGAGCCGACTAATGCGATAGCCATGCATCGGTTTTGAACTCGCTCCATGGCCTCGCATATCGATCGCCGTGACTTTATTCGTATCAGACAAATCGGCCACGTACTCGGTCCATTGATCAGCTGTTTGCGACCAGCCAGGCAAAATCACGATAGGGCGGCCGGAACCAGCCTCGATAACACGCAGCAATACATCTGGCTCGACTTTGATATACCTCGTATCTCGCAAAGAGGCTCTTTTCTCGGGAGAGTGGCCTGAAATCGCCGCTTCACTAAAAGGCATTGGAACCCTCATATCGTTGCAGGTGCGCGGTCGGAAATTGAGAACTGCGTGTTACAAAGAAATTGCAAACGCGTATTTTTCCGCGTCATCTGCAACGGATCGTACTAAGGGCTAAAGCCTCTCTTGGGACTGCCAGTACTGAGTTGCTTTCGACGACAACTGCGCTGCTCAACTTCTGGAGCTAATTGCCGAAGCCAGCTTCTTCCGACGGCCGATTGATCGCGCTCGCGGGGTTCGAACCAATTGGCTCATAAGCTTCAGCCGCCTTCGAAAAGCCGTGCAGGAGATATTTGCCGACAGATAAGAGAAACGACAAAAGACGATCGCCACTGCGTTGAGGCAAGACCTCTTCAGAACGCGCAGGTCTGCCGAATGTCTCAAGGGCAAACGCAGTGAGTTCGCCGTCAACGGCTGCTAGACGCAGATAGCTGCATGGCAAATTATACGGGTCAGTTTCTTCCATCCTATGTGTGGCTCCAACGACGATATGTCCTTGCAGCTCTGATGTTTAAAGATTGTTCGAAGGTTTCATCAGCCGGATATTCCGTTGCAAACAAAACAAACTGCTGGAGAGCGACTTATATTGCCATTGGCCAAGACGAACTTCATTTGAAACCAAGTTCGCTGCGCTGAAATCGTCGAGCCAAACGGTTCGTTCATTCCTCCAAGCAAATCATTGGAGGCGAAATGCAACACGATTTATCTTTGGCTGGCCGTCGCTCTGGAGAACATGTCCGGAGTATGGGCGCTCATGAGCGACTTCTTTACCTTTATTCAAAGCTCCACCACCGTCACTTTTGCATGGTCGGCGAGATCTCCGGTAGCTTCGCAGAAGACAATCTGCAAGATGCATTCGACAGAGCCCAGGACCGTCATCCTCAGCTTTGGCTGGCAGTTCAGGATGGCGAGACCGGCCCTCGCTTCATTACCCATATGAGACGCATACCCCTCCAGATCGAAACGAGCGATAGCAGCCAAGGCTGGAAGTCTATTGTCGAGAAGCAGCTCGCAACGCCGTTCAATCCTTGGATTGGTCCTCTTGTCAGAGCGATCGTCCTCAAGGAAAAGGCAGGCATCGGCCGTTGGACAGTCATCCTGACCTTTCATCACGCAATAGCAGATGGCCTGTCCGCGGTCGCCTTCTTGAAGGATATCGTCGCTGCATTGAACGGCGTACGCCTTCACAAGGCGCAACAACGGGACTCCATTGAGGAACTCGTTGGCAAGGAAATGATGGTGACAGATGCCATGGCTGGCGTGCCACTGCCAAACGTCGACCTCGCCACGATCAAAGCAATTGCTTCACGGCCTTTATGGAGGGCGTTTGACAGCGATAATCCGAAGGTTTGCTCTCTCGACTTTCCTGGAGAACTAACAACTTACCTCATCAACGAGATTAGATATAAGGGCGTCACTTTTCAAAGCGCTCTTTGCGCTGCCATCGCCATCGCCAACTGCCGTGACGTCAGCTCAACCTCCTACTCGGTCTTATCGCCTATCAATATCAGATCGATGGCCAAGGTCGACACGACCGAAATTGGACTGTTCATTGCAGCCGCCTCTCTCAAAATCGATGCCGTCAATGAGATCCCATTCTGGTCGCTCGCCAGGCGGTACAAGGAATGGCTTTCCTCCTCGCGATCTCCCAAAAGCTTGATCGGAAGTCTTCAACTGGTGGAATCTGCTTTGCCGCAGACAGCAAATGCTGAGATTGCCTGTGGCTTGGTGGGTGCGGTCGCTTATGATGCGTCTGTCTCTAACCTCGGTGTTGTGGATGTGCTTTCAGCAGGTTCGAAAGCAAGATTGGAAAGTCTCTGGGGGCCAATGGTTCTTGGAAGGATTCGCAACGAAAGAATGTTTGGAGCGGTGACCTATGCTGGTCATCTGCGTCTCACAGAAACTAGGCCGGCCCATATTCCAGAAAGTCTGCCCAGAGTGGTTGAAATCCTGGAGAAGGCTTGTTCGACATCGACGGGTGGCGCTGATGCATAGCCCATTCATTCCTGCCGTTTCGCGCTCGTTCAGGGTTTGTTTGAGGCGATTGCGCGTCCGTTCCTCACAGCGTTTTCCCAAAAGGCGCGTTGGTGATGCCGACATCGACAGAGGCGCAAAGGATGTAGCTTGGAATGACCAACGCATCATCGTCGTGTGCCCATGTTATACACCCGATGAGCTCAGGAGATGCTTGCTATTGGCCTCAGCCAGAAATGTCACTTACGAAGTCTGGTTTCCAGAAAGAGAGGCGGGAAGGGCTAGACCATCGTCTAACGAAACATCGATCCGCTACCTTGACCTAGAACTCAGTGTTGCAAGTCACCTCGTCGTCGAATGGCGGATCGATTGATTGTTCAGACTTTCATGCAAGTTTAAAATCCGACGCTTAGTAGCCCGGAAAGCGCGTATTCATCTCGCGCTCTTCCTGGCGGATGCGGATTGTAAGTGGAATCGCATAAACGAGCATCCCAATAACCAGTGTGATGTGGGCATTGAGAATGAGCGCAAAACCAACCAGCTCGGGTATGATGTTGAGGAAATAGTTGGGGTGCCGGAACCAACGAAAAAGTGGGTGCGTGATCAGCTCGTGATCTTTTGCAATAAGGAGTTTCACCGTCCATAAGCGGCCCAGCAATCTGATCACCGTAATGAGCATAATTACGCCTAAGCCATAGAGGCAGACGCCAATCCAGAAGCCAATGTTTAAATCATGGGAGCGGAAAGAGCCTTCCACAATCGCTGCTAAATAGTAGAAGATATGAGCGATCGCCAGTACGAGCGTATTGCGTTTGCCAATTTCGATAGCACCCGCTTGCTTCATGGCTGCCTCGTGACGGACCGAGATAGCAAGCGAGATAAGGCGAAACAAAACTGCTGCGCCGCAGAAAATAATGAAACCTGTAGGCAAGGATAACCTCTGAGATGAGCATGGAAGGAAGTGTTTAGCCTGTCGGCAGGCTCGGCGCCGGAGCATCGACTGCCCTAAATTGGCCGGGTGTCGCACCCATGATGCTTTTGAATACGCGCGTTAAATGTGCTTGATCGGCGAACCCGGTCGCAGCCGCGACCTCGGCAATGGGATGATCGTGGCAGATGAGGTTATAGGCTTTTCTTATCCTCGCCTGCGTTCGATAGGCGTGCGGCGTAAGACCGGTCGCCTTTTCAAAAGCACGTAAAATCCTGAAAGGCGGTAGACCGACGAGACGAGCCAGCTTTTCAAGGCTGATCTTTTTTCCCAGATCCTCCGTCAGGATGTCACGTGCAAGGCGCACCGCCATCGGTTCACCCGCTTCCGGCAGTTCGGGTTCGCCCTTCCAATGATGTAGCAACATCCTCGCAATCAACGTAACGGCCCGCGACTGCAGATCGAGTGGATCGCCTCGTGCTTCGCTCCGCACGTGCAGCGCAGTCAATTCATTGGCGAGAAAAGCGTCTTGAACAACTGGACTCCGAAACCGAGGCAGCACATTCCGGCTGCTGTTCGGCCGCAGATTGGTCGCAACCCGCAGAATGGTGTCGGGATGCAGATGGATCGTTCGAAAAAGCCATCGCCGTCCACCCAATGCGGCACCTCTATAGACCTCTTCGCTGTTGACGATGGCAATAGAGCCCGCCCTCGCCACTGCCGACCGATCGCGTGTCTCGAGTGAAAGCGCGCCCGCGCTGACAACGCCTATCAGAAGTTCTTCGTGCGAATGCCAGGGATATATGTGCCCGATGTAGTCGCCCCGCAGAAATCTTGCTCGATCCAAATCTTTGGATGACCAAACACGCACGCGACTTTGCGAAGGAGATAGATGTTTATGCTCAGCCATAAGGGACACTCGATTTTCACGCCCAGCATAACACCAATAACGCGAGAAGCGGGATGCAAAATTATTCAATACGCTGCATTTAAGAAATGTCATTTCAACATGACGCATTGCGATCAAACTGAGCTTTCGCCCGCGCATTAGAAGCGTCCGAAGCCACACCCTTTTTCCAGAACGACATGCGAAGCCGCGAGAACGCGGCCGGCCTGCAAACAAGGCTTCCGTTGCGTCCTCATACTCCCACGTCTGAACCAGGAAGCACAAAATGACCCTTACAAAAACGAAACTTCAGCTACGCGATTCAAGCATGAGCATTCTTGATATCGGCTCAGGACCTGCTCTGCTGCTCGCGCATGGATGGCTTTGCGACAGCCAGACCTGGTCAGCACAGGTCGATGCCTTGTCCCGCGATTATCGCGTTATTGTCCCGGATATGTGGGGACATGGTCTATCCGGAGCCATGCCCCCTTCAACAACGTCGCTCTCAGATATTGCCTCTCAACACCAAGAGCTTCTGGATATAATGGGGGTGGATCGCGTTTGCATTGTTGGGCACTCGATGGGGGCGATGTGGGGCGCCGAGCTTGCAATCATAGACCCACAGCGCATTTCTGGGCTCGTTATCGTGGCCTCCTCGCTTGCCGCCGAGCCGGAGCCGTCCAAGGCATCTTTTTTGGCGGTTGTCGACCAAATTGCCGAGCAGCAGGGTTTGCCCGAAGAATTTGCATCATCTCTTCTGTGGATGTTTTATTCGGAGAAGTTTCGGCTGCAACATCCAGATCGTCTAAGGCTGCATCAGCACCAACTCGTCAACTGGCCTCGGGACCGGATTGACGATAGCGTCGTTCCAATCGGCCGTATGATATTCAACCGACGCGATGTAACAAGCGAAATCAACGCGTTAAAAATCCCGATGTTGACCATGGCAGGTTCCGCAGATCAAGCTCTGTCAATCGACAGGGTAATCCGAATGGCCCAGTCGATCGGCAGCCCGAGCATCTCGATCGAAGGTGCGGGACATATGCTCGCAGATGAGGCGCCGGCTCCGGTAACTTCATACATTAGGGATCTGATGGAGACGCTCTAGATGGTCGAATTTTCCTGGTCTCAGAGAACCGTAAATTTCTGGAGCAAAGCCTTCTTTTCCTGTCTGCTGACCTGCGTATCCTATACACCTCAGAGGTGTCCTCTTGAGGGCTCCGTCGCATCCTCATGAAAGAACACAGCACGATCCCAACAATGGCGAGGCCTGTTCTATAAGGTATATTAATCCCGCTATCTATCTGATTACCTTTGTAACATCGCGCATTATCAAGATTGCCATCGCTGAATCACAGGCCATAGACTGGCGCCGTAACTCCCATTGCATCGGAAGGGCATAGTATGAGTCTGCAACCTGGAGAATATGGCGCTTTTTTAAATGGCGTTGAAATCAATTACACAGTGGAGGGGAAAGGACCACTTTTATTTGCGGTTGCTTCAGGATGGGGCGTTGGGTCTGGACACATTCGGAAAGGCCTGGAGCCCCTGACCGCAAACTTCACACTCGTCTGCGTGACACCGCGAGGAAGTGGACGATCATCAAGGCCCGCCGACGAGACAGCAATGGGGTCATCTACCATGGCCGACGATCTCGATCATCTTCGCAGGCACCTTGGTCTCGGTCAGATCGACCTCTTTGGTCATTCGAACGGTGCCGCCATTGCACTGTCCTACGCCGCCAGATATCCCCGTCATTGTCGCAAGTTGGTGCTTGCCGATAGTCAATTGATCGGGTTTTCGGCCCATCAGGCGACAATGGACATTCTGGAAAGACGAAAGGGTGATCCACGTTTTACCAAGGCTCTCGAACTCATGCCAGGGAGGGCCTCACTTGCTTGCGATGACAAGGCGGTCACTGATTTCCTCATTGCGACTTTCCCGTTATATTTCTTTCGTCCCGAAAAAAACATGGCAAAGACGGTCGAGACGTTTGATTTGCCGATCGAGTCGTGGGCTGCTTTCAAGCAGCGTGCCGCAGACAGCGAGCCGTCAGCAACACAACTTCATTTGCCGCCGCTTGTTGAAGCTGAAACGCTGATCCTTGTTGGAAGGGAAGATCTTCAATGTCCGGTTGAGACATCCGAACGCATAGCCTCGGGCATTTCCAATGCAAAGCTGATCATCTTGGAGGAATGCGGGCATATTCCTTGGGCAGAGCAACCAGACATCTTTTTCTCAGAAATCCGCGACTTCCTTTCCTCCTCACATTGTCCATGACTTAGTCCGGCTATCAAGATGCAAGGCAACGTCAGAAGGACGCTGATGTCAAAGCCTTCGTCCGGTCTTTCTCACCTATGAACTTCGATACCGAACAGCAGGCCGGACATGGCTCTTCCGCATGTCAGTCGGGCCACGGGTGACGCGATCACATTACGTTCAATCGAAAAGCGATAAAAATTGCCGGCAATGAAGGAATAAAATCTGAAGCGGAATGTCTACGGGAATAAGGACATGTTTTGCTCTGGGAAAGAGACGCGATGATCTGCGATCTTAGAATTGAAGAGAGCCTGTTTGGTTCAGGCGGGTGCGTCTTGCCAAACAACGACCGGCCGACGCGGCTGAGGCTCAGTCGAACGTTTACAATAAAGAAGGTGACGCGAGACGGGCCTGAATGCAGTTTTGTCCCCAGCATGCAGATGCCCCCTGCCTCATTAACGGCAGCAATGCTTTCTCGCCGAACCTGTTCGCGTTTAGCGTCTCGCAGAGTGGGGATTGGGCAAGCAATATGACAAACCCCTGCATCGAGAGTAGCCCCTTGACTGCAGGTGGTCATGAGGGAACTAGCAACGGTAGGAATCCAAAAGACGGGAACAGCCTTCGGCCATCTTCCGCTATATTTCCGAAGAAAGGCGAAGGTGTTCATAAGGTCGAGTTGTCCGACGCGGCACGCATTCGTTATCTGGAAGAAGAAAACGTCAGATTGAAAAAGTTACTCGCAGAGCAAATGCTGGATATTGCCGCTCTTCGTGAACTTCTTGGTACAAAGTGGTGAAGCATCTTTGGCCGTGAAGATGCATGACGGAAGGAAATTGCCTTCTATCATGTAAGGATCGCTTGTTTCGCGCAAGCTGGATTCCGCAGTGCGACCTGATCTTATAGGTTTCCCTCTCCGGCCGCAGAGGTCGGACGAGGCGATCATTTCCCTTTCGGATATTATATATATCAAGCACGTCAACCGAACAGTGGCTCTCTGCCGAGGTGCGCGCAAATCCGGCAAAAGAATAAGCCTTGGATTCTTGTTATCCATTACTCAGCCATCAGCAGGTTGCACCTGAAAGACTTCACTTATGGATGTAGCGCATCGCGTTCCGCCGATCATCAAATTGAAGCGCCTCCCCACGATCCTTCTCAAGTCAAAAATGAAAACAATGTGATTGGAGCCCATCGTGAAAACGTATCAGCCGTCAACTGATGGAAACGTCGTTCAAGTCTTTTCAAAGCCGAAACCATCCGCCGGGAGACAACCTTCACCCGTCCAGGCAACAGGGATCGATAGGAGAGCAAGGCGGCGTTCCGTTCTTTCTCGCTTGATTGGATCAATCTTTGGAGCGAGCCGCTCTTCGAAGTTGAATCGTCATCCCTACGAGCTCTCTGAATATCTTCAAAAGGACATCGGGCTCAAAGATTTTGCATTAGGAAGCGTCAAGGAAGGCGATACGGACTATAGTGAATACGCGAGACCGCATATCGAAGCGCTTCGACATACGACGGAATATAGCCGATACCAGCTTTATCGCTGATGAACCTGCACTCCCGTCGCGCATTCTGTACCTTTTTCAGTCGATGGACTGAGAGGGCGAAATGATCGTTCCAGGGAGGTGCACCCTTGTTTTGGATTGGTGCGTTCGATTGAACGTGCCGACAATTCAGGTCACTATGGATGATCCAGAACAAAGCGCCTGTGGGACCCGCCTACAGGCGGAAAGATTCGCTCAAGTTTTGGCCTTGAATGAGGGGTGGAAGCGTCAAGGAAGATGTTCAGCTTCAGGCAGACCATGCCTCGCCCGCTGCTGTGTTATTTTTTGATGCCTTGGGTAGTAAAAGAAGCGCGGACAGCCTGTTCGGTAACGACATCTGCATCAAAGTAATAGCCAAATCCGCGCTCTGTTTTTATGAGATTGCTTTTGGGGTCGTGGGTCGAAAGTTTGCGCCTCAACCGGAGGATCAGGACGTCGATGCTCCTGTCGAATACCTCCTCCTGATGGACCCGACTTGCAGTCAGTAACTGCTCGCGAGACAGCACCTGCTTTGGCGCCGTTAGGAACGCGACGAGCAAGTTAAATTCGCCAGCGGTGAGTTTTACCTCTAGGCCGTCCGCAGCCGTGAGCTGGCGGCGCTTAACGCTGAGGGTCCAACCGTTGAAGTGAAATGACTTCCGCTCCCGATTAAGGTTTGCTTTAGGTCGCTCCCTGAGCGCTGTGCGGACACGAGCCAAAAACTCTCGCATGCCAAAAGGTTTGGTGATGTAATCCATTGCCCCCAGTTCGAGACCAACGACCTTATCAGCTTCTTCGAGTCGATCCCCGCTTATGATAATGACGGGGCAATCTGACTTACTAGAAAGTTGACGTACCAGTTCTAACCCGTCTTCTTGACCGAGGTTTAGATCGACGATTACGAGATCAATAGGTTCCGTTGCTAAAACTCTGGTCATGCTCTGGCCATCCGAAACCGTTGTGACCTTGAGGGCGAATTTCGTAAGATAATCGGACAGAAGGCTTCTGATAGCGCTGTCATCATCGACAATAAGAACGTGCTTCAAGTACGACCCTCGTTAAAAGTCAGTCTGGGATGCTCAGGTTCTGTTCGATAGTTTGATCCGAAAGCTCTCTCGACTCATGGATGACACTGCGGAAATATATCTTCCGGAAGATTTTATATGCTCCATCAAGCTGCCATCTTCGTTGATGTTCTGCTTGACAAGGCAACTCTGCTCAGCTGGGCTCAGACGAAGCGCCCGCCATAGGACCCTTTCGCGTGAACGGATGACGCGGCGGAGCCGTCCTGCGTGCATATCCAAGGAAAACGGGTTTTTATTGAAGAATATTGCAAGCCGGAGCATTTTATAGGTTTTTCATAATCTGTTCCGTGGTGCGTTTTCAGCCTGAGATCTGCAGTGCCACGATGCTACTAAAAGCTGTATTTGTTCCCGGCAGCTACCTCACTCTATGAAGGAAAAGGATGCAGCGGTGAGGTGATACGCAGTTCGGCTCGTGCTGCGTGTCCATGATCAGAGGGTCGCGCGTGCATAACAATTGAAACGAAATGCACCGCGGCTGTAATCGTGGCCTTATCTCAAATGCTCACGATCCTCCCATGTGAAAACCGATTGTAGAATGGATCGGATTGCGGTGTGTGAGCGATGGATTGACGAGATAGAGACGCTGTAACCGCTGCTAGCAACTGACGGTTATAGATTGTGTCCCCAATCATGCTCATGCCTTCGCAGATCGCGTTCCGCTGCAAGCAGGAGACGTGTGATGCCTAGAACGATTGAAGTTATCTCAAGAGACAGACTGCATGTTTCAGCACCTGAGGTCTATGCAGAGTGGAGAGAAAAGGCCCCGGTCATTCAAGTCGACAACGGAGCTTACCTCGTTTTACGGCAAGCAGATATGGTTGCTTTACTCAACGACCAACAAACGCGACAAGCTGAGGCTGATTTCCTGGACATGCGCGGTGTTGGCGAGGGTCCGCTGCGTGACTTCTTTGAAAACATCCTGCTCTTATCAAATGGCGACAAACACAAACGTCGTCGGGCTCCACTTGCCAGAACATTCGCCTTCAAAGCGATCACCGCTCTGAGACCAAGGATAAGGCAGATCGTCGACGACCTCTTATCCGAGCTCCTGCATTTTCATGAAATCGAGATGACAAAGACTTTTTCTTCGGTCTTGCCTGCGCGCGTCATTGCCGACATGATTGGCCTACCTGAAAGCGATATCCCGGAGTTCACGTCAACTGCATATAAGGTTGCCAAAGCCTTTTCGGGCAGCTGGGGGGTGGAAGACCTTCCAGATATAGAAAACGCTGTTGTGGCTCTTGAGCGATATGTGGAGATTGCTTGCGCCTCCCGCGATAAGACTGCCGATACTTTTCTCAACTCCTATCTTCGTGAAGTCGAACAATCATCAGATCTGTGCCATGAAGAAATGATCGCGCAGTTGATGGCGCTGGTCCTCGGGGGTAGTGACACGACACGAGCGGCCCTCACAATACAATTGGCTTTGCTTCTGGAACATCGCGATCAATGGGTTGAGCTTGTTTGCGCGCCAGAACTTGTCGCCTCGGCGGTGGCAGAAAGCTTGCGATATGAACCCTCCGTAGCGTCGCTGCCACGCGTCGGTCTGCGAGATCTAGACTTGGATGATTGTATTATTCCGTCAGGAAAACCGATCTCTCTCGTGACAATGTCGGCTATGCGGGATCCGCAAGCTCATGTTCTGCCTGATCAATTCGACATCCATCGACCGCAAGAGAAATGGCACTGGGTGTTCGGCGGCGGCGCTCATCGCTGCCTCGGCGAAGCGCTGGCGCGCACCGAGCTTGAAGAGGCTCTTCACGGCCTTATAAGAACAATGCCGAAGGTTGAAAAAGCCGGGCCGAACCTGGTGGTAAAGGGCTTCAGCGGCATCAGATCCGTCGAACCCTTTGTGATTGCCTGGTGAGCGGCTGGCATAGAACAAGCGGATGAGGCGACGCCGTACGGCCCTCTGCGACGTTTGGGTTGCCTCACGTAACTTAGCGACATTTCGCACATCATCGTGATGCGACAACGAGCACACTTTGTTACATGGCTGGTGTTGCGACGAATTCCGCAACGCCAAAGCCAAGTCACCGCTTTTCAATACTGCCGTTTATTAATAACTTACGAAGCGACAGACGCCTCGATCAGCGACATCAACTGGTCATACATCTTGTTGCCGCTGATGTACGTTCCGGCGTCACTTGGAAGACTAATGCTTGGACTTGCGTAAAGATCTTTTGATGGCCCACCTGGATGACCTTCCGCAGTCGAAAGCGCTTGCGAGGCAGCTTTCAGCATTGCCATCTTGTCCTCGGGAGCCGCCATGCCGTTATCATCTACGAAACTGACACCCTCTGCGGACCTGATCCTTTTGTATCCCGTCAGCTCATAAAATGCATCTGTGCCAGTTGTGGGTTTATCATTGGCATCGCCTCCGACCGAGCCTATGTCATCAACGGATGTGTCGCCAGTCGTCGATGGGTCGAGTGAGCTCGTATTTGCTTTAACTGTTGGGTCTTCGAATTCCAAAAGGTCGGAAGAAGACGCATTGGATTTCCTGTGTTTCTCCTTCGAGCCGTGAAGGTTCATGATGTCGTAAACAGCACCATTCGTGACCTGCATCGTTAGCAAACTCCTCTGATTTCGGAGGAAGCTGGTCAATCAATCTTGCGCCAACCTTACCTTGTAGGAAAATTTTAAAGCAACTGAAGGTTATCGTCTGCCAGTCGCCAGTCGCTGATTTCTTTTCAAGGAAAGCGTTCCGCCGAACAGGCAAAATGCAAAATTCTTCAAGACGCCGGCGTCAGAAAATGGGACCACCGTGGTTCTGTGACATGACTTGGCCTGCGGCATCAACCGCTCCAATGAACTTGTCTCTTCTTCTCATCTTATGAAAGCATGGAAGGCTGGTTGAGTGAAAATGGGATCACAAGAAGGTGTGGTGAAAATTTCTGCCGGGCAAGGACAGGCCTTTTCCGTTGCAGGCGCAAACTTGACGTGGAAAGCCAGGGGTCAAGATGTTGATGGTGGCTTTTGCCTTTTTGAACAGCGTCTTGAAGCGGGAGAAGGCGTGCCCCTTCATACCCACAGCTACCCGGAAAGCTTCTATATTTTGCAGGGTGAGGTAGAATTTTCATCGGGAGAACAGTTCGAAAAACTCAAATGCGGTCCGGGCGACGTCGTCATTGCGGGTCCCCATGTCCCGCACAGTTTCTTCAATAACGGTACTGCAACGGCCCTGCTCCTGAGTATATCGGTGGCGGCGCATCAGGCGTTTTTTGATGCAGTCGAGGCTGCCGATAAAAATGAACCATTTGCGCGGATGAACCCGGCAGACGCCTTCGCACGAGTTGTGAAAATTGGAGCCGAAACGGACACGAATTTCAAGATGTGAAATCGGAGCCGTGCTGTCGCAGTAACGAAGCATCGAGACACGGGGGCGGGGCGCCGCCTATGGCTGGTACTAAAGAATGTGCGACAGCTCCACGTATTTAAATATCTTGGTTGATCTTCGTACGGAAAAGCGAGAACTCGTTGGACGGCAACAGCGAGTATTCAAATCAGACAAGATGTTTCTTAGTTTTGGTAAGCGAAAGAATTACGCAGGTCCACGTTAACCAAACAGCTTTGAACGGCTTGACCTTATTTCGCCGCGGTTTGCGAAGTGTCGCGTACCGCGGTGAAAAATAGGTGAGCTATCTTGCTGCTCCATCTATGAGCTCCTCGTCTCTGTGTTCGAAGGCCTCTCACCGATCTTTTTCATATCTTGCCTTGGCTAGGTTTTAGCGAAGCCTTTTGCATGTTCCCCCAGTCTCAAAAAAGGAGGTCGGCTTTGCCTCGATATGATGAACCGAATTCGAAAGCGATATAACGAATTCACCTATCACAGCCTGACAAGGCGCTCCGTGCTCGGACGTCAGCCTTGGCTTATCTTGCTCCTCATTGTGGCTGCGTTCATCTTCGCAATGCTTGCGACAGGGCGGGGCCCGGACCGCGAGACCCATGAAGCAATTCTAACCAGTTTGCGCGCGGTCGATGTGAACAACGCGTCTCTTCAAAGAGACGTTCTCCAGTCCCGGTATGGAATGCTTGAAAACTATGACCCGCTGGTGACGTCGGTCATGAAATTGCATAAGGCCGTTACGGACCTCCGGCACCTCTTGCAACAAAGCGATGCTGCGGGCGATGGCCATCTTCAGGATCTACTGCACGATCTGGACGTCTCGATCATGCAAGACGACGATGTTGTCGAGCGATTTAAGACCGATAACTCGCAGCTTCAGAATTCACTTGAGATCTTCAATAGAGCGCTCACCTCCTTGAACAACGGCGATGATCTCGTCCCAAGAAATCTTGGTAATGAGATGATGCATTTTTCGATGCGGCCTACGCCTGATCTATCCAGTAGAATTTACGCTCAACTGCAACAGATCGCACCTGAAAAGCCGGTTCGTGGATCCGACGTCTGGGCCGTTTTGACGCATGGATCGGTTATCCTCAAGGGACTTCCCTCCGTGGATATGATGGTCAGCAATATCCAAGCCTCACAGACCTCGCCTCGCGCTCAGGCGCTACAAGGCGAATATTTGAAAGAATTTGGGCGGCTTACGGCTCGTGCTGCATGGAGCCGGATTTATCTCGGATCAGTCTCCTTCGCGCTCTGCGGTTACGTGGCCAGTTTGATCTATAAATTACGGCGGCAGACGGAGACATTGAAGCAAAAGCTGACGGTTGAAGCGGCGCTTGCGAACCTGACGGCCTGTTTTAAAGACAGCGCTCAAGAAGATTTCGGGAAAACCGTGCGCACCGCAATTGATCTGATGATGGAGCAACTCGCTGGTGCCTCGTACCAGCTTTCAACATTACATGCGGTTTCAGGGGAATTGGAGCATGAATACGCAAGCGACGGTACAATCATACCGGTGGGTGGTTTGCTTTGGGACCAGCTCAGCACAGCTTTGCGCAATGGCATAAATCCAGCCCATTTCATCAAAGCACCGCCGCAATCCCTGATCGGTGGGTCGGCAACGCGATGCGTAAAAACAAGCTTTGTTGTCGGAATGGTGGTTGGGATCGCCCATTCCAATCGGCTCTCGGGTATCCTTGCATTCAAATACGTGAAGCCACGTTCCAAACCCGGCAAGGAAGAGATCGCTTTCGTGCTTGCCATGTTACAAGTCATCGTTTCTAACATCGAGCTACATCAAAATCGGACAGAACGGGAGGTTCTTCAACGTCGCGTCGATCACGCCGAGCGGCTCCAGGCAGTCGGAACCTTGGCAGGAGGCATCGCACACGAGTTCAATAACATATTGGGGGCAATGCTTGGCTATGCCGAGCTCGCGCAACATTCTCTTAAACGGAAATCGCCGCTCACGAACTATGTCCAGCAAATCATCTCAGCAGGTGAAAGAGCGAAAAAAATCATCGATCAAATACTTGCGCTGAGCCGCAAAAGACGAAGAACGACCAAACCAATAGATATCGTTGAAGTACTCCATGACATTGAACCGCTTTTGCAAATATCGCTTCGCAGCGACCTGGAACTGCTGACCTCCTTTCCGGCCAACAAAGCTGTCGTATTCGGAAACCCCGTCGAGATTCAGCAGATTGCCATGAATCTTTGCAAAAACGCTGCAGAAGCAATTGTCGGACCAGGAACTATTCACATTGAGGTCGATATCGTCCAATTTGCAGATAAACGCACACTTTCGCACAGCGATCTCCCGAGCGGGCGATGGGTCAGGCTTTCCGTGAAAGATAGCGGAAGCGGAATTCCGGAAGAGGTGTTGCCGCATATCTTCGAGCCATTTTTCACCACGCGCCCTCACGATGGGGGAACTGGTCTTGGCCTGGCTGCCGTCCATGGACATGTGACTGCTTTGAGCGGCTATATTGATGTCGAAAGTAAAAAGGGCATCGGCACCAGATTTAGGATCTATCTGCCATCTTGTGGCAAACCCGCAGTACCGCTTTCCGAGTTCTTCAAAGACGCAGACGTCCCGGTTGGCGCTGGTGAACTTGTGGGTATTCTCGAGCAGGATGACAATGTCAGGATGATGTATGAGGAAAAAGTTGCAGCGCTCGGCTATGAGCCGATGGGATTCAAAAATAGCGATGCTCTGGCTTCGTGGTTTGCGCAGGAACAAGAAAAGCTCGATGTTTTGCTTGTTGACGCGAGTTTGCTCCGCTCGTTCATGAAGAGCGAAGCTTTCAGCAGATTATCGAGCCTCCCGTATGTCGTACTCACCGAGCGTGGTCGAGGAGAGCCAAATGCCTACAGCGAACTTAAAGGTGCTGAGTTTTTAAAGAAGCCGATAGGGTCGAAAGATCTTGCGACCGCGATCCGTAGCGCCATGTCCATCAAGATCACATAGAAGAGTTTATCAATTTTCGATCCTAGGACGTTCGATCTACGGCGCTTTTTCCATTAAAGCTGTCACGGCGCATCGAGCGGCTTGCCTTTGAACTCGCCCGTCAGTGTCTTGAGGAAGCCAACGATCAGCGTGACGTCGGACGGGTCGATATTTTCTCCGACCTGACATTCTGCCATCGTCCTGACAGCTTCCTCGAGCGTTTTTGCTCTCCCGTCGTGGAAGTAGGGGGCGGTAAGGGCGACGTTTCTCAGGCTTGGGACGCGGAAGACACCTTTGTCTTCTTCCCTGTGGGTTATTGTAAACCGGCCCAGGTCTCCGTCATAATTGGGATCTGGATTGCTCGGGGGAATGTTGAACAGTCCAAATTTCTGGACAAGATTTCCACCAACGTTAGAACCTTGATGGCATGAGGCGCATCCGAATGTCTTGAAGACTTCGTAACCCTTCACCTCGCTCGCAGACAAAGCCGTTTTGTCACCCGACAGATAGCGATCAAACCGAGAATTCGGAGTAACCAACGACCGTAGATAAGTCGCCATAATATCAAGGATGTCTTCGCGCGTCGGCTCATGCCCATAGATAGCTTCGAAGACTGGTTCAAATCGACTGCGGCTCATTTTTGTCAGCAAAGTCGGCCAATCACTCGCCATAAGATTGGGATCCATCAAGATGGAGTCGGTCTGATCTTGAAGCGAGGTAAAGTTTCCTCTCCAACCTAAGCGGTAGTTATCGGCGACATTAAAGACGGTCGGAGCATTATAGCGATGCTCTCGTCCCATATACCCGATCGTTCTGGCTATATGGACCGTTCCTCCCGATGCAAGGTCATGACACGTCGAGCATGCCAGCTGACGTTTCCCCGAAAGGATAGGGTCATTGAAAAGTGCCTCCCCCAATACCAGCTTTCGCGGATCGCCAGGACGGGGAACCTTCAAAACTTCGATCGGCTCTCTTTCTGAGGCAGAACCCGCCATCTGAGAACGAGCGATCTGCAACGATCCGACAAATGCGATCATAAAAAGGAAACAAAGAAGAAACCGTTCCGCAGCGCCGCTCATCTTGAAGATCGATCCTGGATTGTTGAGAGGAAGAAGACAAACCGACCAAGCCGCTCAATCGAAAACTTCGTATCTCTGCTCTCTTCAAATTATCGGGCAAGCTTACGGCGATGGATGCTGCAAACGCCTCTCTTGCCGCATCAAGTTCTCTTTGTGGTTCTATGGTTGTCACTACAAGCGAGGCAAGGCCATCGCTGACTAAAGCAGGCTTAATGTTTCAAACGTAGCGAAAAAGAATAGGTGACGGTCGCTTTGTGTTTGGAGATCTTGAGCTACCAATCACCCTTGCCTTGCTAAGTCCGACAAAAACGCATCACCAAGGCCCGGCGCTGTGGAAGGATGGTTTGGCGAGCTATGAACCTGACGATGAGGGTTTTCACAGTGCTGAATTATCGTGGACCGCGACTGGCTTTCATCGAGGCTGATCGATAGTCGTAGCCGTCGGTTTAACGCTCTGCTCATCTGCCTGGGCAAGGCAACCAGACCTCATTTTACGTGCTTCGACCTAATTCGCAAATCCAAACGGTTCAGTAATGTCGTCAATCGACGCGCTTTCGGTCGAGGCACGCTCGATAGAACCTCCCGCCTGTAAACAGCGGGCGCTTTATTTTCGTGATCCCAGACCGTCCAACCGAGAGGGTCTGCGATCATGTCATACCGCGGATGATCATCACGGGTGTCGTCTCGAAGTTTTATTCGATCGGATGTCTGCATAAGCCGTCTTTCGGTCTCCACTGGATGCGCCCGAGAGGTCGCAGCAGCGTTTTGATCCTACGGCAATGTCGGAAGCGTTTCCGAAACAAGGTTGTTGGATACGATTGAAATGAGCTTGGTAACCACGGACTGATCCGGCAAACCTGCAGTCAGAGGGTTGGTCAGCAACAACAGGCATGCTGCTTGGCAGTGCTTTTCAGCAGGTCTCGGAGCAGAGTGACGTCAGGCCGCACTCGAACGTGGCTCAGGGAGTGGCCTCTAAGGCCATTGCAGATGCAACGCTGGCCGCCTGAATAGACATCAGGCTGTAACTGATGCCCCTCGGAATGGCGTTCACTTTGAGGAACTGCATTCGAAGAAAGACTGCGTCCTGTCTCAGTTCGTGAAGCCAAGAGGGTATTACAGTGCCGAAAGTATGGTTCGTTACAGGAAGCTCACGAGGTTTGGGTCGCCACATTGTGGAGGCTGCGCTTGAGGCCGGTGACCAAGTCGTTGCAACGGCGCGACATCCAGAGGATCTGAATGATCTTGTGACCGCTTTTGATGACAAGGTACTGCCGCTTGCGCTTGATGTGACGGACATGCACGCAGTCGGTGAAGCAATCAAGCAGGGTCTTGACAGGTTCGGTAAACTTGACGTCGTCGTCAACAATGCGGGCTACGCGAATACAGCCTCTGTTGAAGATATTGAGATCGATGACTTCACGCGGCAGGTTATGACGAATTTCTTTGGTGTCGTTTATGTCAGCAAAGCTGCCGCACCGATCCTTCGCGCCCAGGGCTATGGACATATCATTCAAATTGCGTCCATTGGTTCAAGAATTGCAAGCGTCGGCCTTAGCGCCTATCAAAGTGCAAAATTCGCTGTTCGGGGTTTTTCGCTTGTTCTCGCGCAGGAGCTTGCTCCGCTTGGTGTCAAAGTCACGACCTTACAGCCTGGAGGCATTCGTACGGATTGGGCCGGAGCTTCTATGCAAGTTTATCCTCCCACCCCGCCTTATGAACAAACCGTTGGAGCCTTTTCCAGGTTTCTTCGTGAAAACTCAGGACGGGAATCTTCGCACCCAAAGAAGATTGCTGAAGTCGTTCTCACAATCGCGGATATGGAGCATCCGCCAACCGAATTGTTATTGGGCGTGGATGCGGTACAATACGGCAGAGCAGCTGCTGAGGCAGTCATGGCGTCGGATGTAAAATGGTATGATCTTTCCGTTTGCGTCTCGGGCTGACGGTCGACTTTTGGATCTCGATAGGTGCATGTTACGCCAGGGTGAGGGGATGAAAGGCGTCTAGCGCAGCCGCCTCGTTCATCCACTGCTTCTGCCCACCAGCTCTCTCATCCTCGCGTTTCTACTTCCATCAACTCTTTGAGACGACTGAGACGATGGCAGCATCAATGTCCGGGCCTTCAATTTCAATTGTCATGAGATGCGTTCTGTCTGACATCAGTTTTTGAAACGAAAGCTATTTGATTATTCGCTCGATAACTCTCACCACGCGCTCGCACTTCGGCGAACACATGCTTTAGACCGTGATACGTGCGCTAGAGGCCCCATGATGAACGAGACGACGATCGACGAGACCAGCATCTCCGCAAAATTTATGCTGGGAAAATTCGAGTGCACCGTGGTGAGCGACGGACCTTTTACGCTTGGGTCGCCATCAAAGGCCTTCGGTGAAAATTCGGCGGATGAAGTGACGAGAATTCTGGCGGAGCTTTCCCTTCCCACAGATTCTGTGAACCTTCAGCAGAACATGCTTATCGTCAACACTGGCCGGCGACGCATCCTTTTCGACGCGGGATCAGGCAGGTCGCCAGACTTCGGCGCTAAGGCCTTTGGCCAGTCAACCGGCCATATGTTGAAGTCAATGGCGAAGGCGGGCATCAGTCCTGACGAGATTGATGTGATTGCGATAACGCATGCTCACCCCGACCATTGTTGGGGTCTTACAGATCCGTCTGGAAAAGCGATCTATAAGAATGCGACGGTTCTCATCAGCGAGGCTGAATTCGACCACTGGATGTCCCCGGCTGCTCTCGACCCCTCACGGTCCGCGGCTGCCCGATTCATCGCCCAGGGTGCGCAAGCGAACCTCAGCCCTTACAT
The DNA here is from genome assembly GCF_037199735.1 of Oryzifoliimicrobium ureilyticum. NCBI lineage: Bacteria > Pseudomonadati > Pseudomonadota > Alphaproteobacteria > Hyphomicrobiales > Rhizobiaceae > Oryzifoliimicrobium > Oryzifoliimicrobium ureilyticum. The sequence goes on along the minus strand of NZ_JBBBVQ010000013.1, from coordinate 29,505 downwards.
CGATCAGATTGCATTTGTCGACGATGGCGATGATCCTATTGAAGGTGTAACCGCTCTTCTTGCAGCTGGTCACAGCCCAGGCCACACGCTCTATCAGATAGAGAGCGAGGGAGACAAACTGTTGCATTGGGGAGATCTTGTTCACCACCCAGTCCTTCTGGCAAAGCCTGATTTGGGGTTTGTCTTCGACTTTGATGGCGCGCAAGCGGTGAGAACCCGCCTGAAGGTTCTTGAGAAGGCCGCATCCGAGAACACCAAGATATTCTCGTGTCATCTGGACTTCCCGGGTATTGGTCATCTTTCCCGAACCCAAGGCAGCTATGAATGGCGTTCGGCGCTGTTTTGAGCAAATGCAGCCTGTCGTGCACGACGCGGCGAGTAAAATCTCTCACCAGCGCAATGGAGCGGACGACCTTCGCATCGTCGATAGTTTTCTGCCGAAGGCCGCATCAGATGATGTTCGCGATCGTATGAGGTAGGCGAAGAAGGCAGCGCGGTCTCATCGTGCCTCAGCCTTTGCGCCAGTCTTCCTCTGGCGCGAAGAAAGCAGATAATTTTCCCTTGGCGGCGGAATATCATTGCCGTCCCGATGTCTACCAGAACACCAAGTCCTCGTTCGACAGGTGACATCATGGACAAACTGATCAAATCACTCCTCGTCATAGCCACTTTCGCGGTCCAAACTTCGGGCATGGCGTCGGCGCATGCTCGTCTCACAACCTCGGAGCCGGCAGATGGTGTCGTCTTGAATAAGTCACCACAATCGGTCGTGCTCACTTTTTCTGAGGGCTTAGAGCCAGCATTCTTTCAGCTTTCTATCGAAGATGCCCAGGGCGCTAAGGTTGACCTGAAAGACGAAAAAGTTGGCGGCCAAGACGGCAAGTGCCTTTCGGCTGCGCCAACCACACCTTTGTCGGCAGGCAGCTATAAGATTGATTGGCATGTCCTGTCGAAGGACGGCCACCAGACAGCTGGTACTGTAACGTTCAAGGTGATGCCGTGACGCCGCATGACGTGCTGGTCTTCAACCGATTCCTTCTCGATACGGGGCTGGCGACAGTGTGGGGCGGAGGTGGCCTGGTTCTTCTGGTCGAAGGGCGGGTGAAGCAAAGTCTGATAATGTCGATGCGACTCCCGCTCGCGGTGGCAGGCCTATTATCCGCGGCTGCAGCTGCCACTGCTTTGCCTGTTCAGACTGCGGCGATCGCTTCAAACTGGTCAGCATTGGAGCGCCTCGATCTGATGGCTATTGTTGCCCTCCACACGAATGTAGGCATTTCGCTCGTCTTGCAGGCGATGACCTCGGTCGGTCTTTTCATTGCGGTCTTTAAGAAGCTTCATCAAGTTGGCGTTGGGCTTGCCGGACTGGCGATCTGCGAGTTGGCGAGCAGAGGACATCCTGCCGGGAGTTCTGACGGAGCGGCGTTTCTACGAATGGGAGTAGATGCCATACATGCTTTGTCGGCGACCGCATGGGTTGGAGCCTTGTTCCCGTTCGTTCTGCTTCTACGCCTGTCGCAGGTCCAAGACTTGCGGCGCGATGTGATTACTTCCATGAAACGCTTTTCAAGGCTCGGCCACATCGCGGTTGCCGTCGTCCTTGCGAGCGGCATTGCGAACACCTTTTTTATCTTAGGTCGCCTGCCGCTCAATTTGGAAGAGGACTACCAGCGGAAGCTACTGATTAAAATTGGCGTTGCCGTGGCGATGACCTTCATTGCGATTGCAAACCGATATTTGATCCTCCCATTCAATCGAACGCATCCGACCGCATCCAGGCGCGCATTGACCGCTGGCGCCGCCCTTGAGGTTGCGCTTGGTTTACTCGCTTTTGCCCTGGTGTCCTCTTTCGGGCTTGATGATCCGACGACCTGAATTTTTTGAGGACTGCATGGAATAGATCGCTCCGCCGCGTGTCTACACCACTGAAACAACAAGGAAGACATCGATGAAGATTTGGCTCACTGGAAAATCGATGGTGGTTTCGGCATCTTTCCTGGCGATGGTCGGACTGTCGAGCGGCCTTGCGCATGACCCCACACAACATGGCCAGACAGGCCAAGTCACCACGGTCGCCGACGCGACAGAATCCGCCTACCTCGCGCAAAACAATGCCGCGATGGATAAGATGATGGCGGATATGGAGGTCAAGCCAACGGGCGATGTCGACCGCGACTTTGTCGCTATGATGACGCCTCACCATCAAGGCGCCATCGACATGGCGCTCGCCGTTCTCAAATACGGCAAGAACGAGCAGCTCAAGCGTATCGCGCAAGAGATTATCGTTGATCAACAACAGGAGATCGCGGCTATGAAACTTGCGATCGGCGACGCCCTCCCGCCCTCCGGTCCTTCGCCCACGCAGGTCGCCCCGGAAACCCCTTCCACTGGCTCCATGCAAGGCATGGATCCGAACATGAAGATGTAACTCAAAGGTCAGTCTTATGAACATCAGAACATCTTTTGCCGCCAGTCTTCTGGCGGGCAGCATGCTGTTGCCTTTTTCTGCCTTCGCCGGACAGGCTCCGGGCCTCGCCTCCGATCCCGATATTCCTGTTAGCAGCAAGGATCGCGTCTATGCCGCTGAACAATTCTCCAACACTGTTTCCGTCAGCGATCCTTCGACCAACAAGCTGCTTGGCGTAATCAAGCTTGGCGATCCGCAGCCGGGCAATCTCTCGCCGCTCTATAAAGGGCAGGTTCTCGTCCATGGCATGGGCTTCTCACCGGATCATAAGACACTGGCTGTCGTCTCGATCGGCTCCAATTCTGTCACATTCATCGACACAGCGACCAATAGCGTCAAGCATACGACCTATGTGGGCCGCTCCCCGCACGAAGCATTCTTTACCCCTGATGGGAAAGAGGTGTGGGTCACAGTGCGCGGCGAAGATTATATCTCCGTCATCGATGCCAACACATTCGAAGAGAAGGCACAGATCAAGGTTCCTGCGGGACCGGGTATGCAGATTTTCTCGCCCGACGGAAAATACGGGTACATCTGCTCATCCTTCAATCCCGAGACCGTGGTCGTTTCGGTCGCCGATCATCAGATTGTCGGTCACGTAAAGCAGGATAGTCCTTTCTGCCCGAATATCGCGGCGTCGGCTGACGGTCGCCAAGTCTGGTTCACTTTGAAGGACGTCGGCAAGACCCAGGTCTTCAACGCGCAAGCACCTTTTGATCTGCTCAAGACCATCGATACCGGACCCATCACCAATCACGTCAACCTCGTCACAAATAAGAATGGCAGTTTTGCCTATGTGACGGTCGGTGGTCTTAACGAGGTGAAGGTGTTCCGCACCGACACCTTCGAGCAGGTGGCGACCATTCCTGTCGGAAACTTGCCCCATGGAGTTTGGCCATCCGGAGACGGTACTCGTGTCTATGTCGGGCTGGAAAATGCCGATCAGTTTGCCGTGATCGACACGCTCACAAACAAAATCATCGCCAACATTCCGATCGGACAGGCACCTCAAGCGGTTGTCTATGTTCCGAATGCTGTTCCCGAAGGCGATGGTTTGCAAAACCTCGTGCCGCTCGGAAAGGCAGGCGAGGCGGCACATTTCAAGCTTGCTGCGAAGGGTGGCAAGGAAAAGGCGCCCACGAGCGTCTCACTGTTTGAGCAGGGTCTCACGCAAGTTCTTCAAGCGTCCGTGACGGGACTTGAACCGAAGAAGCCCTATATTCTAGCTTTGTCGGATAAAGTAGACGGAAGCGGTCCGCTGGAAGAATTGTCGGGCTTCATGACGAATCCGGCTGGCTCAGCTATCGTCAATGCAGTTGGTCCGATTAGGCAGATCGTTGAGTCAAAGCACCGGGACGAGCGTCGGTACCTAGTGGTGGCAACATCTGAAGACGGCAAGCCAGGCAAGATCCTGCAGGTTCAAGCCGCCGATTGATGAGTTTGGGCAGCGGCTCGCCGTCTTGGCGGGCCGCATGCCGGAAAGGCACAGAGATGGATGATTTGCTTCTACAGATCGAGCCGATGATCCCCGCTCTCAGGCGCTACGCCCGGGGGCTTTTGGGACATCACGACACAGCCGACGACATCGTCCAGGACTGCCTTGAAAAGGTTGTCCTTCATTGGGGTCGACGTCGTGGAGAGAATCCGCGTTCTTGGGTGTTCGCGATTTTGCACAATCTGGCGGTAAACCGGCTAAGGCAGGATGCGCGGCGTGGCGGCGGCGTGCCCATTGACGATGCTCCGGAATCCGCAAGCGCCCGCGAAGCAACGCAGGAAGATTCGGTTTACCAGAACCAGGTAATGGCGGCCATTGAACGTCTGCCGCCGGATCATCGCAGTATCCTGCTCCTTGTGTCCGTCGAAGATCTATCTTACGCCGAAGTCGCAAAGGTTCTGGATATTCCGCTCGGTACCGTGATGTCACGTCTGTCGCGTGCGCGCGAACAGCTAAGAACAATCTTAGAAACCCATCCATCGACAACATCCGCCAACGGGCCCTATATCAGGAGGGTGAAATGACGATGAGACCTATTTCCGAAGACGACCTCCAGGCGTTTGTGGACAACGCTCTCGACGAGGAACGTAGACGCGACGTTCTAGCCTATTTGCGCGATAACGCGGCTGCCGCAACACGGGTGTCAGCATATCAGAGGCAGGCTGCCGCTCTTCGCTCTGCGATGGATCCCGTTGCAAGTGAGCCGATCCCGTCTAGGCTTAATCTGAAAACGATTGCGACAAGCCGCACGACAACGCATGCGCCGCGCTACGCACAAATGGCAGCCGCAGCGATCGTTCTACTGGCGATTGGTGGGATGGGTGGCTGGATGACCAAAGACTATATGGGGCCGCCCACGGAAGGCGTTGCCGCTCTCGCCCAGGAAGCTTCCGCAACCTACAATGCATTCGCATCGGATCGGATCCGCCCGGTTGAACTAAAGGCGGATGATCCTCAGGCTTTGCAGCAATTCGCCGGCGAGACCCTCGGCCGCACTACCACGGTCCCAGATCTCACAAAGGCGGGCTACCGCCTGATGGGAGCGCGTGTCATTCCGACGGTACATGGTGCGGGTGTCATGCTGATGTATGACAACGACAAGGGCAGCCGGCTTGTCATGCTCACAAGGCATATGATCGCCGATCAGAACAAGCCGATGGTTCCCACCAATCAGGGCGATATAGGCGGATGGAGCTGGGCCAAGAATGGCATGGGTTACAGCCTGATTGGGTCGTTACCTCTCCAGGACCTTCATCCGATCGCCGATGAGGCAAGGTCGCAGATCTAAGAGAAGCAACGCCCCTGCAAGGTATTGCTTTTCCGCTTATGGCCTGTAACGATGCTCTTGCGTTACAGGCCTTTGCGGCGTCGGAAATGGTCACAGTGAGAGGCTATCGGTTGGCTGCCGGTCGCCATTGCGATCACAAAATATCCTTTACAGCGAGATATCAAACCTGGTGCAATCTCGCCGGGCCGCGACGCCCACCGTACTTATCTGAAAGCATCGCATAGGCCCTCTCGATTTGTCGGTCTTTGGCGGCGCACGTTTAATCTGCTCGAAAGCAAGATCGTTGTCGCCCGATGCTCCAATATGTCTTTATTCGTGACTTGCGAGAACGAGTGCAAGGACCGTCGGGCATCTACTGCCTGATATCGGATGGACATATGTTCTTCTCATAACAACCAGCGCAGGATCAATTGTTATGAAAACCCCGGCATCATGAGCGGCAGAGCGCGAAGATCGGGGCGGATAACTGGCTGATGATGTTTAAGGGGCTGCAAACTGGGTGCCTGTCCGGCCGATAGGCGACCCAAACGACAGGCTCACGTCACCTTCATGCCGGATCAAGCTCTTTCTTCACCGGATCGACTGTCACTGTCGATGGTGGCGCGACGCTTGCGCCTTGAAGCAAACGAGCGAAGCCTGCTGTAGCAAGCTTACCAGACATCCTGTCATCTAAATCCCTGCGCTGAGGGCGTCAGCTTGGACGTGCGAATAGTCTTTACGCATCGGCCAAGCGCGGGCTTCGCGTGGCAACAAACGGATGAAAATCATGTTTCCGAAATCAAGACTGGAATTGACACGCCGCGGCTTCGTTAGCGTTGCGGCAACCGGGGCGATCGCTTCGCAAGCCCTATCAGCCGTTGCTCAGGCGGGCGACCAACGAACAACGACCACAAACAAGATTGATGCGAAAGCGGGTCCATTTTGGCCAAACGGTGCTAGATTGGCCATTAGTATTTCCCTCATGTTTGAAGGGACAGGACAGCCGATTTCCGGAGCCGGCGGTGCGCTGCCTGAACCCACAAAGCCCGGCTTTCCCGACCAGCCAACGAATGCGTTCTTTGCCTATGGAGTGAATGAGGGCATCGCGCGGGCGCTTGATCTATTTGACAAGCACGACATCAAGGTGACGTCTTTTATGATCGGCAAGGCGATTGAGCAAAATCCCGATCTGGCCCGCGAGATTGTTAGGCGCGGCCATGAAGCGGGCGCCCACGGACCGACCTGGACAGCCTCCTACGATCTACCACGCGAGAAGGAAAAAGCGTTTATCAAGGATTCCGTGGACACCATAAAGCGCGTGACGGGCACGCAGCCTGTTGGTTGGAACGCATATTTCATGCGCAATTCCATCCATATTTCCGAGACCCTGAGCGAGTTAGGTTTCCTCTACAGCATTGATGAACCAAGCCGGGATGAGCCCTTCATCATCCCCGTGCGCGACCAAGAACTTGTGATGGTGCCCTACACACTTCACATGAACGATATGAATTTCCCGTTTCAAGGCTACGATCCACATGCACACGAGCAAGCATTGCGTGATGAATTTGACCAACTCTATGAGGAAGGTGCAACCAGACGTCGCCTGATGGTGATCGGCATGCATGACCGACTAAGCGGCCATGCAAACCGCATCCGGGCGCTTGATCGCTTCCTCACCTATGCAAAGAGCCATGACGACGTCTGGTTTGCCCGTAAAGACGAAATTGCGCGTTGGGCCCTGACGCAACGTCAACTGACGCCCGTGGTCCACCGAGGTCCGCCGACAGAAACCGGATTACCTTGACCGATCTCCAGATCGTTGAAGCCGCTAGGCGCCGCACGATAAATGCGGCGCCGATTGCCTCGACGTGGATTTTCCTAGAGTTTTACGAAGCCGCACTGGCCAAGTTGACCCTGGAGATGTCGTGAATCCAAAGGGGTTATGCTGCGGCCGGAGCAGATGTTGAGACTCCGTGCGTGGCTGACTTAATTACGCCCATCTATTCGCAAAGGTGGTCGCGACCGAGGGCTGGGATTTGAGGAGGCTCTCGGCTTTATGTGCCATGAGAAACATCTATGAGGAGTAGAGTGATGCCAACACCTCCCTTCCGCGCCGACCATGTCGGCAGTCTCCTGCGCCCCCGCCGCGTTGCGGATGCCAGACATGCCAATGCGACTGCTGCGCAATTGCATGCCATTGAGGACGAGGAAATTCCAGCACTTATCAAGATGCAGGAAGATGTCGGCCTGAAGGTCGTGACCGACGGTGAAGCGCGCCGCGCCTTCTGGCACTTCGATTTCATGGGCATGCTTGAAGGCATGGATATGGAAACCCGCGGCGAAGGCGTGCAATTCCATGGCACTCAGATCCCACCGGTACATCCGGTCATCAATGGCAAGCTTGGCTTTCCGTCAGATCATCCGATGCTGGAGCACTTTGCCTTTGTGAAGGAGCATACGAGGGTCTGCCCAAAGATTTCTATTCCCGGCCCTTCCTGCGTGCATTTCCGCACCGAGCCTGCCGATGTTCGCCCGGCGGAATACCAGGACCCTGAGGTCCTCTTCGCCGATATTGCGCGCACTTATCGCGACGCGGTCGCAGCCTTCTATGCTGCAGGTTGCCGTTACCTACAACTCGACGACATCTTCTTCGCCTACCTTTGCGATCCCAAGCAGCGTGAACAGCGCAAAGCCATGGGCCAAGACCCTGATTGGCTTATTGATCGTTACGCTTGGATGCTCGAGGAGGCGATCAAGGATCGTCCTCAAGACATGGTCATTGGGATGCATATGTGCCGCGGGAATTTCCGCTCAACCTATGCTGCATCGGGAGGCTATGATGCTGCTGCGGACGCTATCTTCAATAAGACCAGTGTCGATGTCTACTTCATGGAATATGATACCGATCGCGCCGGTGGACTAGAGCCGCTGAAGCTTCTGCCGAAGGGTCGCAAAAGGGTCATGGCAGGGTTCATCACCACAAAGACACCAGAGCTCGAATCGCCGGACTGGCTGCGGGCGCAATTTGACGCTTCCAGCAAGTTTGTCGATATGGATCAGTTGGGAATTGCCCCGCAATGCGGGTTTGCTTCCACCGAACACGGCAACGCCATTACCGAAGAAGACCAACGGCGCAAGCTGGAACTCGTTGTCAAAACTGCCGAGGCGATCTGGGGCGAAGCGTAACTTTAGTCGGAAGGACACACTATCATGTCGGACGGCCATGACTAAAAATGCGGGCACTTTTGATCAACGAATGAAGCAAGTGACGGTCGTGCTAGCGGGCTTTTCATCACGACAATCGACCTGATCAACATCCCGAGATGGATTGACGAGCACAGCCTAAATTGGCTTTTTAATCCCTCGGGATCTTCTGCAATCATTTAGATCGATCGAGGAGATGAGGGCAGGGTATCTGGTACGTAGACTTTTCCGATTTTGTCGGGCCAAGGGTTTGTTCCGTCCCGCAGCCAGAGAAGAGTGTCGAGCCAAAATCCGTTTTTGTGGCTGTCATGAAAAAGTCCGAAGTGACCGATCGCCCGGCGACCGTAGTCGCCCGGCTCGATCAAGACGGTGGTTCGTCGTGATCCAGAAAAATAAGCCAGCGTGCGATCGATCGCCGCTGGTGTTCCGAGATCATCGTCGGAAATGCACAGCGCTAGGATATCCGCCTTGACCGATGCCACACACCGTAGAACGTCCTGTCTATTTTTCCGTGTGTGACTGCGCTCGAACCGGGGCCCTCGGAAACTCCACTCGTAAGCAACGCCGGCCGGAAGATCCTCCAGCCATCCTAGCCGTTTGCCCGGAAAATACCCGCAGGCGAATGTCAGGATTGGCATCACGATATGCCACTTCCAAAAGAGGGCTCGACGGCTCTGGCTCGCGTAATCGCCCCACCAGGCATATTGGGCGCCGACCGTCAGGGCCCGTGTGACAAGCGGGGCACTCTTTGCAAGTCCGAGGAGAAAGCCGCCAATACTATGTCCCACCACGAGGACCGCATTGCCACGGCCCTGCGCGTGCATGAATTGCAGGGCGGCTTCGACGTCAAGCTCGCCCCAGTCACGCCATCGATAGCAACATCCTTTGAGGCTGTTCGGACGTGAGCGACCAATGCCGCGATAATCATAGGTAAGGACATCAAACCCGTGCTCTGCCAGAAATGCTGCATATCGGTGATAGTAGCGTGCGGCCACGCCCGTGGCACAATTGATGATAATGCTCCCGGCTGCGCCCGAGCGCGACAGCCAAAGGTCGCCGGCAAGCCGCGTCTGGTCCCCACAGATAAGTTCGACGGATTGGGATTGGCACATGGAGGACGCCCGGCTTGTCTGGTTTTCGAAAGAAGACCATAGTCGGTAGGAGTGATTGTGTATATTCACTGGTCGGTATACTAAACACCATGAGCCAATCGAAACCGTCGACTAGAGATCGTATTGTCGCTTCGGCTGCCCAGCTTTTTTATCAAGAGGGTATCCACGCGGTCAGCATGGACGCCATTGCAGAAAAGGCGAAGGTTACCAAGCGCGGCCTTTATTACCATTTCCGCAGCAAAGACGATTTGATCGCGGCTTATCTCGAACAGCGCGACCAACCGAACCTTGAGACATTCAAGCGATGGTTTGCTGAGGCGGAAGGCGATCTACCAAAAAGGATCCAGAGCATCTTTCAAAAGCTTGCCAAAGCGGCAAGACAAAAAAGGTGGAGAGGCTGCGGTTTTCTGCGCACGTCGGTCGAGCTCGTGCAGACACCCGGGCATCCCGCCCTCATTGTCGGCCGCAGACATAAGCGGAACGTCGAAGACTGGCTTTGTCTCGTCCTTGGTGAACTGCATGAGCCTGAAGAGGCGCGCCGAATTGCTCAGCAGATCGTTTTGCTTCTCGATGGTGCATTCTCCGTTGTGCTGCTGCATCGCGATTCAACCTATATGGAAAGAGCTGGCGAAGCGGCGGCGATCATCGTCAGAACTTCGAGCTGACTGTTTTGCTGCGTTGTTTGAGCGTCGCACACTGTCGCTTTGAGCACCAACGGTTCATTGCTTCGACGTCTTTCCATGCTACGGCAGAGAGAGTTCACCTCCCGCATCGAGCAGCTTCAGACAGAAATCTGTGAAGACACGGACTTTCGCAGCACGATGGCGTCGTGACGGGAAAATAGCATAGAGTGGGAAGGTCTCGCCAGGCCAGTCGGGAAAAATGTCGATCAGGCGACCGCTCTCCCTGATACGTCGTGACCCGAGTTCCATGATTTGCGCGATACCGGCTCCTTCGCAACAAGCCGCGATCATTGTCTCGACGTCGGAGACCATCAATCGTGCCGGCGGACGAACCGGGAATATTTCCGCGCCGCGGTGGAACTCCCAATCGAAGGCGCGTCCTGTTGTTGGATCCTGATAATCAATGCACATGTGGTGGATAAGGTCGCGCGGATGCTGAGGCTGGCCGTGCCGGGCCAAATAACCCGGCGACGCAACGGTCAAGATTCGTGTTTCCAGCATCTTTCGATTGGTAAAACCTGCGACCGGCGGCGGCTCGAACCGTAACGCCATGTCGAAGGCATCGGCAACCAAGTCACCAATGTGATCGCGCATGATCAACTCCAGCCGCAGTTCATTGTGCTGTTCCAAAAATCCAGCGAGCTGGCGCGCAAGCACCAGGCGGCAGAAGAAGGGATCGACACTTACGCGCAGTCTGCCGCGAACTGTCTCTTTCGCATCAGCGGCGTCCAGAGCGGCCTCCTCAATCCGCTCCAGATGTGGGCCAACACGCTCCCAAAATCGTCTGCCCTCATCGGTTAGCCTCATGGTCCGCGTTGTCCTATCGAAGAGGCGTATTCCAATTCGCGCTTCTAAACGCTGTATCGATCTGCCGACGCCCGACTGGGTCATCCCCAAAGCGCCCGCGGCCTTTGTCATTGTCCCAGCGTCAACGACCGCCATAAAAACGGTTACGCCCGCAAGCAGCCGACTGTCATAGATCATGGTTCCATGATTCCTTGTCCGGAATGTTGTGACTGATATGCGCTGTCGTTCGAAGTTCAACGGAGCTATTTCTCCAACAAAAAGCAGAAAGGAAAACGCCATGACACAGCAATCGACGGCATTGGTTCTTGGAGCCTCACGTGGTCTCGGCTTCGCACTTACGGAAGAATGGCTCAAACGTGGTTGGCGGGTGATCGCGACCGTGCGGACACCTTCCCGAGAACTCTCTGATCTTGGTGGCCGGTTCCTCGGAAGTCTCGACATCGAAACGCTCGACATCGCGAATGCAGAAAGCGTCGACGCCCTCAAGGACCGTCTTTCCGGCCGCAACCTCGACGTTCTCTTCATCAATGCCGGGATTGCGCGTGCTATCGAGAGCAGCCCAGGCGTTGCTGACGAGCGTGACTTTCTCGACATGATGCTCGTCAATGCGTTTGCGCCCGTAAGAGCCGCCGAGCTTTTACGAAGCTTGGTCCCGGCGGGGGGAACGATTGCGATCATGACTTCCGAGCTTGGCAGCATTCAAAACGCAACGGGATCTTGGCAACTCTATTCCTCCAGCAAGGCCGCCCTCAACATGCTGATGAAGGGTTACGCGGCTCAGCATGCGCGGGACCGACATACGCTGCTCCTCGTGGCACCTGGTTGGGTTCGTACCGACATGGGTGGCTCAAATGCCTTGCTGTCGATTGACGAGAGCATTCCGCTTGTCGTCGATATGATCGAGGCAAATAGGGGTAAAGCCGGTCTGCGGTATGTGGATCGCTTCAACAAGACCCTTCCTTGGTGAGATGATCTTGATCAGGATGGACGGTGGGGAAGGGAGGGCAAGTTGTCGAAGATGTTGGCTTCTACGCCAATGCCTTCCCTATCGAGGCGCCTCCATCGACGTGCACGGTTTGACCGGTGATGAAGGCGGCATCGTCTGACAGCAGGAAGGCGATCGCCGCGGCAATTTCCTCCGGCCGGCCGAAGCGGCGCATTGGCACTCCGAAAAGATAGCGTGCTTCTCCCTCGCTTCCGGCCGGATTGTTGGCGCGAAAGAGTTCGGTTTCTGTCGGTCCCGGCGATACGGCATTGACCGTGATACCGCTGGTGGCAAGCTCCAGTGCCCAGCTTCTTGTAAAGCTGACCAATGCCGCCTTAGCCGCCGCATAGCTGGTGCGCTCCACGCTGCCAAGAACTGTGAGGCTCGAAATGTTGACGATACGTCCCCACCCTTGTGATCGCATGCCGGGCAATGCTGCTTGCACTGCTACGAGCGCCGGGTGCAAATTGACACGCATGACCTCTTCAAGCGTCTCGACAGCAATGTCGCCAAGGGGTTCGGCCCGGACGAGGCCGACATTGTTGATGATCCCGTCGATCTTCTCGTCGCGCACGATGGTCGCAAGCTCATTGCCCGTGGCGCGCGCTGAAAGGTCGAGCTGATGCAAATGGCCGGGAAACGTGTCGGGTTTATTGCGGGCAATGCCAATGACAGTGTGGCCCTGCTCTGCAAGACGATTTGTCAGAGCCAATCCAATACCCTTGCTGGCCCCGGTAATCAAAAATCTTCTCTTCATGGGAAACTCCTCGACCCCACCTTTGAAGAGGCGGGGTCCTTTGGTGGAAATAGGATCAGGCAGCCGCGTAGTTTGCTGCTGCCTGCAGAGCTGGCAGCATGTCTTCCGGCTCGGGGCGACGCGTATAATCCGGATTAACCTTGGCATAAAGGATGATGCCGTCCTGGCTCACCACGTAACGAGCCGGCATCGGCAGCGTCCAGCTGGTATCGCCATTGAAGGCAGGAAGGTCGTTCTTCAGCGACTTGTAAAGATCGACCAGATAATCCTGCATCTCAAAGCGCAGGCCGAATGCGGCTGCAACATCGTTACGAGGATCGGATAAGATTGGGAAAGTGAGATCGTTCTGGCGGACCGACTTGCGGCTGTTGACCGGGTTTTGCGGCGAGATGGCAACAAGTTTTGCGCCGAGCGCCTCAAACTGCGGCAGTGCCTCCTGAAGAGCCTGCAACTCCATATTGCAATAGGGGCACCAGACACCGCGATAGAAGCTGATCACCAGCGGGCCGTGAGCCAGTAGTTCGACGGAGGACACCGGATTGCCGTCCGGATCATTAAGGGCAAATTCCGGCAGCCGGTCGCCTGCCTTCAATGCTTTCTGCGCAGCTCCGGAGGCGATCAGTTCGGCGGTTGCACGGTGCATCGTCTCGATGACCGAGTGGGGAATATTGTAGGGCGGCTTGCCCGCTTCAAAATCGGCCTTGAAGGCATCGAGCTTGGATTGAAGGGTCATGGTCGTCTTCCTTGAGGTTGTATCGGTAGAGGTGTAGGGGACGATTATGCTTTGGCGCCGTCAGACAGAGCGAGCCGGCACGATGTCATCAGCCGTTGGCAGCCATCGAGCGGGCGACTTCCGCGGCACTGATACCTTCGAGCGCGAGGCCATAGCCGCCTTCCTGATCGATAATCCGGCGCAGTTTCTGGGTCAGCGCAATGCGAGTGTAGCTTGACGTCAGCGGCGGCAGTGCAGCAATGCCCTCGGCAATCTCATGAGCACGGGCGAGCAATCTGTCCGCCGGCACGATCTCGTTGACGACGCCCCACTCTTTGGCGGTCGCCGCATCCAATACCTGGCGTGTCAAGATAAAGTATCGGCCGCGGATGCTGCCAATGACTTCAGGCCAGAGCAGATTAACGCCGTCGCCCGGCACGATACCGAAATCGAAATGCGGCTTGTCCTGAAAGACCGTCTCTGGCGTCGCCAGCACGATATCGGTCAACAAGGCATATTCCGAGTGAAGCAGTACCGAGCCGTTCAGCGCCGTGATCATCGGGACCTCGATGTCGAGGATGTTCATGAGAACCTTACGCCCCTCGCGGAAAATCTTGTCGTAGCCGCGCGGCGAGAAGAAATCGAAACCGTCCGGGCTGATCGCATCCATGAAAGTATCGCCGGAGCCTGTGAGGATAACGACCCGGTTTTCAGGATCCGACCCGATCTGGTGGAAGAGGTCGACGAACTGCTCATGGGTGTGGCCGTTGAAGACGAGCTTGCCGCCATCTGTGTGCAGGGCGACCTCGAGGACGCCACTTGGGGTGCGGGTGAGGCGAGCATTGGCAAAGCCGTCTTTGTAGGATTGGAAGTTTGACATGGTGGTTCTCCAAGGTGTGGATGAATTGATAGGTGGAGGATCAGGCGGCAGATCCCGCGCTTTCGACGAGGCCTTCGGCGCGCAGAAGTGCTTGCTGGACTGAGGGGCGGGCGCCCACCGTTTCAAACCAGCGCGATAGGTTTGGGCAGCCCTCAAGGGTCAGACCTGCGAACTGCAGCCGCCAGATCCATCCGAAATGGGCAATATCGGCAATCGTGAATGCATCTCCAGCGACGAAGGGCTGCGAAGCGAGCTTGGCATCGAGCAAACCGAGAAGCCGCTCTGCCTCGCTGGTGAAGCGGGCTTCGGCAATTGGCTGCGGCTCTGGCGACGAGCGTTTGAAGAAGCCGGCATTTCCAAAGGCAGGGCTAACACCTGAGGCGTGAAAGAAGAGCTCTTCGAACACCCGTGCGCGGCTAACATTATCCTGCGACAACAGCTTTCCGGTTTTCTCTGCGAGATGAACAAGAATGGCAGCGCTTTCCGTCAAGACGAAACCATCGTCGACAAGAACTGGAACCTTCCCGTTAGGGTTGAGAGCAAGAAATAAGTCATTCTTCTGCTCGCCCTTGCGGACATTGACCGGCTTCAGCTCGTAGGGCAGCCCCATCTCTTCGAGTGCAATCAGCACCTTGACGCTGTTTGGCGTGGCAAAGGCATAGACTTCAATCATCGTTTAACTCCAACAAACCGTGTTCTGTTGAGGGAAGTTATGACCATTCCTCACAGGTTGCGGCAGGCGGGATGAAGCGATAATGCTTATTCCCTAGGAGAATAAGCGATGGACAGATTGCAGGCGATGACGGCCTTTGTGCGTGTGGTGGAGACGGGTTCTTTCTCGGCGGCTGCGCGGCAGATCGGTGTGGGACAGCCGGCGATCTCCAAGACGATCGCCCAACTGGAGGACCGGCTGCAGGTCCGCCTTCTGGTGCGATCCACCCACGGTTTAACGCCAACAGATGCAGGTTTGCGCTTCTTTGAGCGTGCCAGGAATGCGATCCAGGAGGCGAATGAGGCCGAACTTGAGGCAAAGGGCGCAGGTGCGGGCCTTTCAGGCCGGCTTCGCGTCTGCGCTGCGACGACATTCGCCAGGATCATGATCCTGCCTCATCTCCCACAATTTATGGCGAGCCATCCGGATCTCGAGGTCGATGTCATTCTCGACGATCGCATGATCGACCTCGTATCGGAGGGCATAGACGTTGGGCTCAGGATGGGCGACCTTCCTGACTCTTCTGCGGTTGCGCGAAAACTTGCCACAGGCCGCCGCTCCGTGTTGGCGACCCCAGCATATCTCGAACGTCACGGCATACCGCTCGTTCCTGCCGAACTGGCAGCTCATCAGGCGGTCGTCTATACCCAAACTGGCAGCACCTGGACTTTCAATCGCGAGGGGACGCAAGCATCCGTTGTCGTGACGGGCCGGACACGCTTCAGCGCTGCGGAAGGCATCCGGACCGCCGTCTTGTCTCACTTGGGCCTGACGGTTGCTTCCGACTGGATGTTTGCACCGGAACTGGAGAATGGCGCAGTGGTGCGGATCCTGGAAGACTGGAACCTTCCATCGATTGATCTTTGGGCTGTCTTTCCAACCGGTAGATTGGTAAGCGCAAAAGCACGCGCATTCGCCGATTTTGCGGAGTCAGTCGTTATTCCACCAAGCGTGTAGCCCGCACGACTTGAGCTTTGTGTTTTCTTTTCGGCGAAAGCCTGCTGTGTGGCTGCCAATCGATCAAACAGGAACTTTACGACATCTACGAGGTTCGAGGGGCCAACGAACGGAGGCCCTTATGCAACGGATGTTTATCCCCAGCGTCCTATCGAGCGCAGCAGTGATCATCGCTCTTACATCACCAACGCTCTCCAATGCGCAAACAATGGAAAGGCTGACGAACAAGGCAAAGGAACTGGTTGCGCCCGTAGCCGGCAAGACGGATGACCGGCTGCAGAAGGTTGCGACGTTCAAGCATCAGGTTACCGGAGTGACCGTCTCTGAGGACAGCCGAATATTCGTCAACTTTCCGCGCTGGAGCGAAGACGTTCCAGTCTCCGTCGCCGAAGTCATGACGGACGGCTCGATAAAGTCCTATCCCAACAATGAGTGGAATGCTTGGCGTAACGCGAAGATGTCGGAGATATCTGCGAAGGATCACTTCGTGACGGTGCAAAGCGTTGTTGCCGACGGGAGAGGGTCGCTCTTTGTCGTCGATCCCGCCGCACCAAACAGCGAAAAAACAATCAAGGACGGCCCAAAGTTAGTTCAGATCAACCTGCAAACGAATGACGTCAAACGCGTTTATCCCTTTGCGCCCGACGTCGCTGGTCCGGCAAGCTATCTTAATGATGTTCGCATCGCACCCGACGGAGCGTTCGCCTATTTCACAGATTCCGGTCAACCAGGCGGGCTGGTGGTTCTTGACCTTAAATCCGGGAAGTCGTGGCGGGTTCTGAGCGATGATCCATCCACACAGTCCGAAAAAGACGTCGTTGTTCAGGTCGACGGGAAACCGCTTCGCCGCCCGGATGGCCGTCAACCACTCTTCAATGCTGACAGCATTGCGCTCTCGAAAGATGGGAAGACGCTTTACTGGAAAGCCTTGACCGGCAAGACCATGTATCGCATTTCGACGGAGGCACTGCAGCGAGCAAATCAAGATCCGTCTGCAGCCAGAGCAGAGAAATACGCCGATACCGAGCCGACAGATGGCCTGTGGATCGACGATGAGAACCGCATCTACCTCAGCACCATGCAAAACGACGGCATTAAAATCCTGGGGTCCGATGGCAAGGTCGTTCCGCTGCTCCAGGATAGTCGGCTTCGCTGGCCGGACACCTTCGCCCAAGGGCCGGACGGGACGATGTACATCACGGCTTCCCATATTCAAGATTCTCCCTGGTTTCATCAGGGCTGGTCAGATGATTCCTTCACACTCTTCAAGTTTGCCCCGGCCAAATAACGAGACTTGATCACCCTGCCGGGCGCGTGCTTTGTTGATCTCATTCGACTGCGTTTTTCGGGGCGATTATTTTTTGGCGTTTTACCGTCGGTCAACAAGATCTTTGCGCCGATCCGACACGATAGAAGGCTTTGCCTTCGATAGGGGCTGAGGAAATTCGGTCGCTTACCGGAGCATGTACGTCTTGGGCCGAGCTTGCGAAACTGGAGAACTTAAACGGCACGTCGCTCATACTGACGGTTGTCTACCTACGACCGCCATGCCTCTTCAGGAGATAGGAAAGCGCCGGATGGAATGGCTGTTGAACCGGTCTTCAGTTGCCGGTCAATTTCCCTCGCGGCATCCGCAAGGGCATCCTTATCTGACTTTAATCCGCACAACGCGTTGTGGACCTCTTCGCCCAGGATCCGCTCTAGCCGTGTATATTGAGGAATATTCGGCCGCTGCCATGTGTGCAGCAGGTTTTTCTTTGCTAACTGATCCACAAACCTCACGATTGGCGAACTTGCCGCTGCTTCCGGATCGGCACTGACGGAAAAGCGAGGAGCGATGGGGAAGCCGTTTTTAACGTGAGCCTTCATCGCCTCTCGGGAAGCCATCCAGGCGATTGCATCGGCTGCCAATTCAACGCGTTCATCAGGCAGGTTTGTTGGGATGCAGAACAAAAAGCCTCCGATTGGTGACGCCCGTGTTCCGCCTGGACCGGAAGGCTGAGGTATATATTCTACACGCCTTTTGACCACAGAGTGCACATCATATTCAAAACGTGCCGCCCGCATCGTCCAGAAATAGCCGAGGCTCGCTTTTCCCTTCATGAAAACGTCTAGCGTTCTGTCCCAGGCCATGCTCAGAATATCCGGAGGCGAGATGTCGATCAGTCGCCGCATGAAATCAAGCGTGGCCAATCCGGCGTCGGAGGAAATGGTACAGTGGAGTTCCTCTAAATCAACACCCTCAAGGGTGAAGCCCGTCCTCGTCTTGCGCAGCGAGATGGCCGGCTGTCCACAAGCGCCGAGGAAAAACATGAAGCTTGAGGCGATCGGCATCCCTCGTGCACCGTCCCAAACGGCGCC
Source organism: Oryzifoliimicrobium ureilyticum (assembly GCF_037199735.1). Classification (NCBI taxonomy): domain Bacteria; kingdom Pseudomonadati; phylum Pseudomonadota; class Alphaproteobacteria; order Hyphomicrobiales; family Rhizobiaceae; genus Oryzifoliimicrobium; species Oryzifoliimicrobium ureilyticum. The sequence continues at coordinate 11,106 of NZ_JBBBVQ010000013.1, read as the reverse complement.
ATACATGTCATGGGAGGGCGAGTGAAAGTGGCGGCCAGCAGAGATCACATCCTCGAAAGTACGCGGAAAATCCAGTCCCGCGTCGGAGAATAGGTCTTTGCGTGCCGCGAGGATCGCGACCGTACAGTATCCCGGAACGCCGTAGTCGCGGCCATTCCACCTTGCCGTCGACCAGATGGAGGGATGAAAATCCAGTGGATTGATGCCCGTCTTCTGAATGAGCGTGTCCATGGAGCGAATGACGCCTTTTTCGACAAACTCTCCGAGCCAGGGAATATTGATCGCAATCACATCGTAATCGGAGACTGAATTGGATCGATTTTTAAGGACCAGCCGATAAAGATCGGGTAGCGGCAGCAAATCGAAGTTCTTGCGGGAAGCAAGATTGTTCCGGAAGTCGGCCCACATGTTGCGCATGGCCGAGAAATAATTGTCGTCGTTCAAAAGAAAGCGAAGCTCGATTTGAGATTCAACCCGCTTCTGGACAAGGCGCATCGGCGGGATGATGTGAGAGCCTAAGGGCGTCCCACCGAAATAGTAATCGTCCTCTTGCTCACCACTTCGGTATCCCAGCGTTTGCGCGAGAAGCGACTTCATCCTCCCGGCATAAACCTGAAATGATTCCAGCAAACGTTCACTCGGCTGAAGCGCAAAGCTCTTGCCCGTCCGACCTTTGGCGACTTTCACAATGTAGCCGGCCTCGATCAGACGATTGATGAGGCGCATCGACGTGGCGTAAGGAATGCCGGATTCCTGCCCCAAGGTCGATATCGTCACTGTCTGACTGCGGATGTGGGATTTGATAAGAAAGGTTACGATCTTCCACACCGGATCCGCGTCGAAATCGCTGACCACGTCCTGGAAAGGTCGTCGGGCCTTTTCCAGAAATTCTATGACCCGGAGCATCTCGTATTCGTTCACGTCGGCCTCCCGTCCGTCGTGTCAATCTTCCTTGATGATCATCGCGCCAGCGCCGTTAAGGCAGCGGACTCGTAACGACATCGACAGGCTCATTTTAGGGGTTATCACGGAGCTGGATTGGGCGTAAGCCCGGCAAGCCGTTCAGCCTGTTCGAAGAGCACGAAAAAGTCTTTTTCTGCCAGTCCCTCGGTGTAAGCCGCTTCGTATTGCTGACGGATCATGGAGGCGAGATACATCGGAACATGATCGGTTCGCGCTGCTCCCAAGATCAAATCAAAATCCTTCATCATCTGGGAGACTGAGAACGCGGGATCAAAATTTCGGTTGAGCAGTTGGTCCCTCTTGTAAGCAATCAGGGGAGAGGAGACCGCGCTTTCGCAAATAACGGAAAGCATCGTCTCAAGCGTCAGGTTACCTTTTAAGCCGAGCGCCAAAGCTTCGCCCAGGAGGGCGGAGGTAGCCCCAACCAGGGCATTCAAGACGAGCTTCAGATAGCGGGCCTCTTCGGCCTGGCCTACGTAAAAACGCCGAGAGGCAAAGCACTCGAACATCGGCTCCACGAATTTGTACGCATCTTCAGGGCCCGACGCCATGACTGACAGTGTTCCGGAAGAAGCCGTGGTCGTGCTGCCCGAGACCGGGGCGCGCAGATAAGCTACACCAAGGCTGTTCATCGCCTCGCCGACTTCTGCAGAGATTGCCGGAGACACCGTACTCATTTCAACGAGCGTCTGTCCGTCTTTCATAACGCTGGCAAGACCCCCAGGCGAAAAGACGAGATCACGCAGGACGGCATCATTCGGGATCGTCAGGACGATGACGTCTGAGGCGGCGCATAAGTCCTCGATCGAATGGGAGACATTTGCGCCCTCGGCCACGATCGTTGCGCGATTTTCGGGCAAGGGCTCGTAAACATGGAGGAGATAGCCAGAGTCGAGAACACGGCGGCTCATGGGCGCTCCCATCTTGCCAATTCCAGCCCAACCGATTGAAAATTTCTTGCTCATCCTGTCCTCCCGTATCTCCCGCTGGCCGGCTTCCTCAAGCTCGTTGGCCATATCGTCATGAGAAATGCTTGATGCTGCAGACCACAGATCGATGGCGGCCGCAGTCTTCACGCAAGTCCAATATGACCCGCTGAGAACAGAATGCCCGCGGTAAAATATCCATATTGGATAATAATGGGTTTGTTAGGCGTGACGCTTATCAACTAGCCTCACATCGTGGTCGTCGGACATTTGCGTTAGGAGGTAACGCAGGCCTGTCCTTCTAAACGCGATTACTGGCCCACCTTCAAGATGCGGATCGATTTTATCACCGGCCGTATCAGGACGTGGGATTTGGAGGAGATGTTCAGTGAGCGAATCTGTGAAGGATAAGGTCGCGATTGTCACCGGCTCCGGCCGGGGCATCGGTGCCGCGATTGCAACTGATCTTGCGTCGAAAGGCGCCAAACTCATTATTGCCGATCTGAACCGCGATGCCGCCGATTCTGTGGCTACACGAATTGTCTCGCAAGGAGGGCAGGCGAAGGCCGCGTCCGTCGATGTGTCGGATCGCGCTAGCGTGAAAGCCCTTATTGCTGAGGCCGTATCGCACTTCGGTCGGGTGGATGTGATGTTCAACAATGCGGGCATCAGCCAGACATGTCCGTTCCTTGAGGTAACTGAAGAAGATTTCGACCGCATCATGAAGATCAACGGCGTTGGTGTTCTGATCGGGACGCAGGAAGCCGCTAGGCAAATGATTGCTCAAGGCAGCGGCGGTAAAATCATCAACACAGCATCGATAGCGGGTAAGCAAGGCTATCCTTTGTTTGCACACTACTGTGCCTCCAAATTTGCAGTGGTGGCGATCACGCAGGCAGCCGCGCGTGCTCTGGCGGAGCATCACATTACGGTCAATTGCTTCGGTCCAGGCGTCGTCGCAACAGAACTGTGGCAGCAGCTCGATCGAGAGTTCATGGAACACGGCCTCACCTCGAAGCCGGAACAAGCCATAAACGAATTTTCGCAATCGATCCTGCTCGGTCGCGTCTCGACACCAAGGGACATCACCGGGATGACGACCTTCCTCGCCTCATCGGCATCCGATTACATCACCGGCCAGACGCTCATGGTCGATGGCGGCATGGTGCTGATCTGACTTTGATGAATTGAGCTGCAGCTTGCGAGCTGAATTGTTGCGCTCTGGAGCGCTGTATCGGGCGACACACGAAGAGGAACGAAAATGAAAGCGGTTCGCTACTATACGAAAAAGGATATTCGCGTCGAAGACGTTCCAGAACCGTCAGGTCCGCTTGGCGATGATATGGTTCTGATCGAGCCGCTCGTGTGCGGCATATGCGGCACCGACCTGCACGAATATATCGCCGGACCGATCGTTACGCCGAATACGCCTCACGTTTATTCCGGTGCAACACTGCCGCAGATCCTGGGCCATGAGCTTTCAGCACGAGTCGTTGCGGTGGGCAAGAACGTCACGCATGTGTCACCCGGATCGCGAGTCTCCATCCAGCCGCTCATCTCTCCGCGCGATGACTATTATGGACGGCGCGGCCTTTTTCACCTGAGCGAAAAAATGGCGTGTTTCGGTCTGTCTTGGGACTGGGGCGGCATGGCGGAGCGTGCGGTTCTGAATGGCTATAACGTATTTCCGGTTCCCGATAGCGTCAGTGATGTGCAGGCGGCTATGATCGAACCCGCTGCTGTTGCGGTCTATGGTGTCGACCGGGGCGGAGTGGAAGCCGGAAGCACGGTCCTTGTGTCCGGCGTCGGTCCGATTGGTGCGCTTGTGCTCCTGGCGGCTCGTGCTGCCGGGGCCACCACGATCTTCGTCTCGGAGTTGAACGCCAATAGGCGGATGTTGGCTCAGAAGCTCGTGCCGGAAGCTATCGTTTTCGATCCGCGTGAGACCGACACGGATGCACTCTTTCGTGAGCATACCGAAGAAGGTGTGGGTGTCGATGTTGCGCTGGAATGCGTTGGCGCTGAAGCTTCGCTCAATCTGTGCGCCAAAGCCGTCAAGCGCCAAGGCACGGTGGTGCAGGTTGGATTGCACGTCAAACCGGCGGCGATCGATGCCATGCTGTGGGCTTTGAAGGACATCACAGTGGAAGCAGTATGGTGTTATCCGGTGACGATCTGGCCAAGGATCGCGCAAATGATCGGAGCCGGCATCTTCCCTGTCGAGCAGATCGTTACCGCCGAGATCTCCCCTGACGATGTCGTTGAGAAAGGCTTCGAAGCGCTTCTCGACCCGAACGCATCTCACATGAAGATCCTTGTCAACATGAAAGGCTAAGCAGTCGAAGGCCTTCGATCGCGGTGGCTGCAAGCAGCGAATTTTGAAACGGCCACACCTGACCCCCGAGTGGCAGAAAACCGAGGTTATCAATTATGCACTTCATCGTTCATTGTCTCGATCATCCGAACTCCGTCGAGAAACGCCTCGCAAATTATGAGGCTCACAAGGCATATCTTGCGTCTGGAACGACCAAAACAGTTATTTCAGGACCTCTTTTGGCGGATGACAACGAGACCATGATCGGCTCGCTGTTCCTGTTCGAAGCCGAAAGCAAAGAGGAAATTGTTGCCTTCAACAAGGCTGACCCGTTCACGGCAGCAGGTGTCTGGAAGACCGTTAACATTCATCCCTTCAACAAGCGGGTGGATAACAGATGACTATTAGAGAAGATCGTCCTGTCATTGCTGCAATCGTCGGGCTTGGCTGGTGGGGCAAGAAAATGGCCAGCTTGGTCAATGCCGGCGAGGCGGAAATGCACTTCATTCGTGGCATTGACCCAAATCCCGAGGCTGCCGGTTTCGCCAGTGAACTCGGTCTGCAGTTTTCTTCAGATCTTGCCGATGCTCTCAATGATCCGAATATCGAGGCAGTGGTTCTGGCAACGCCCCACTCGTTGCATCAGGACCAAATTGCCCGTGCGGTTGGCGCTGGTAAGCATGTGTTCTGCGAAAAGCCTTTGGCTATGACCAGGAAGGATGCCGAGGCTTCGGTTTCGCTTTGCCAGGATGCCGGCCTGGTGCTCGGCATGGGGCACGAACGTCGTTTCGAGCCGCCAATCGCTGAGATTCTTGATGCGGCCTCCAGCGGTAAGCTCGGGCGGCTGTTGCAGATCGAATCGAACTTCAGCCACGACAAATTCCTGAACCTTGATCCGTCCAACTGGCGGCTGAATGCCGAACAGGCGCCGGCCGGTGGCATGACAGCAACCGGAATTCATCTCACCGATCTTTCCGTCAAGTTAATGGGCCCAGCCAAGGACGTGCGTGTGGTTTGCGAGAATCTGGCATCCAGTATCCCGCAGGGCGATACGATGAGCGCCCATATCCGCTTCCAGGATGGCGGATCTGCCTATGTATCCGCAACGCTCGCGACTCCTTTCATCTCGCGCTTTGCCGTTTTCGGTACCCTTGGCTGGATCGAAGTGCGCGACAAGGCGCATGTCGAAGCTCCAGATGGCTGGATTGTGACGGAAGGCTGGAAGGACAAGCCCATCACCGTTCGTGAGGTCGCCCCCGCCGAACCGGTTCGTGACAATTTGCGTGCATTTGCGCGCGCTGTGCGCGGGACCGCCGCCTATCCGATTACGGGCGAGGACATGATCAACAATATCGCGCTTCTGGAAGCGATCATTCGCTCAGCGCGCTCCGGCGTCGTCGAGCAACTGTAAGTGGAGGATTAACATGAAGGCTTTGGTATTCGAAGCGCCCGACAGGCCGGTCATCGTCGATGCAACAATGCCGGAAATTTCGCCGAACGAGGTTCTCGTGCGAACCCGTGCCGTTGGCATATGTCACTCCGATTACGAGCTTCTCGCGGGACGCTATATCATCCCGATTTCGTATCCGGTCACGCCGGGACATGAATGGAGCGGTGAGATCGTTGAAGTCGGACGCAATGTCACAGGGTTCAAGGTTGGTGATCGTGTTGTCGGCGAGTGCGTTGTTCGAACCCCGGAACGGCTTCATCACTTCGGCTTTTCAATGAGCGGAGCTGACCGCGAGTTTTTCAACGTCAATCCGGAGTGGTTGCATAAGCTTCCCGATGCCGTAGACGACAAGAAGGCTGCTCTAATTGAGCCATTCACATGCGGTTTTTACGCGGTCATGCGCTCTGGTGGTACGAATGCCAGCGAGACTGTCGTCGTATCCGGCGGAGGAACGATAGGACTTGTTTCCGCAGCTGCCGCCATCGGAATGGGTGCACGTGTCATCGTCGTCGATCCCCTTGCAACCCGACGCGATGTTGCCGTCAAGCTCGGCGCCGATGCCGCGATCGATCCATCTGACGGCGGTGCAGCCGAGCGCATTCGGGAAATGACAGGCGGCCAAGGCGCGGACCTTGTCATCGAAGCGTCCGGACACGATGCTTCACTGGCTGCCGCTTTCGATTATGCGAAGGAGGACGGCAGGATGTCTATGGTCGGCATCAACATCGGCCGAAAGGTCCCGTCTGTCCTTGGTCAGATCCAGATGAAAAACTTGACTGTCAGAGGCTGTATCGGCTCGCCGGGCGTATGGCCGGCAGCAATTCGCTTCTTGGAGCGCACCGGCATCAACCTTTCGCCGATCCAGACCCATGACTACGCGCTGACCGATGCGGTGGACGCCTTCAGTTTCGGCAAGGACGCGACCAAGAGCATCAAGATTACTCTTTTGAACGGTTGATCCTATGGAAAATCACGCGCTGATCGTCGGAGCTACCGGTATTGCCGGCAGTAATCTAGCTGAGCAACTTTTGTCTCAAAGCGGCTGGAAGATTACGGGGCTTTCGCGAAGCGAGAGCCCACTTAAAGGCGTCGAAACTTCAAAATGCGATCTCACCGACGCGCAATCGGTCAGCAACGCGCTTGACGATGTCTCTCCGACCCATGTCTTTATCACCGCTTGGGCACGCCAGGACACGGAGGAACAAAACTGCCGGGTAAATGGCGGTATTGTCAAAAACGTGCTGGACGCTTTGCAAGGCCGCGGCGTTCGGCACGTTGCGCTGGTGACTGGGACGAAACACTACCTGGGTCCTTTTGAATCCTATGCCAAGGTGGCTCCTGAGACGCCATTCAGAGAAGAACAGGAACGCCTGCCCAACCAGAATTTCTACTACGTACAGGAAGACGAAGTATTTTCTGCAGCTGAGCGCGAGAAGTTCACATGGTCGGTGCATCGCCCGCATACGCTGATCGGTTATGCGGTCGGAAACGCGATGAACATGGCTGCAACGCTCGCGATCTATGCGTCCATCTGCAAAGAGACAGGAATGCCTTTCTTGTTTCCGGGATCTCCTGAGCAGTGGCAGGCGGCGACTGACGTAACGGATGCGCGGATATTAGCCAAGCAACTTGCCTGGTCCGCAACCACGCCGGCCGCAGGAAACATGGCCTTCAATATCGTCAACGGCGATATCTTCCGCTGGAAATGGCTCTGGCCGCGCATCGCAGCCTATTTCGACATTGAGGCGGCTCCTTACCCTGGCAAGCCAGATCCTCTGGAAGCGAAATTGACGGAGGCAGGTCCGATCTGGGAAAGACTTGTTGCCAAGCACAACCTGAAGCCAAACCCTCTCTCTCGCGTGGCGTCATTTTGGCATACGGACGCTGATTTGGGGCGTCAGGTTGAAACCTTCAATGACATGACCCGAAGCAGGAAGCTGGGTTTCCTCGCCTATCAGGACACGACGGAATCCTTCACCGACGCTTTCGACAGGCTACGCGCAGACCGGATTATTCCGTGATCTGAAGGAGGTGTGATTTGAGCGAGGCGACCGATAGACACGAGTCAGAAATTGGTTATTTCACCGAGGAAAATTCCATTGAGACGGTGACCAACCGAATGGGCAAGGATGTCGACCAGAGGCTTGCCACCATCATGGCGGGTCTGGTGAAGCATCTCCACCAATTCGCGCGCGAGGTCGAACTGACACAAAGCGAATGGGAATATGCCATCGGCTTTCTAACAAAGACTGGTCAGATCTGCAGTGCGGAACGGCAGGAGTTTATTCTGCTCTCCGATACACTCGGAGTGTCCATGCTCGTCGATGCGATCAACAATCGTCGTCCTGAGGGAGCAACCGAAAATACAGTTTTCGGGCCGTTCCACGTTGAAGGCGCGCCTGTTCGCCAAATGGGCGAACAGATTTGTCTGGATGGCAAAGGCGAAAGCTGCCTCTTTACTGGACGGGTCATCGATCTTGACGGCAAGCCCATCGAGGGAGCGCACATCGATGTTTGGTCTGACAATGCGGAAGGGTACTATGATGTGCAGCAGCCGGACATCCAGCCGAGATGGAACAATCGCGGCGTTTTCATAACTGGAGCAGACGGGCTTTACAGCTTCGTCGGCATCAAACCCGTCTCTTATCCCATTCCAGACGACGGTCCTGTGGGAAAGATGTTGGCTCATCTTGGACGCCATCCTTACAGACCAGCCCACATGCATTACATGATCCGCGCCAAAGGGTTCCAAAAGCTTGTGACTCATACCTTCGTCGGCGGCGATGAATACCTCACCTCTGACGCCGTGTTCGGCGTGAAGAAGACGCTGATTGCTCCATTCGTCCGGGTCGAGGGTGGTGAAACTCTGTGGCGCTCCGACTTTGATTTCGTATTGGCGCCCGCGGAAAACTTAGCTGGGGGATAGAGATGGACGATTTTGTCTACAATGGGAATCCGGCTCGGGTCATTTTCGGCAGCGGAACGATTTCGCGCCTTGGAGATGAGGCTAACCGGCTCGGCGTTCACCGCGTGCTTGTCCTATCCACGCCTGAACAGGCCGGGCATGCTGAGGAGATCGCTCGTCACCTTGGCGATCGTGTTGCCGGCATTTATTCGAAGGCCACCATGCATACGCCGGTGGAGATAACTTCGGATGCGATGCAGGTCGTCGAGACAGTCGGGGCGGACGCCGTCATTTCGATCGGCGGCGGCTCGACGACAGGTCTTGGGAAAGCCATCGCATTTCGAACCGATCTGCCGCAGATTGTGGTGCCGACGACCTATGCCGGATCCGAAGCAACCCCGATTTTGGGCGAGACGGAAAATGGGCGCAAAGTCACCAAGTCCGATGCGCGTATCCTTCCTGAGGTCATCGTTTACGATGTCGATCTGACGCTGACATTGCCGGTCTCAATGTCTGTCACGAGTGGCCTCAATGCCTTGGCCCATGCGGTCGAAGCGCTTTACGCGCGTGAGACCAATCCAATTATCTCGCTCTTGGCTGAACAGGGAATTGCAGCTTTCGCGCAAGCGTTGCCGTCGATTGCCAAAGACCCTGGCGACCGACAAGCCCGGACCAAGGGGCTGTATGGTGCATGGCTGTGCGGCGTGTGCCTCGGCTCTGTTGGGATGGCGCTGCATCACAAGCTCTGCCACACATTGGGTGGAATGTTCAATTTGCCCCATGCCCCCATGCATACGGCGGTTCTGCCGCATGCCGTTGCTTACAATGCATCGGCGGCGCCCACGGCAATGGCCACTATAGCAAAGGCTCTGGGCGCAAATGATGCAGCGACAGGACTTTACGATCTAGCATCCAGTCTCGGGGCCTCGATGCAGCTGAAATCGATGGGGATGCCTGCCGATGGTGTCGAGGCTGCTGTCGAGCAAGCAATGTCGAACGCCTACTGGAACCCGCGACCTCTGGAAAAGGCTGGTCTTCGCCATCTGTTATCGAATGCTTATGAGGGGGAAAGGCCGCAGCGGGCCTAGGGAGATCGTCGCTCATCGTTGAAAGCGCCCAGGAAGTGATAGGCGATCTTCACAATAGAGAGGAGGAAGCAAAATGGGAGGACATGACATGGGAAGGACGCTCGCCATGCTGTGGGAAAAAGTCATCGATTGGCTCTCCGTTTTGGGGTCGGCACACGTGGTCGATGATGGCGTGGAAAAGAAGATGGATCGCCCCAGGAAAAAGCCGCCGACCAGCTCCGTTTGGTAGCGCGCGGAAGCGAAAAACGAACCCGTAAACATAGCCGGCTCGGATCAGGTTCGCGCCATTAAGAATGCGTGCGCCTTGTCCGGCCCCATGCAGATGGAGACTGTCCAGTGATCAAGCATATTGTCATGTGGAACGTCAGTGGTGAGACACCTGAAGAGAAGCGGCGAACTGCGCTGATCGTCAAGGAGAAGTTCGAAGCGCTGGCGGACCAGATTCCCGGTTTGAAGAAACTGGAAATCGGAATCGATAGCAGTCGCATTTCCTATGCCTGTGACGTCGTGCTCTATTCCGAATTTGTAGACGCCGATGCCCTTAGATCCTACGTGGATCATCCTTTACATCTCAGAGTAAAGGCCGACCTCGAAGGTATGCGCATTTCAAGACATCAGGTGGATTATCACGTTCAAGACCTGTGAGGTCGCGACCGGCCACTGCCGGAAATTCAATCGCCTGAGCTGATGATCTTTTTTCAAAAAGGAGGTGGCATGAAAGAGGGCACCTCCGCCGATAGAACGGATCACTGAGATGCCGGTGAAGATCGAGGGACAGTCACACTTCCAGCCTTTCGGCTTATCCTGTTGGGGTTTTGCAGATCTCAACACGGGAGTTGGAAGCATGACTGCCTCTTATGAATACCATATCGGAGTGGATTATCATAAGTCTTATAGCCACCTGGTGGTGCAGGACTCAGCCGGGAAGACATTACNCCTCTTATGAATACCATATCGGCGTGGACTACCACAAATCCTATAGCCACCTTGTCGTCCAGGACAGCAGCGGCAAGACGCTGAGATCCGGCCGGGTGAAGAACGATCGCCAGTCGCTCGGTGGGTTTCTCGAACGCTACCGGGAAAACAGCCATGCGGTTGTCGAAGCGACGCGCAACTGGATGGTGATGTACGACTGGCTCGACGACATTTGTGACGATGTCGTTCTCGCCCATCCGTTGAAGGTGAAGGCGATCGCCGACGCCAAGATCAAGACCGACAAGATCGACGCGACGGTGCTGGCGCATCTGCTGCGGGCCGACCTGGTGCCGGAGGCCTGGGCGCCAACCGACAAGGCCCGAGAGCTGCGCGTCGCCCTGCGCGAGCGGATGTTTTACGTGCGGCTGCGCACGATGACGAAGAACCGCATCGTCACGGTGTTCGATCGCTATCCGGAGCAGACGGCACAGTTGAAGAAGCTCGGCGATCTGTTCGGTAGGGCCGGCCGCATCCAGTTGGCTCAG